>NZ_AOSR01000002.1:0-157523 GCF_000349585.1 Dietzia sp. UCD-THP
TGTGGGCGAAGGGGGACTTGAACCCCCACGTCCCGAAGGACACTGGCACCTGAAGCCAGCGCGTCTGCCATTCCGCCACTCGCCCGAGTAACGCCCGGATACGTTAACACGGGCCACACCGGCCGAACTAATCCGCTGGTGGAGCACGGTTACGGCCCCCGCGGTTCTCGGAGGCGTGCTTCGGGCCGCTCCCGCCTCTATGATCGACCGGATGCCGCCCACTCCAGTGGCGGGGCAGAGGAACCAGACGCACACCGCGTACCCGGGCACACACCACAGAAGAGGAGGCACTCATGGGCATCGTCGGCAAGTTCGAACGCACACTCCAGGGTGCGGTGGGGGACGCCTTCGCCCGACTCTTCGGTGGCAAGGTGGTCGCGGCCGAGGTGGAGTCACAGCTGCGCAGGCAGGCGGAGGCCTCGCTCAAGGTGGTCGACGGTCACCTGCTGGTCTCCAACAGCTACACCATCACCCTCGCCCGGTCGGACTACGCGTCCTTCACGGAGGACGAGGCCCTGGCCGTCAAGACCTTCTCCCGCCACCTCTCGGATCACATCGCGGAGCAGGGATGGGAGACCTACGGCCCGGTCACGGTCACGTTCGTCGAGCGCGACGACCTCCATACCGGACAGCTGCGCATCAACGGGGTCGTGGACCCCGACGCCGTCCCCTTCCACATCTCGGCCGCCGCGCCGGCACCGGCACCGGGCCATCCGGCCCCGTCGTCACCGGTCCCCGCGCCGCCGGACGCCAGTCAGGAGAGACAACCCATGCAGGCACCCGCCTCGAACTATCCCGTCGCCACCCGCTCCGGGTCCGCAGGCCAGAGCACCGGGTGGGGCGGTCCGTCCGACGCCCCCACGCAGATCACCCAGGGACGCGCCTCGCTCTCGGTGACACTGCACCTCGAGGACGGATCCGGTCGGACGTTCCGCCTCCAGCGCGGCTCCAACCTGCTAGGACGCGGCCAGGACGCCGCCTTCCGCCTGCCGGACACCGGGGTGTCCCGGCAACACGCGGACATCCACTTCGACGGCCGCGAGGCGGTTCTGTCCGACCTGGGCTCCACCAACGGGACCACGGTCAACGAGGGCCCCGTGCAGGACTGGCAGCTGGCGGACGGCGACGTGATCCGGGTAGGACACTCGGAGATCACCGTCCGGTTCGACTAGCCTCGACAGGCATGGACCCCCGGGAACCGCCGGGGGCGATCACACGTTGCCCGAGGTGACCTGACCGGAGAGGGAGGACCGAACTCGTGCAGGGACTCGTTCTGCAACTCTCGCGTGGCCTCCTCCTGGCGATGCTGTGGCTGTTCATCTACCTCGTCCTTCGGGCCCTGAAGACCGATGTCTTCGGCAACGTCGGGATGAGATCGGGTGGCCAGGGTGAGCGTCGTGGTGGATTCCTCGGCCGCGGCACCAAAGCGATACGCCACCTCGTCGTCACCCAGGGCGCCCTGGCCGGGACCCGCATCACCCTGTCCGAGCAGCCGGTCCTGCTCGGCCGCGCCGACTCGTGCACGTTGGTGATCGACGACGACTACGCGTCCAACCAGCACGCCAGACTGTCCCCCCACGGGCCGGACTGGTTCCTCGAGGACCTGGGTTCGACCAACGGCACCTATCTGGACAGATCGCGGGTGACCACGCCGGTCAAGGTGGCCGCGGGCACGCCGATCCGGATCGGCAAGACCGTGATCGAGCTGCGCGCGTGACCCCGTCGCTCAGCTACGCCGCCCGCTCCCACACGGGGATGGTGCGCGAGAACAACGAGGACTCCGCCTACGCCGCTCCCCGCGTCCTCGTATTGGCCGACGGGATGGGAGGCCACGCCGCGGGCGAGCTGGCCAGTCAGATCATGGTCGCGACCCTGGCCAGGCTCGACGAGGACCAACCCGGTTCCGACCTGGCCGGCGCGCTCAGCCGCGCGATGAACGAGGGCAACCGGGCGATCGCCGCGCACGTCGAGGCGCATCCGGAGGCCGACGGCATGGGCTGCACGCTGACCGCCCTGCTCTTCGACGGGCGACGCATGGGGCTGCTCCACGTGGGCGACTCACGCGCATACCTGCTCCGCGACGGCGTCCTCACTCAGATCACCAAGGACGACACCTTCGTCCAGTCGCTCGTGGACCGCGGCGAGCTCACCGCCGAGGAAGCCCACGTGCACCCGCGACGCTCGCTCATCCTCAAGGCCCTCACCGGCGAGCCCGTCGAGCCCACCACCGCCGTCCGGGAAGCCCGGGTGGGAGATCGTTACCTCCTCTGCTCGGACGGCCTGTCCGACCCGGTGAGCACCGAGACCATCGCCGAGACCCTCGCCACCGGATCCGCCGATGCCGCCGCCGAGCGACTGGTCCAGCTCGCGCTGCGCTCCGGAGGGCCCGACAACGTGACGGTCGTCGTGGCCGACGTGGTCGACTCCCCCCGCGGCGGCTCGATCGTGCCCGTGGTCGTGGGCGCGGCCTCGACGGACGAGCCCGGCGAGATCGCCGTCAACGCCGACACCGCCGCCGGCCGGGCCGCGGCCTTCTCCCGTGCCCAGGTCGCCTCTCAGAACGGCACGGGAGGCGCCGAGGACAAGGCCGACGAGGGGACGCCGGCCGGGAGCACGGAGCAGCGAGCCGCAGACGAGTCGGACCCCGCCGCCCCCCGCGGCACCCGCTGGCGTTTCGCGGTGAGCGTCGTCGGGGTGATCGTGCTGATCGCGGGACTCGTCGGGGTCTCCGCGCTGCTCGTGCGGAGCAACTACTTCGTCGCCGAGGAGGACAGCCAGGTGGTGGTGAAGCGCGGCATCTCGGGCGAGGTCTTCGGCATCTCCCTCGCCTCCGTCAGTCAGAAGGCCTGTCTGACCGACGACGACGAGCTCACCCTTCACGACGCCGGGACGCTCCCGTCGCCCTGCAACGTCTTCACCATCGGCGATCTGAGCGAGCCGGCCCGCGAATCGGTGCGGGCGGGAATGCCGTCGGGCAGCCTCGCGGACGCCAGGGCCCAGATCTTCCGACTCGCCCAGGACAACCTGCTGCCGCCGTGTGCGCCCCGGCGCGACGGGGGCAGGACCACGGACCCGGCGGAGACCATCACCTCGCCGTCGCCCACCACCACGTCGCCCACCACGTCACCCGGCTCCGCCCCGGAACAGTCCCCCGAGCGCTCTCCCGAACCCACTCCACGCCCCTCCCCGGCCCCCGTGCCGGGAGTCGACTGCCGGGCGGTGAGCTGACCTGTGACCACCCCCGCATCCGGAACGCCCGCGGTCACCGTCCCGCCCCGCCGTGGCAAAGAACTCGTCCTCCTCGTCGCCGCGTCGGTGATCGTCGGATTCTCCCTGTTCCTCGTCCAACTGGCCCAGGAGCAGGAACTGAGCCTGACCCTGATCTGGCTGACCCTGGCCTACCTCGGCCTGTGCGGGGTGGCGCATCTGCTGATCCGGTGGTTGGCGCCGTACTCGGACCCCGTGCTTCTCCCGGCCGTCGCCCTCCTCAACGGCCTCGGTCTGGTGCTCATCTACCGCCTCGACCTGGCCTACGCGGCGCGCGCCGTGGCCAACGGCAACGACCCGCCGGGGATGGACGTCACCAGGCAGTTGCTCTGGACGCTGATCGGCCTGGCCTTCATGGCGGCCGTGTTGTACTTCCTCCGCGACCACCGGGTGCTGTCCCGGTACGGATACACCATGGGCTTCTCCGGCCTGGTGTTGTTGGCGATCCCGGCAGTCCTCCCCGCCCGGTTCTCCGAGATCAACGGCGCCAAGAACTGGATCATCCTGCCCGGCTTCACGATCCAGCCCGGCGAGTTCGCCAAGATCCTGCTCATCATCTTCTTCGCCTCGATCCTGGTCGAGAAGCGTGAGTTGTTCACCAGCGCCGGGCGTCGCATCCTCGGCGTGGACCTGCCCCGCGGGCGGGACCTCGGGCCGATCATCGTGGCGTGGTTCCTCTCCCTGGGCGTGCTGGTGTTCAACACGGACCTGGGAATGGCGCTGCTGCTCTTCGCCACCGTGCTGACCATGCTGTATGTGGCCACCGAGCGGGTCAGCTGGCTGCTCATCGGCGTCGTCCTCGTGGGCATCGGGGGCGTGTTGGCCTACGCCCTGTTCGGCCACGTGCGGGTGCGGTTCCAGATCTGGCAGGACCCCTTCGCCTACTTCGACACCGGCGGTTACCAGAGCTCACAGGCCCTGTTCGGGCTCGCCTCGGGGGGCATGGGCGGCACCGGGCTCGGCAACGGGCGGCCGGACCAGGTGCCGTTCGCGGGCACCGACTTCATCACCTCCACGATCGGTGAGGAGCTGGGCCTGATCGGCCTCGCAGCCGTGCTGATGATCTACGCGATCGTCGTCCTGCGAGGGATCCGGGTGGGCCTGACCATCAGGGACAGCTTCGGCAAGCTGGTCGCAGTCGGCCTGGCGTTCACCGTCGCCATCCAGGTCTTCGTGGTGGTCGGCGGGGTCTCCACCCTCATCCCGCTCACCGGGCTCACCCTGCCGTTCATGGCCTACGGCGGGTCGAGCCTCCTCGCCAACTACGCCCTGTTGGCCATCCTGCTCCGGTTGTCGCACGACGCCCGTCGGCCGATGCCCACCCCGCGTCAGACACCCGCCCTCGCCGAGGCGGCCACCGGCATGATGCGGACCCCGCTGCTGGCCCGCGTCCGGAAGGCCGGGTGAGCACCGGGTGAACGCCGCCATCCGCAGGGTCGCGGTCGCCGCCATCGTCATGGTGGTGGCGCTGCTCCTCCAGCTCACCTGGGTCCAGGTCTTCCGCGCCGACGAACTGCGGGCCGATCCACGCAACACCCGGATGCTGCTCGACGAGTACTCCCGCCAGCGCGGGCAGATCACCGCCGGAGGCCGGGTACTGGCCATGTCGGTGCCCTCAGACGGTAGGTACGAGTTCGAGCGCACGTATCCCACCAGCCCGGTCGCGTTCGGTCCGACCGTGGGGTACTACTCCCTGCAGTTCGCCACCTCCGGGATCGAGCAGTCCCAGGACGCCTTCCTCAACGGGTCGGACCCCAGGCTGCTCTCCCAGCGCATCTCCGGGCTCATCTCCGGCCGGACCCCCCAGGGCGGGTCGGTGGAGCTGACCCTCGACCCCGCCGCGCAGGAGGCGGCCTTCGGGGCACTGCAACGGGGCGCCGGCCAGGGGCCCTTCGTCGGCTCGGTGGCCGCCGTCCGGCCCTCGACCGGGGAGGTGCTGGCCCTGGCCTCCAGCCCGGCGTTCGACCCGAACGCGCTGTCCAGCCAGGAGCAGACCGTCCGCACCCAGGAGATGGAGCGGATCGAACAGAGCCCGGACCGGCCGCTGCTCAACCACGCCACGCAGCAGTCCCTGCCGCCCGGGTCCACCATGAAGGTCATCACGACGGCCGCCGCACTCGAATCCGGGATGGGACCGGAGACCCCGGTGTCCGGCGCGGACCGCACGCTGTTGCCCGGCACCTCCACGTTCCTGCAGAACTACGCCGGCCAGACCTGTGGTGGCGGCACCGTCACCCTCCGCACGGCGTTCGAACTCTCCTGCAACGTGCCGTTCGTGGAGCTCAGCCAGGAGATCGGCACCGACGCGTTCACCGAGATGGCCGAGCGATTCGGTCTGGACGGCGGGGAACCGGACGAACTCGGGATCCCCGCGGCACCGTCCGGACTCGGCCAGATGGAGGACGCGGCGCAGCTCGCCATGAGCTCGATCGGTCAGAGCGACGTCCGCATGACCACCCTGCAGAACGCCATGGTGGCGGCCACCGTCTCCAACGGCGGGGTACGCATGCAGCCCCAGTTGATCCGCTCCCTCACGGCGCCCGACCTCTCCGTGGTCCAGGGGTTCACCCCCGAGGACGCGGGGCGCGCCCTGACCGACGAGCAGGCCGCCACCCTCACCGAACTCATGGAGGGAGCGGAGCGCAACGCCGGCGGCGGGCTGCCCGGGGTGACCATCGCCTCCAAGACCGGTACCGCCGAGCACGGGGTGGACGCCGCGACGACCGTCCCCTACACCTGGTACATCGCCTTCGTCCCCGGCCAGGACGTGGCCGTGGCCGTGGCGCTCGAGTCGGGTCCCGGCATCACCAGGGACACCGTGGGCTCCACCTATGCCGCCCCCATCGGCCGCGAGGTCCTGGGGGCACTCCTCGGGGGCGCGGGATGAGCCTGAACTCCGGAGCGGTGCTCTCCGGCCGGTACCGACTGCTGCGCCTGATCGCCACGGGCGGGATGGGGCAGGTCTGGGAGGCCGCCGACGCGGTCCTGGACCGACACGTCGCGGTCAAGGTCCTCAAGGCCGAGTTCTCCTCCGACCAGGAATTCGTGGAGAGGTTCCGGTCCGAGGCCAAGGTGACGGCGCGGATCTCCCACCCGGGTATCGCGACGGTCTACGACTACGGGCAGATCGACGACCCGGCCTCGGGGAACCCGCTGTCCTACCTGGTCATGGAGTTGGTGGTGGGCGAGCCGCTCTCCGACGTCCTGTCGCGCGAGGGGTCGCTCCCGCTACGCCACACCCTGGACATGCTCGAGCAGACCGGTCGCGCGCTCAACGCCGCGCACGCCATCGGGTTGGTCCACCGGGACGTCAAGCCGGGCAACATCCTCATCACGCCCTCCGGGCAGGTCAAGCTCACCGACTTCGGCATCGCCAAATCGATGGGGTCCGCGGCGGTCACACAGGCCGGGATGGTCGTGGGCACGGCCCAGTACATCGCGCCCGAGCAGGCCATGGGCCACGAGACCACCCCTGCCGGCGACGTCTACTCCCTCGGGGTCGTGGGATACGAGTGCCTGTCCGGGCGTAGGCCGTTCGTGGCCGACTCCCCGGTGAGCGTGGCGATGATGCACGTCCGCGAGACGCCGCCCCCGCTCCCCGACTCGGTACCGCCGCCGGTGCGCAGGCTCCTGTCCGACGCCATGATCAAGGATCCGAACCGGCGGTACCCCGACGGGGAGGCCTTCGCCGAGGCGGTCGCGGACGTGCGCGCGGGCCGTGACCCCCGGCCCCCGCAGGCGTTCGCCGCGGCCGCCGGGGGGGTCCTCGGTGCAGCCGCCGGCGCGGGCGCGGCCACCGCCGCCACCACGGTGCTGCCCGACGAGACCCCCGGGCCGGGCACCGGGGCGCGTCCGGATCCCACCCGGGCGTACACGGCACTCCATCCCGGGTCGGCCGCGCAGGCCGGGTCACGACCGCCGTACCGGACGCAGCGGGCACCCGCCCAGTCCCCCGCACAGGCGCCCGCGCGCCGCCACCCCGCCCCGCCGGTCACCTCACGGCCCCCCCGACGACGCGGCGGTGCGGGGTGCGCCGGCTGGTTCCTCGTCGTGGTGATCGTGCTCGCGGCCCTCGCCGTCGCGGCCGCGATCGCACTGTCCAACGCCGGCGTGTTCGGGCCCGGAGGCCTGTTCGGCGGGACCACACCCACGACCCCGCCCGCGACCTCGGTTCCGCAGACCCTGACCCAGACCCAGACCACCCAGGTTCCGGCCCCCGCCCCGGAGCCCACCCCCGAACCCACTCCCCCTCCCGAGCCGACGCCGACCGAGACACCCCCGCCGCCCGACCTGCAGGACATGCTCGATTCACTGACCTCCGAGTTCAACTCCTTCGTCCCGCAGGCCCAGGCCGGTGGCGGCAACCCGGGCGGCAACGGTGGCGGCAACCCGGGCGGCAACACCGGGCCCGACGCGGCGGCCCCCGGCCCCGGCAGGGCAGGTGACCGCGGATGACCACGCCCCATCTGCTCGCAGGCCGGTACGAGATCGGCGAGGTCCTGGGATTCGGCGGGATGTCCGAGGTCCACCGGGGACGGGACACCGTGCTCGGCCGCGACGTGGCGGTCAAGATCATGCGGCCCGAACTGGCCCGCGACGAGACCTTCTACCAGCGCTTCCGCCGGGAGGCCCAGAACTCCGCGTCGCTCAACCACCCCTCCATCGTCGCGATCTACGACACGGGCGAGGAGCGCACCGACGACGGTGCACTCCCGTACATCGTCATGGAACTGGTCGAGGGCGACACCATCCGGGACATCGTCAAGATGGACGGCCCCATGGAGATGGAACGCGCTCTCGGGGTGATGGCCGACGTCTGCGGTGCTCTCGACTTCTCCCACAAGAAGGGGATCATCCACCGGGACGTCAAGCCGGCGAACATCATGATCTCGCGCGACGGGGCCGTCAAGGTGATGGACTTCGGCATCGCGCGCGCGGTCAGCGACTCGACCTCGACGCTCACCACCACCTCGTCCGTGCTCGGCACCGCCCAGTACCTCAGTCCCGAACAGGCCCGCGGCGAGACGGTCGACGCCCGATCGGACCTGTACTCGGCCGGCTGCGTGTTGTACGAGATGGTCACCGGAACCCCCCCGTTCAGCGGCGAGTCCCCTGTCGCGGTGGCGTACCAGCACGTCCGGGAGTCCCCGCAGCCTCCGTCGGCGATCAACCCCGAGGTCGGCCGGTACGTCGATGCCGTGGTCATGCAGGCGATGGCGAAGAACCCCGAGAACCGGTACGAGACCGCCGGGGACATGCGCACCGACCTGCTCACCGTCCTGAGCGGGGGTCGTCCCGCCGCGCCGCTGGTGCTCTCCGACGACGAACTCGACGACGGCCAGCGGCCCGACGCCCCCCACGGGTTCGCCGGGGCGGGCTTCGGCTCGGGCCGGCCCGACCGGATCCCGCCGTCCGAGGCGCCCACCGAGGCGCACGCACTGCCCGGGCTCACCGCCGGTGCCGCCACCGGTGTCGGAGCCTCGCGGGCTGCGGGCCCCGGCGACGGTGACGGCGGCCGGAGACGCCCCCGCGCGGCGACGATCGCGATCGCGGCCCTGCTCGTCCTCGCCGTCGTGGCGGGTCTGTCGATCTGGGCGACGTCCGACCGCAACGGCGCGGTCGTCCAGGTCCAGGAGGTGACCGTCCCGGAGGTCGCCCAGCGGCCCGTGCAGGAGGTGGTCGACGAACTGACCGCCCTCGGCCTGGAGCCGGTCCAGAACCCGCAACCGGATCAGAGGGTCCCCGCGGGCCTGGTGGTCGCCTCCGACCCGATCGCCGGCAAGCGCCTCCCCGTCGGCTCGGAGATCATTCTCCTGGTGTCCACCGGCCGGCCCATCCTCACGGTTCCCAACGTCATGGGGATGTCACCCGTGGACGCGCGGGTGGCCCTCGAGGAAGCAGGGTTCGAGGTGGTCCCGGAGAACGAGGCCCGCCCCTCGACAACCGAGGACCAGGACAAGGTCGTGGACACCGATCCGCCCCCGGGCGCCCAGGTGCCCTCAGACCGTCCCGTCAGGTTGACGGTGGGGTCCGGCCCCGAGGAACTGCAGGTGCCGGGGGTGGTGGGGCAGTCCATCGACTCGGCCCGGGCGACCCTCGAGGGCCTGGGATTCCGGGTCGACACCCGCAGGGTCGACGGCACCGCGCCGGAGGGTCAGGTGGTGGACCAGTCCACCCCGGCCGGGCAGACGCAGCTCAAGGGAGCCACGATCACGCTGCAGGTCTCGGCGGGGAACCGGTTCCTCATGCCCAACCTCGTGGGAGACACCGTGCCCGAGGCGCTGGCCGAGCTCGAGCGCGCCGGGTGGCGGGGAGGCCGCGGTCAGCTGGTCGAGCTGCCGCAGAACGATCCGGATCTCACCCGGGTGGGGCAGATCTATTCGCAACAGCCGCCTGTCGGCGAGGCCGGGGTGAACGACCAGGTCGTGGTGCGCGTGATCCGCTTCGGGCTGGTACCCGGCCCCGGCTGAGCCCCGCCCCTTCGTCGAGAAGACTGTTCCGCGCACATCGGCCGAGTGGATCTGTGCGGAACGCTCTTATCGATGAGAGCGCAGGGCCGGGTGGGGGCGGGCGCGGGCGTGCGGGGGACTCGGCGCGGGACTCGGCGCGGGACTCGGCGCGGGTGGGGCGGCGCGGCGGCTCAGGCGAGCGCGGCGCCCCGGGCCCGGTCGAGCTCCTGCTCCAGACCCGCCACCAGGGCCTCCTCCGGCTGCTCGCCACACATCCCCAACCAGTTGGCGAGCATGCGGTGGCCTCCGTCGCTCATCACCGACTCGGGGTGGAACTGCACCCCGTGCACCGGCATCTCGCGGTGCCGCATCGCCATGACCAGACCGGACGCGGTCCATGCGGTGGGCACGAGGTCCTCCGGGATGGTCTCCGGCAGCACCGTCAGCGAGTGGTAGCGGGTCGCCGTGAAGGGACTGGGGATCCCGGCGAGGACGCCGGAGTCGTCGTGGGTGACCCGGCTCGTCTTACCGTGCATGAGTTCGGCGGCCCGGTCGACCGTGGCCCCGAACGCCTCCCCGATCGCCTGGTGTCCCAGGCACACGCCCAGCACCGGGACTCCGGCGCGTCCGCAGACCCCGATGAGCGGGATCGTGGCCCCCGCCCGGTCCGGCGTACCCGGGCCGGGGCTGAGCAGGACGCCGTCGAACTCCGCGACAACGCTCGCCAGCGACGCCGGGTCGTAGCCACCGTCGGGTCCGGCGAGCCTCTCGTCGTCGTTCCTCCACACCTCGCACGTGGCTCCCAACTGGCCCAGGTACTGGACCAGGTTGTAGACGAAGCTGTCGTAGTTGTCGACGACGAGGATGCGCATAGATGCAGCGTACTGCCGTCGGTGGGATGAACGTCCGGGGTGGGGCTTGGTAGACTGCCCTGGATCAGCCCCACCAGTGCAGCCCCACCAGCGCGAGGACGTCATGCCCAAGTCAAAGGTCCGGTCGAAGACCGAGTACACAGACGCGGCCGTCAGCCGCACCCCCGTCAAGGTCAAGGGGACGCCCACGTCGCAGTGGTACATCATCGTGATGTTCGGTCTCATGATCCTGGGGCTCGCGTGGTTGGTGACCTACTACATCGCCGGTGAGCGGATCCCGTTCATGCAGTCCCTCGAGACGTGGCAGAACTTCGCCATCGGGTTCGGTCTGGCTGTCGTCGGGCTCCTCATGACGATGAACTGGCGCTGACACCCGTTCTCACGGAGCCCCGTTCCGGGTAATCCACAGTCTTATACACAGGTCACCCCCCGCATCACGCGGGGGGTGACCTGCATTTTCTTATCGAATTGACATCAACGCAGGTCAACGTGGTGCATACGGCGAAGTGACCGCTGTTACCGCTGACCCGACCCGCCCACACAGGCTGTGGACAACTCCCTCCACACTGGGGACAAACCGCCGACGACGACGACGAAGACGACTCCGCAGGTCGGGGTGCCGGGCTCTCGAACGCGGATCGAACTCCACCCGTGTGATTCATCCACACTGTGGATGCCGCCTGTGGATGAGGGAGGATGGGGGGATGAGTGAGCCAGCGGCGTCTCCCGGCGGGCACGGTTCGGGTTCGGGGGGTCCGGATTCGGCGAGTGCGGATTCGTGGGGAGCGGATTCGTGGGGTCCGGGGGTGCTGTGGCCGAGCGCGCAGATCGCCCTCGGTGTCGGTGCCGTGGCGGTGGGGTCGGCGAACGGGGACCCGCTCGGGCTCATCCTCACCGGACTCCTGGCGGTGTTCGTGATCCCCGCGGGGGTGATGCAGCTGATACGGCGTCCCCGCATCGAGGTGGTGGACGGGCAGCTCGCGATCAGGAAGCTCAGGGGCGTGGTGTTCGTCCCGCCCGCCCGGGTCGTCGAGGCGCGGGCACTGGGGGTCGCGCGATGGGGCGTGCGGCAGCACCTCATGCGGCTGGAGTACGTGGACGACCGGGGTCGGGAGGTACTCGAGGTGTTCACGCGAGGCGACCTGGGGACCGATCCGCGTGAGGTGACCGACCGGTTGGTGGAACTGGGGTTCGGGGGCTCTACCCTCTGAGGACGAACCCCGGCGACATGGTGTCGGCCGCGTACCAGGCGGCCGCCGCGACTATCGCCACCAGCACCAGGTAGCCGAGCCACGACACGGCCTCCCGTCCGCCACGGCCCACCCGCCTCGGTAACCGACGGGGCAACGCCACCAGGACCAGCGCGCCGAGCGCACCCACCAGCAGACCGCCCAGATGCGCTGCCAGCGAGACGCCCGGGACCAGGAAACTCACGCCGATGTTCAGGATCAGCAGTATCCCGATCCCCTTGACGTCCACGCGCATCGACATCGCGACGATGGCATAGGCACCCATGAGCCCGAAGATCGCGCCGGACGCCCCGGCCGTGAGCGCGTTCTGGCCGTAGAACATCACGGCGGCGGACCCGCCGAGGGCCGAGACCAGGTAGAGCGCGAGAAACCGCGCGTGGCCGATGCTGCGCTCGACACCCAGACCGAGGATCCACAGCATGTACATGTTGAGCAGCAGATGCATGGGGCCGAAGTGCTGGAACGCCGATGTCATCAGACGCCACCACTCGTCCCGGGCGGCGACCACCGGCGGATACAGCGCCGTGGCCTGGAACAGCGCGGCGGAATGGTTGGCGAGCAGACTCCGCGACTGGGCGACCGTCGCGGCGTAGACCGCGAGGTTGGCGGTGATGAGCCACGCGGTCACCGGCTGGAGGCGTAAGAAGCGGGAGACTGCGCCGCCGCTGTGGGTCTGAGTGGTCATGGCGTGGTGGGGTGTCACCGTTTCTGCATCGTCATGGAGACAGCGACGGCGCGGGACCGGGGTACCGGTGCCCGCGCCGCTGGCCGGGTCGTGTCGCCACGACCCCGGGGATCAACTGTCAGGAGATCTCGATGGACTCGATCACGATGTCCTCCACCGGACGATCCATGGCCCCGGTCTTGGTGGTGGCGATGGCGTCGATGACCTTCTGCGAGTCGGCGTCGGCGACCTTCCCGAAGATGGTGTGCCGGTTGTTCAGGTGCGGCGTGGGGCCCACGGTGACGAAGAACTGCGAACCGTTGGTCCCCGGGCCCGCGTTGGCCATGGCCAGCAGGTAGGGCTCACTGAACTGGAGCTCCGGGTGGAACTCGTCCTTGAACTGGTACCCCGGACCGCCACGACCGGTGCCCGTGGGGTCGCCGCCCTGGATCATGAACCCGGAGATGACGCGGTGGAAGATCGAACCGTCATAGAACGGGCCGCTCTTCTCGCCCTTGGCGTTGGCCTGCGAGTAGTCCTTCGAACCGTCGGCCAGGCCGACGAAGTTCGCGACCGTCTCCGGGGCGTGGTTGCCGAACAGCTCGACGACGATGTCGCCCTTGGTGGTGTGGATGGTTGCCTTCTGCGTTGCGATGCTCACGGCGACCATCCTGCCACGCGGTACCGGTGGATGTCGGTTAGGTGGTGGTCGGGGTCCGGGCCCTGTGCCACCATCTACCCATGAGCACACGAAGTGATCAAGCCGCTGAACGTAAGGCCATCAAGTCCGCCGAGAAGGACCTGGAGAAGGCCGGCACCGCCGCCCGGAAGGCATTCGACCTCAAGGATCCCCGCTTCTTGGGTGAAGCGGCGGTGGCCGCCACCCGCGGGCCCGCGGGTCTGGCCCTGTTCGGCGCCAGCCGCGGCATCCAGGTGCTGCGCGAACGGCGCGCGGAGCAGGCGGAGATCCTGGGCAACCTCGCCGCGGACGCCAAGGAACACGCCGAGTCCCTCCGGGAGCAGACCTCCGTTCTCACCGCCCCCCAGGACACGCCGAAGAAGCGGCGGCGCCTCGCGCCCCTGTGGATCGTCGGACTCGCCGGCGGCGCCGCGGTCGCGGGTGCTGCCGCGTACTTCCTGCGTGGCCAGGAGTACTCCGGGGCCGCGCCCACGACGACCCCCAGGACCACGGCCTCCACCGAACCGGCGGGCACCGCCGGTGAATCCGAGGCCGGCGAAGACCTCACCATCGAGTCCCCCGACCCCGAGGGTCCCGCAGATCAGCCCGACGGCACGGCGCCCGCGGCCGGCAGCGCCGCGCCCGGCCCGGCCGCCGGCTCCGCGCCGCAACCGTCGGACGACGACCCGGCCGCTGGTTCCCCGGCCGACAAGCCCTGACCTGCAGTTGATGGGTGAGCACGACCCTCCGTGGAGAGTCGTCGCCTCTCCGCTGGCCGGGCTGGGGCCGTTGGACGTCCACGCGCTGTACAAGCTGCGCGTGGACGTCTTCGTCGCCGAGCAGGACTGCCCGTACGCGGAGATCGACGAGGTCGATGCCGACCCCGGCACCACGCACCTGTTGGCCTGGGCTCCGGCCACCGAGTCCGGCCCGGAGGAGTTGGTGGCGACCCTGCGCGTGTTCGGGTCGGGGGTCCACGGTGGGGTCATGCACCTCGGCCGGGTGTGTACGGCGCCCGGGTGGCGAGGGCGGGGGATCGCCGGTGTCCTGATCCGTCACGGCCTCGGGCTCTGCGGCGCGATGCCCGTCGAGATAGGCGCCCAGTCCCACCTCGAGGGGTGGTACGAGCAGTTCGGGTTCCTCCGCTGCGGACCGGAGTATCTGGATGAGCGGATCCCACACCTCCCCATGCGGCGCGACCTCGTAAGATGAGGTGTGGCTCACCCCTCCCGACATCTCCCGAGGACACCACATGACGTCTGACGCTGCACCGCCGGTCACGGCCCCTCTGGTCAAGGCACTGCTCCCCGAGAGCGAGATGCCGACCCATTGGTACAACATCCAGGCCGACCTGCCCGAGCCGATGGCGCCGCACCTGCACCCCGGCACCAAGGAGCCGCTCGGCCCGGAAGACCTCGCCCCGCTCTTCCCCATGGCGCTCATCGAGCAGGAGGTCACCGCTGAGAGGTACGTCGAGATCCCGGAGGAGGTGCGGGAGATCTACCGCCTGTGGCGGCCCTCGCCCCTCATCCGTGCGCGCCGACTGGAGAAGGCGCTCGGTACGTCGGCGAGGATCTTCTACAAGTACGAGGGCACCAGCCCGGTCGGCTCGCACAAGCCCAATACGGCCGTGGCCCAGGCGTACTACAACGCCGCGGAGGGCATCACCAAGCTCACCACCGAGACGGGCGCCGGGCAGTGGGGTGCCTCGCTGGCATTCGCAGGCCAGGCCTTCGGCATCGAGGTGGAGGTCTGGCAGGTCAAGGCGTCGTTCGAGTCCAAGCCGTACCGCCGCATGCTCATGGAGACCTTCGGCGCGTCCGTTCACCCCAGCCCCTCCGACCTGACCGAGGCCGGACGGTCCTTCCTCGCCAAGGACCCCCGGACCCCCGGTTCGCTGGGCATGGCGGTGTCGGAGGCGGTCGAGGTGGCGGCGGGTGATCCCGAGTCCCGCTACTCCCTGGGTTCCGTCCTCAACCACGTGTGCCTGCACCAGACGATCATCGGCGAGGAGGCCCTCAAACAGTTGGAGATGTTCGGCGAGACGGCCCCCGACTACGTGTTCGGGTGCGCCGGAGGCGGCTCCAACCTCGCCGGTCTGGCGTTCCCGTTCATCCGCGAGAACCTGGCCGGCGCGCGGACGAGGATCGTCGCGGTCGAGCCGTCCGCGTGCCCGTCCATGACCGAGGGCGAGTTCCGCTACGACCACGGGGACGTCGCGGGGCTGACCCCGCTCATGAAGATGTACACGTTGGGCCAGGACTTCGTTCCGGACCCGATCCACTCGGGCGGTCTGCGGTACCACGGGATGGCACCCCTGGTCAGCCACGTCAAGCACCTCGGGCTGCTCGACTCGATCGCGGTGGAGCAGAACGTCGCCTTCGCGGCCGGTGTGGAGTTCGCCAAGGCCGAGGGAATCGTGCCCGCGCCCGAGTCCACCCATGCCCTCGCCGGAGCGCTCGACGAGGCCCGCCGGCACACCGGGGAAGCGGGCACGGGCCCGTCCATCGTGATCGGACTGTCCGGTCACGGGTTCCTCGATCTCCCGGCCTACGAGTCGTACGTCCGCGGCGAGCTGGGCTGAGCCCGGAGCCGGCGGGGACCTCGCGCGGTCACGGCCTCGTCGCCGCACAGCCACCCACCAACTGAACCGACCCCCTCTCGACATCAGGAGTCACCCATGGTCAATCCCATCGATTTCACCGACCGCGTCGCGATCATCACCGGCGCCGGAGGCGGCCTCGGCCGCGCCTACGCCCTCGCCCTGGCCGAGCGCGGCGCCAAGGTCGTCGTCAACGACCTCGGCGGCGACGTCCACGGCGAGGGTGGCACGTCCTCACCCGCCCAGCGAGTCGTCGACGAGATCGTCGCCACCGGCGGCGAGGCCATGGTCGACGGCAATGACATCACCGACGAGGCCGCGGTCGACGCGCTGGTCTCCTCGGTCATCGACAAGTGGGGCCGCATCGACATCCTCATGAACAACGCGGGCATCTTGCGCGACAAGTCGTTCGCCAAGATGGACAACGACGACTTCCGCAAGGTCCTCGAGGTCCACCTCATGGGTTCGGTCAACTGCACCAAGGCCGTCTGGCCCCACATGGCCGAGGCCGGATACGGCCGCATCCTCATGACCACCTCGTCCTCGGGCATCTACGGCAACTTCGGCCAGAGCAACTACGCCGCCGCCAAGTCCGGCCTGGTCGGTCTCATGAACGTGCTCGCCATCGAGGGCGCCAAGAAGAACATCAAGGTCAACTCCATCGCCCCCACGGCCGCCACCCGCATGACCGAGGACCTCCTGCCGCAGCGGGTGCTGGACATCATGGGCCCGGAGACCATCGCGCCCGGCGCGCTGTTCATGGTCAGCGAGGACGCGCCCACCAAGACCATCCTCGGTGCCGGCGCCGGCGTGTTCGCCGTCTCCCAGATGGTCGAGAGCCGCGGGGTCTACCTCCCGGACAACGCCCGCACCCCGGAGGTCGTGGCCGAGAGGTGGAACGAAATCGCCGACCTCACCGACGCCCAGAGCCTGGAGAGCGCATTTGAACAGACCTCCAAGTACGCCGCGCTCGCGGCGCGCGAACTGGGGCTCCACCTGGAGAGCTGACCACGCCCTCCCCCGCGCCGCCGCGCGGGGGTCGTCACTCCTGGTCGGCGAACTGTGTCTCGTACAACTCGGTGTACCGCCCGCCCGCTGCCAGCAGTTCGGCGTGGGTGCCCGACTCCGCCACGCTGCCGTCCTCCAGCACGAGGATGAGGTCGGCGGCGCGGACGGTGGACAACCGGTGCGCGATCACCAGCGACGTCCGGTGGGACATGGCCTCGGTCAGGGCCTCCTGGACCGCGGACTCGTTGGTGGAGTCCAGCGCGCTGGTGGCCTCGTCGAGGACCACGACGGACGGCTCCGCGATGAGCAGTCTCGCGATGGTCAGTCGCTGGCGCTCGCCGCCGGACAGGCGGTACCCGCGGTCTCCGATGACGGTGTCCAGCCCGTCGGGCAGCGACCGGACCAGGTCCTCCAGCCGCGCCCGGCGCAGGGCGTCCCACACGAGTTCGTCGGTGACCTCCGGGCGGGCGAAGGTCAGGTTCGCGCGGATCGTGTCGTGGAAGAGATGACCGTCCTGGGTGACCATGCCCACCGTCCGGCGCAGTGACGACGAGGTGACCCCACGCACGTCGAGGCCCGCGACCCGCACCGCTCCCGAGTCCACGTCGTAGAGGCGCGGAAGCAGCGACGCGATGGTGGACTTGCCCGCGCCGGAGGACCCGACCAGGGCGATCATCTGACCTGGTTCGGCACGGAAGCTGACCCCGTGCAGGACCTCCTGACCACCGCGGGTGTCGAGCACGGCGACCTCCTCGAGCGAGGCCAGGGACACCTTGTCGGCCGAGGGGTAGGAGAACCGGACGTCGTCGAACTCGATGGCGGCCGGTCCCTCCGGCACGTCGACCGCGTCGGGGGCGTCCTTGAGCAGCGGGTCCAGATCCAGGACCTCGAAGACCCGCTCGAAACTCACGACGGCGGTCACCACGTCCATCGGCGCGTTGGCCAGAGAGGTCAGGGGTCCGTAGAGGCGGGTCAGCAGGAGCGCGAGTGCCACGACGGACCCGGCGTCCATCCCGCCGGAGAGGGCGAACCAGCCACCGACGCCGTAGACCAGCGCCAGTGCCAGGGTGGAGACCAGTGTCAGCGAGTTCATGAACACGCTCATCAGCAGCGCGGTCCGGACCCCGATGTCCCGCACCCGGCCGGCGCGGGAGGCGAATTCCGCTGATTCGGCGGCGGGGCGGCCGAAGAGCTTGACCAGGGTCGCGCCACCCGCGTTGAAGCGCTCCGTCATCTGGTCGTTCATCGACGCGTTGAGGTCGGAGGCCTCGCGACGCAGCCTGGCCAGCCGCCTGCCCACGTAGCGCGCGGGGAACAGGAACACCGGCAGCAACAGCACTGACATGAGTGTGAGTTGCCAGTTGATCCCGGCCATCACGACGAGGGTCAGGATGAGCTGGACGAGGTTGGACACGACCCCGGAGAGGGTGTCCGAGAACGCACGCTGGGCGCCCATGACGTCGTTGTTGAGTCGACTGACCAGCGCACCCGTCCGGGTTCGCATGAAGAATGCGATGGGCATGGTCTGGACGTGGTCGAACACCGCACGCCGCAGGTCGAGGATCAGGCCCTCGCCGATCCGGGCCGACCAGAATCGGGTCACCACGGCGTTGACCGCCTCGACGACGCCGATCACCGCGATGGCGGCGGCGAGGAGGAACACCACTCGTACGGCGGTGCCGTCCACGATCGCCGTGACGACGCGGCCGGCGAGCAGCGGGGTCACCACCGCGAGGGAGGCGCCGAACACGGACAGGATCAGGAACAGGACGATCCGCCTGGTGTGCGGTCTCGCGAACTGTCCGATCCGCCGGAAGTTCTCGCGGGTGAACACGCTGCGGTCGAGGGTGATGTTGTTGTTCTCGGCCCGCATCAGGGTGCGCATGGCGGCCTGCTGCATCGTCACGTCCGCCACTCCTCCTGCGTCGGAGAGGGGTTTCCGACGACCTGACGGTACAACCGGGCATGTGGTGCCCTTATTCCGCGGTGGCTGAGCTGACCGGGCCACCGGGCCGACGACGCGGAGGGGCCACGGAAGGGTCACGTTTGGACAAAGCGGGAGATCGTGTCTAGACAAGCCACTGGATTTTGTCTAATCTCGACTTCATGCAGTGGCGTATGCCACATCCCGAGTGAACTTCGGAGGTCGTGACGATGTCCAGCACCGAATACATCCGCCCCCGCGGCGGAGCCCAGAATCCCGACCGGGACCACCTGACGTCTCCCGCGGGGCGGGCCGACTCCCCCGTGGGCGACGCCGCCGAGGGAGCCACCGAGGGCGCCGTCGAGCCCTACGCCTGGACCGACGCCAAGCGGTACCTGTGGCTTCTCGGGTTGATCCCGGCGATGGGCCTGTTCCTGTCGATGCCGTTCGTCGCCGGGTTCAACTCCCTGGGTCTGGGCTGGGCCGCCTCCGCCGCGTGGTTCCTGCTCCCCGTCCTGGTGTACATCGTGATCCCCCTCGGTGACCTGGCGATCGGCGCCGACGGCGAGAACCCGCCGGACGAGGTGATGGACAAGCTCGAGGCCGACCCGTTCTACCGGTGGTGCACCTACCTGTACATCCCCTTCCAGTACGCGTCGCTCATCGTCGCCTGCTACCTCTGGACCGCCCAGGACCTGTCGTGGCTCGGGTACGACGGGGGTCTCGGTATCGCGGCGTCGATCGGCGTGGCCTGGACCGTGGCCATCACCGGAGGGATCGGGATCAACACCGCCCACGAGCTGGGGCACAAGATCGCCGGGAGCGAGAAGTGGCTGTCCAAGGTCGCCCTGGCCACCACGGGGTACGGGCACTTCTTCATCGAGCACAACCGCGGTCACCACGCCCGGGTCGCCACCCCCGAGGACCCGGCCAGCTCGCGCTTCGGTGAGTCGTTCTGGGCGTTCCTCCCGCGCAGCGTCGTCGGTTCCGCACGATCGGCCTGGCACCTCGAGGTCGAGCGCCTCGGTCGTCTGGGCAAGGGGCCGTGGACCATCCGCAACGACAACCTCAACGCCTGGCTCATGACGGTCGTCCTGTTCGGCGGACTCATCGCGGTGTTCGGCTGGGAGGTCGCGCCGTGGCTCCTCGTGCAGGCGGTCTTCGGCTTCTCGCTACTGGAGGTCGTCAACTACCTCGAGCACTACGGTCTGAAGCGACAGAAGACCTCGGCCGGCCGCTACCAGCGCTGCCGCCCGGAGCACTCGTGGAACTCCGATCATCTGGTGACGAACATCTTCCTCTACCACCTGCAGCGTCATTCCGACCACCACGCCAACCCGATGCGCCGCTACCAGGTGCTGCGCAGCTTCGACCAGGCCCCACAGCTTCCGTCCGGCTACGCGACCATGATGGTTCTGGCCTACGTGCCGCCGCTGTGGCGCAAGGTCATGGACAAGCGGGTCCTGGCCCACTACGAGGGCGACATCACGCGGGCCAACATCCAGCCGTCCAAGCGCGAGAAGATCCTCGCCCGCTACGGCGTCGACGCGACCGGTGACGGCACCAGCGCGGTGGCGGAGAAGGTCGTCGTCGACACCGACATCGCCGCCGACCAGTCCTCACCGACCGGCGAGTACGTGTGCCCGAACTGCGGGCACCACTACTCCGAGGCGGCCGGTGAGCCCCGCGAGGGCTTCCCTCCCGGTACCCCGTGGTCGGCGATCCCTTCCACCTGGCGGTGCTCGGACTGCGGCGTCCGCGACAAGGTCGACTTCCTGCCCGTGAAGTAGCCCACCACTCCGCGCGGACATCAGATCAGGAACAATGGACCTCATGCCGCGCCGCCCGTCGACACGTGACCAACGCTCCTCCGGGGACTCCCAGGGGGGGCGTTGGTCGCCCCGCCTCACCGTCTTCGACGCCATGCACCAACTATTGGAGTCCCGCGACTGGTCGGCCGTGACCATGTCGGACGTGGCCCAGGCCGCGGGACTGAGTCGGCAGACGCTCTACAGCACCTTCGGCAACCGTCAGGGGCTGGCGCAGGCGTACGCGCTCCAGCTGTCGGAGAAGTTCGCCGGCGAGATCCGGGACTCGATCATCAGGCACCCAGGGCAGATCGAGCTCGCGCTGAGTGAGGGGATCAACGGGTTCCTGCGGTCCAGTAGCCGCGATCCGCTGATCCGGGCGCTCGTGACCGGGGACATCAAGCCGGACCTGCTGCGTCTGATCACCACCGAGGCCGGGCCGCTCATCGAGCGTGCCACGGAAGTTCTCATGCCGGCCCTGTCGGAGAGCTGGATGCGGATCGAGGCCAGCCAGGCCCGGTTGGCCGCGTCGATCATCGCCCGGATCGGCATCAGTTTCATCTCGCTCCCGCCCGAGGACCCGGACCAGTTGGCCTCGGGCCTGACCGAGGTGATCGCCCCCTACCTACAGAAGGTCGTGCAGGTCGACGTCCAGCAGTGACGGTGCGGCCCAGGATGCGACGGACCGGTCAGGCTCCGTCCCCCACCGTCGACCGCTGATCCGGTCGACCCGGGACCGCGACACTGGCCTCGAGGAAGAGACCACGGGCCTCCACGCACAACCGCTCCCCCGCGTGGATGGTCGCCTTGGTCCAGGTCTTGCGCCCGGCCACCTCGTCCACCCACGAGCGGAACGTCAGGGGCTTCAGGAGCGGGGTGGGTGAGCGGTAGTCGATCTCGTAGTGGGCGGTCATTCCGTACCGGCCTCCCCAGTGGTTAGCGAAACCCATCATGTGGTCGATGATGAGCGCGCTGATCCCGCCGTGAACGCATCCCGGGGGGCCCTGGTAGGCCAGTCCGAGCGTGACCTCGGCCGTCACCGAACCGTCATCACACGCGGAGAACCGCACCGGTGGGGCGATCGGGTTCTCCGGCCCGCCGACGGGATTCGCCCTGCGGGAACCGGCGCCCGTCCACATCGTCTCCAGCCGGCGGACGGGCTCCGGGACGCGCGACTCGAGGAGGTCCGCGACCTCGGCCAACCGGTCGGCGACGTCGTCCAACCGGACTTCCGAGTGGGCCAGTCCGGAGACCGCCTCGCGCAGTCTGCGCAGCTCCGCCACCGTGCGATCCAGATCGGGATCCGGTGTGGGGAGGTCGGGGACGGGGATGGGATCGAAGGTCTCCCCCAGCCGCGCCCGCATGCTGCTGAGCTGGACATCGTCCACACCCTCGATCCTCGGGAGGGGACCGCGACCGACTTCAGGGCTGTTGTTGTTCTGGGCCATACTCTGAAGACTATGTCGACACCCGTCAGAAAGAGACAGTTCGACCCTTCCACGTACGGACCCTGGGCTCTGGTCGTGGGCGGCAGCGAGGGGGTGGGGGCCGAGATCGCCCTCCGCCTGGCCGAGGCCGGGGTCTGCACTGTGCTGGTCGCCCGTCGGACCGGACCCCTCGAGGAGACCGCCGTCGAGGTCCGCGCCAGGGGCGTGGAGTGCCGTGTGCTCTCGGTCGACCTCACCGAACCGGGTGCCGCCGACGGGATCGCTGCCGCCTGCGACGGCCTCGACGTGGGGCTGGTGGTTCTCAACGCCGGGGCCAACACCTACGGGTCGGAGTTCGCCGAGTCGGACATGGACCGCGTCCAACAGGTGATCGACCTCAACATCACCGCGCCGCTGCAGATCATCCGTCACTTCGCCCCCACGCTCCGGGACCGCGGCCGGGGCGGCATCGTGGTCATGGGGTCGATGGCCGGCTACCTCGGGCACGCCGACATGAGCATCTACTCGGCCGCCAAGGCGTTCAGCCGAGTCTTCGTGGAGGGCCTCTGGCTGGAGATGCGCGACCACGGTGTGGACGTTGTCGAGGTGATCCTCGGCGTGACCCGCACCCCGGCCATGATCCGCGCCGGTCTGGACATGGATCTGCCGGGCATGACCGTGAGCGAGCCCGCCGAGGTCGCCGAGGAGGTGCTCGAGTCGATCGGGCGGGGACCCGTCCACGTCTGCGGAGGGGAGGGCAATCGCGCGGGTGTCGAGTTCAGCTCCGGGGTGGATCGCGGCCGGATCGTGGCCGGGGCGCACAGGCGCATGAAGGCCCTGCGCGGGGAGAGCTGACCCCCCGCCCGCCGGCTCAGCCCTCGACCGGCCGGTCCCGCTGCGCGTCCGAGATACCCCTGGGTTCGATGAACAACGCCTCGGCACGCGCGCACAGCGTCTCGCCGGTGTGCAGGGTGGCGCTGGCCCAGATCTTGCGGCCCTCCACCCGGTCCTGGCGCGCCTCGAACCTCAGCGGGGCGTACAGCGGTGTCGGCGAGGTGTAGATCACCCGGAGGTCGGCGGTCATCCCCACGCTCTTGGCGGCGGCGTTGGCCAGGCCCAGCATCTCGTCGAAGATCAGTGCGACGATCCCGCCGTGCACGCAGCCGGGAGGGCCCTGGTACTCGATGCCCAGTCGCAGATCCGCCCGCACGGTGGCGTCGGGGAACACCACCGGCTCCAACGGCGGGGAGACCGGGTTGCGGCTGCCGATGGCGGGGTTCGAGGCCAGATGCTCGGGAACCCCCCAGGTCGCGTAGTCCGACGGCCGCACCATGGTGCCGACGGCCTCGAGGTGGTCGGCGAGCTCCCGCACCGTCGTGACGGCGTCGTGGACGTCGTCGAAGCGCGACCCCGCCACCAGTCCCCGCACCCGGCGAAGCTCGCGGGCCAGGTCGGTGGCGCCGGTGGCGTCGTCATCCCAGGGCAGGAAGGGGACACCCGTCTCGTCGCCCGGAGCGGTGCCGGTGGTTCCGGGGAGGGGATCGGTGGCGGAGGCATCGGAGGTCACGAAAACCGAATCTACTCCGCGTTCACCCGCGCGCCGGGCTCACCCTTCCGCTCACCTGGCGACCGGTCACCACGATCGGCTCGAGGACAGGGGTGGGGCTGCGGTAGTCCACGTCGAGGTAGACGGTCATCCCGGTGACCCCGGTGTGAAAGTTCGCCCTGCCCAGGACCACGTCGAACAGCAGCGAGACCACTCCGCCGTGCACGCACCCGGGCGGTCCCTGGTACTCCAGACCCAGTGTCGCCTCGCCGCGGAGGGTGCCGTCCTCCAGGATGTCGAAGTCCACCGGCGGGGCGAGGACGTTCGAGCGGCCCACCACCGGGCAGTTGGTGACGTAGTCACCCGACGACCACGTGACCGCCTGCCTGCGCTCCGTACTCGCCGAGGCGGCCTCCAGCCGGTCGGCCACCTCGCGCACCCGGTCGGTCAGCGGGGCGAGGTCGGTGTCGAACAACCCCCCGGTGGTCAGCGCGCGGATCCGACGCACCTGCTCCACCAGGGCGTAGAGGCCGGCCTCGTCGTCGTCGACCTCGTCGATCCGCGCCCCGCCACCTCGGGACGGGTCCAGAGGACCCGTGTCCACCACGGGTCGCGCCCTCCGCGGGACAACCGGCTGCTCCACGCCCCCGCCCGGCGGTCGATCGGCCACTATGCGGTTCCCTGCGCCGCCCCGCGCCCGGCGCGGCGACCGAAGAAGGACCCGTCGCCGAGCGAGGTGCCGGAGATGTACCCCTCGCCGTGCAGGCCGTGGGTGCACCGGCCGGCGGCGAACAGACCGGGGATCGCCTCACCCGCCCGGTCCAGGACCCTGGACTGCAGATCCGTGTGGAGCCCGCCCAGGGTGAATCCCTGCGCCTTGAGGGGGAGTCCGTTGAAGGAATCCGGCCCACCGGCCCCGGTGGGATAGGCGCCGAACGGCGGCTCGAGCGGGCGGACCCAGCGCGCGCTCTTCCCGAACTGGGGATCCTCGCCATTCCGGGCGCCGGCGTTGTATCTGCGCAGGGTGTCGGCCAGTGCCTCCGCGGGCAGCCCGCAGTCCGCGGCGAGCTCCTCGATGGACTCGGCGGCGTGCATGGGCTGCATCCCCCACAGCTCGCTCTCCGGGACGTCCTCGATGCCCTTCTCGTCGATGATCACCCAGACCGGCGGCCGACGGTGGTGCACGGCGGCGTGGCAGTACAGGCCCGGATAGACCTCCTCGTTGATGAAGCGCTGGCCGTCGCCGTCGACGAGCATCGCCCCCACCGCCAGGCGGGGGATGATGAGCATCGCCGTCTCGGTCTGGTGCATGCGGCGCACGGCAGCGCCCACGTCCATCCCCATCTCGATCCCGGACCCGTCATCGCGGCCGTCGGACACCTTGTCCTTGCCGACCTGCTGCGGCGCCCACTGTTCGAGCATGCGGTCGTTGTCCACGAACCCCCCTGTCGCCAGGACCACCCCGCCGGCCGCGCGGTACTCGCGGTCCTCCCCGAACTCGGTCGCCCGGACCCCCACCACCCGACCGTCGTCCATGATCAACGACCGAGCCCTCACGTCGCAGTGCAGTGTCACCCCGGCCTTCTGCGCGGTGGCCACCAGGGCGTCCATCAGGACGTTCCCGGCGAAGTTCGGGGCGGGCGGGCGGTGACCACGAGCCGCGGGGCGCGCGATCGAGGCGTAGGGCTCGGCACGCTCACCCATCCACATCAGGCCCGAGTCGTCACCCGGCATCCAGGTGGGGGTGTCCCACAGTTTGTGGTTGAAGACCGCACCGTGGGCGACCAGCCAGTCGTGGTGCTCGACCGCACCCGCGCAGTAGTCGGCGATCTTGGCCTCGTCCGCGTTCGGACCGAGTGCCGCGGTGAGGAAGGCGCGCATGTCCTCCTCGGAATCCTCGACGCCGAGCGCCCGCTGGGTGGCGGTGCCCCCGCCCAGATAGACCTCGCCGCCCGACTGGGAGGACGATCCCCCCGGGCCGGAGGCGCCCTCCAGCACGATGACCGACGACCCCGTCTCCGCGGCCTCGATCGCAGCACACGCGCCCGCGATGCCCATCCCCACCACCACCACGTCCGCCGAGTGCACGGTCGGACGGGTGTCTGAACTCTTGTCCGTCATGCGCCACACTCTACGTGTAACGTGTTTCAGTTCGTGCATTACTGTCGGGTTCATGACTCCGGCTCCCGACACCGATCGTCTGGACGCACTCGAGGCGAGGCTCGAGTCGACCGAGCTCGCTCTCGCCTCGATCCGGGACCAGTTGCTCCGGGCCACGGATGAACTCGCGATCCTCAGACTCGTCGCCGCCTACTGCCCCCGGGTCGACTCCGGGGACGCCGAGGGGGTCGCCGAGCTCTGGGCCGCCGACGGGGTCTACGACGTGGACACCGGCGTCCTTGAGGGCCACGCGGACCTCGCGGGGATGGTGCGCGGTGACGCCCACCAGGGACTCATCGCCCACGGGTGTGGTCACGTGCCCGGCCTACCGGTGGTCCTCCTCGTCGGCGACCGGGCGGTGGCGACCGGGTACACCCAGTTGGTGGTCCGGTCCTCCCGGCCGGGGCGCTACACGGTGACGCGGGTGACGGCGAACAGGTGGGAACTCGAACGTCGCGGTCCGGTGGACGCGCCGGACCGTGGCTGGAGGGTGGTGCTGCGGACCGCCCGGGCGGTCACCGACGACGGAGAGGGCAGACGCCTGCTCGGCAGGTCCCGCGAGGGGTAGCGTGGGGCCCATGACCCGCCGACGACCCGCGGTCCCCGACCCCACCCTCCGCGCGGGACGGCTCGCCCTGCTCACCACGTGCGCGGCCCATCTGGGTTTCCAGTCGATGGTCACCTCTGTCGTCTACCCGACGCTCTTCGAGGGACCGACGCTGGAGATCGGCGAACGCCAGGCCGACCACGCCCGCCGGATCGCCCCGGTGGCCCTGACCCTGTACGCCTCGGGGTTGGGTGCCGCCGCCTGGGCCGCCTACGGATCAGTCCGCTCGCCCGGCCGCGACGGGCTGACCGCCACCGTCGTCGCGTGCCTCACCACCGTCGCCGTGCCGGCCCTCACCGCCGGGGTCGTCCCGCTCCACATGGGGATCGCCCAGGAGCAGGTCACCCGGCACCGCATCCAGACCTTGCTGGCCTCGGACCGGATCCGCACCGGACTGGCCGCGATCGGGGTGGTCGCGGCCGCGCAGTCACTCAGCTGACGGTCCGACCCGGTGGTCTGATCCGCATCACCGCGAGCAGTGCGCCGACCGCGATCACCGAGACCACCACGGACATCACATGGAACGCCGTGGTGAGACCGACGACCTCGGACAGGAGTGCCGCGACGACGGCGGGCACCCCCAGCGACAGGTAGGCGATGACGAACAGGGCGGAGAAGACCTCTCCCCGTGAACTGCCGGGAGCGTTCTGCGCGACGAGCGACGTGCCCATGAGGAACAGCAGTCCCATGCCCACCCCGGTGACGGCCGAGCCCACCACGAGAGCCGGCACCGACGCCGCCTCGAGTGCCAGTGAGGCCGACGCCAACCCCACGACGAGCATCGCGCCGCCGATGACCACTCCACTGCGCCACCGTTCCTGACCCGCACGAAGGTTCCACACCAACTGGGCCAGTGCGGCGGCGCCCTGCAGGCAGGCGACCACCAGACCGGTCACCAGGTAGTCCGAGCGACCGACGAGGTCCTTGGCGATCGCCCCGCCGAGCCCGAGGAAGACCCCGCCCACCGACCACGAGGCGATCACGCACAGTGCGGCGAGGGCGAACGCGGACCTGGCCCCCGCGGGCACCGCGACGCGTTGGAGTCGCACGGCGTCCCGGAGGGTCTGGGGCCCGGCTCCCGAGGTCTCCGGCACCAGGAAGACCACCCCGGCGAGCAGGGCGGCCAGTGCGGCGCCCATCACCACGTACGGGTGGACGAGAGGCGACGACGACGACGTGGCCACCACGCCCGACAGGAGCACACCGGCCGCGATCCCGAAGTTGGTCGTGGAGCTACTGGTGAGCGCACCGACGCGGGCGTTCCTGGCCGGATGCAGTTCGATGATCGCCGCCGCAGCCGATCCGGTGACCAGTCCGACGCCCAGGCCCTGCACCACCCGCGCGGCGATCAGCCAGGCCACCGAGGGTGCCGCGGCGAGCCCGGCCATACTCAGCACCAGCAGCACCAGTCCGGTGATCACCACCGGCCGCCGACCGATCGCGTCGGACAGGCGCCCCAACAACAGTAGTGGGACCAGGACCGCCACCGCATAGACCGCGTAGACGACCGTGATCATCGTGCCGCTGGTCCCCCACGTCTGCTGGTAGTCGACGTACAGGGGCGACGGTGTCGCGCTCGACATCAGAGCCGCGGTCACGACGAGCGCCATCAGGACGAAGGGTGTCCACGAGCGGGGTGTGCTGTCCACGGGCGGTCCTGGGGTCGGGTCCACCACGACCGGTGTCCACACCGGTGGCCACCGAGCGTGGAGGGGAGAGGCGGGAGGGGAGTGAGTGGAGCCTAGGGGATTCGAACCCCTGACATCTGCCTTGCAAAGGCAGCGCTCTACCAACTGAGCTAAGGCCCCGATCCGCAAAGCGTGAACGCCGGACCGCGGCGGGCGATCCGGCGTCTGCCGTGCGGGGGTGGGCCTAGGAGGACTTGAACCTCCGACCTCCAAATTATCAGTTTGGCGCTCTAACCACCTGAGCTATAGGCCCTCGTACCGAAGCGTTAATCTACCCGACGCCCTCGCCCCCGCCCAAATCGGCGGGCTCGGTGCAGCGGCAGGAGCTCACGCCGGACGGCGTCTCAGTTCCGACGGTCCCCCAGTGTCACCTGGACCCCGCCGCCGGTCAGCCCGGCGGCGAGGTTGTAGATGAACACGGCGAGGGTGGCGAGGATCGACAGCAGCAGGACGTTGAGCAGCCCCACGCCTCCGCTGTAGAGGAAGATCGTCGACGGCCCGATGGCGGCAGCCGATTCGTCGCCCGCGACACCGGAGAGCAGTCCACCGAGCCGGTCCCACACGCCCATGCCGGAGAGCAGCAGGTAGGTGACCCCGATCGCCACCATCCACACCAGGTACAGCGCGAACATCAGCCCGAGCACGGTGGTGAACGCCGACCACGGGTCGATGCGCCGCAACACGAGCACCGATTCCATCGGTCCGCGTCGTTCCGTCGGCGGCACCATGGGGGCGGCGCGGCCGGCCGCGCCGCCCGAGTGGGCGGTCGACACGCCACCGGGCAGCCCCTCCGCGCGGTGGTGGGTCGCGGCGGGGAACGACGCGGTCGCGCCCGCATCGTCGGGGGTGTTCTGGCCGTCGGGGGTGGTCTGGCCGGCGGGCGCCTCCGGCCCGGTCGGGTATCCGGCCGACCCGCCGAATCCCGGAGCAGGGGTGGAACCCTTGGGTGCCGGGCCGCTCGCGGGCCCGTCGCTCGGCTCGGTCATCGCCCTCTACTCCTTCTCGGACGCGGCGTCGCGCCGGTCGTCGTCGTCGGGCTCGTCGGCGTTGCGGGCGATCGCCAGCAGCGCGTCGTTCTCGGCCAGGTTCATCAGACGCACGCCCTTGGTCTGACGGCCCGCCTTGCGGACCTGCTTGGCGAACGTGCGGATCACGCCACCACTGGAGGTGATGGCGTAGAGCTCGTCCTGCAGCTCCACGATCGTCGCACCCACGAGCTTGCCGCGCTTGGGATCGAACATGAGCGTGAGCACGCCCTTGCCGCCCCGGCCCTGGGCCGCGTACTCGGCGAGCGCGGTGCGCTTGGAGTACCCGCGCTCGGTGGCCACCAGGAGGAAGAGCTGGTTCTCGTCCATCTCCGAGCGGACGACTGACATGCTCAGCAGCGCGTCGCCGTCGTTGAACCGCATCCCCATGACGCCGGACGTGGCCCGCCCCATGGGACGGAGCGTGTCGTCGTTCGCGTGGAAGCGGATCGACTGCCCCTTCTCGGAGACCAGCAGGAGGTCGTCCTCGGGTCCGGCGAGCGCTGCGCCCACGAGTTCGTCACCGTCCCGGAGGTTGACGGCGATGAGACCGCCCGACCGCGGGGAGTCGTAGTCCTCGAGGCGGGACTTCTTGACCAGTCCGTTGCGGGTGGCCAGCACGAGGTACGGAGCGTCCTGGTAGCCCTTGATCCGGATGACCCCGGCAATCCGCTCCTCCGGCTGGAACGCCAGGAGATTGGCCACGTGCTGTCCCCGGGCGGTGCGGCTGGCCTCCGGGAGCTCGTAGGCCTTGACCCGGTAGACCCGGCCCTTGGTGGTGAAGAACAGCAGCCAGTCGTGGGTGGAGGAGACGAAGAAGTGCCGGACGATGTCGTCCTGCTTGAGCTCCGCGCCGCGCACACCCTTGCCGCCGCGCTTCTGGGCACGGTAGAGGTCCGTGCGGGTCCGCTTGGCGTAGCCGGTCTCGGTGATGGTGACGACGACGTCCTCGCGGGCGATCAGGTCCTCATCGGTGACGTCGCCGTCGGCAGGGATGATCACCGTGCGCCGGTCGTCGCCGTACTTCTCGACGATCTCACGCAGCTCGTCGCCGACGATCGCGCGCTGACGCTCGGGCCGGGCCAGGATGTCCTTGTAGTCGGCGATCTCCAACTCGATGGCGGCGAGCTGGTCGACGATCTTCTGCCTCTCCAGAGCCGCGAGACGACGCAGCTGCATGTCGAGGATGGCCTGGGCCTGGTCGTCGTCGATGTCGAGGAGGTCCTTGAGGCCCTCCCGCGCGATGTCGACGGTCTGCGACCGACGGATCAGCGCGATGACCTCGTCGAGCGCGTCGAGTGCCTTGACCAGTCCACGCAGGATGTGGGCGCGTCGCTCGGCCTCGTCCAACAGGTACTGGGTGCGCCGGACGATGACCTCGATCTGGTGCGCGACGTACAGGCGCACCAGCTGGTGGATCGGGAGCGTCCGCGGCACACCGTCGACGATCGACAGCATGTTGGCACCGAACGAGGTCTGCAGCTGCGAGTGCTTGTACAGGTTGTTCAGCACGACCTTGGCGACGGCGTCACGCTTGAGCGTGATGACGATCCGCAGACCCACACGGTCGGACGACTCGTCGTCGATCTTGGAGATGCCGGCGATCTTGCCGTCGCGCAGCTGCTCGGCGATCGACAGGATCATGTTGTCCGGGTTGACCTCGTAGGGCAGCTCGGTGATCACGATGACGGTGCGGTTGCCGTCCTCCTCGATGGAGGTCTTGCCGCGCATCCGGATCGACCCACGCCCGGTGGTGTAGGCGTCCTTGATGCCCTGGTCGCCGACGATGAACCCGTGGGTCGGGAAGTCCGGCCCCTTGATGAATCCCATGCAGGCGTCGAGCGCCTCCTCGTCCCCGGCGTCCGGGTTCTCCAGAACCCAGTAGACGGCCTCGGCGACCTCACGGAGATTGTGCGGCGGGATCTTGGTGGCCATCCCCACCGCGATGCCACTGGACCCGTTGATCAGCAGGTTCGGGACCCTGGACGGCAGGACCGCCGGCTCCGTGGTCTTGCCGTCGTAGTTGGGCTGGAAGTCGACCGTGTTCTTGTCGATGTCCCGCACCATCTCCATGGCGAGCGGGGTCATCTTGCACTCGGTGTAGCGCATCGCGGCCGCGCCGTCGTTGCCGCGCGAACCGAAGTTGCCCTGGCCGTCGACCATCGGGTAGCGCATCGCCCAGGGCTGGGCGAGCCGGACCAGGGTGTCGTAGATCGCCGAGTCACCGTGGGGGTGGTAGTTGCCCATGGTGTCGGCGACGGGCTTCGCGGACTTGACGTAGCTGCGGTCGGGCCGGTAGCCGTTGTCCCACATCGCGTAGAGAATGCGACGGTGGACGGGTTTGAGGCCGTCCCGGACGTCCGGGAGAGCCCGTCCGACGATGACGCTCATCGAGTAGTCGATGTAGCTTCTCTGCATCTCCGCCTGGATGTCGACCGGCTCGATGCGGTCGTGTCCCCCGGCGTCGGGCGGCAACGTCGTGTCCGTCATGGGCTCCTCTTCGGTTCCTCGTCGCGCTGGCTTCTCTCGCAGACGATGTCGCGGGCACACGCGTGCTCAGACGGCGGCCGTAGGACCCGCCCAGTCTATAGGTCCTGCGGAAACGGGCTCGAGGGCACGCCTCGGCCACCCGATTATCTCCTCGTCGTCGTACCCACGGCCCGGGTCGTCCTGGTTGTCCGTGTGGTCCCGGTGACCGTGTCGTCTCGACGGATTTCCGTTCCCGGGCGATGTGCCGCACGTAACATTTCCATCATGTCGCCAGTCCGCAGTGAACCCGGGCTCCGTACTCGTCGTCTCGTGGCGCTGGCAGGAGCCGCGGTCTTCGCGCTCGTCAGCGGCGTTCCCGCGACCGCCGGCGCACAACCGTCGACGGCGGTGAGCGCGAACCGGGACAGCGTCCAGTTCGACCAGCCGGGCGGCTTCTACGACACCCGGGGCCTCCCCATCGGCGCTCCGGGGGAGGTCCTGCGAGCCGAGTACTCCGAACTCCCCCTGGCCGTGACCCTCCCAGGGCTCCCCCACGTGCCCTCGCCGCTACCCGCTCGCGCCCAACGAATCGTGTACCAGTCCGCAGGCGTCGACGGACGACCGGTCGCCACCTCGGGTGCACTGTACGACTCGACCGCACCGTGGAACGGTCCCGGCCCACGGCCCACCATCGTGATCGGGCCCGGCACGCAGGGTCAGGGCGATGCGTGTGCTCCGTCCCGGCATCTCGAGACCGCGCTCGGCGTGAACCCGCAGACCGGGGGCGCGGTGCCCTCGTATGAGCAGGCGTTCGCGCTGGTCCTGGCCGCCCAGGGCTTCCGGGTGATGGTGATCGACTACATCGGCCTCGGTACGCCAGGCGTCCACACCTATTCCGACCGGGTGGAACAGGCCCACGCCATGCTGGACGGCGCCCGGGCCGCACGTGCTCTGAGCGGGGACGCCCCGGTGGTGTTCTGGGGTCACTCCCAGGGTGGAGGTGCCTCGGCGGCCGCTACCGAACTCGCCCCCGTGTACGCCCCGGATGTCGACCTGCGGGCCGCCTACGCCTCCGCTCCCCCGGCGGATCTGCTGGCTGTGCTCGACCATATCGACGGATCCACGCTCACCGGCGCGATCGGGTACGCCATCAACGGGATGTCCCAGCGCTTTCCCGCCGTCCGGGACGTGGTCGACCGCCAGGTGAACGACGCCGGGCGAGCCGCGCTCGCAGACATCGCGGGCCTGTGCACCCTCGACCTGCGCTCCGCGTACGGCATGCGCACCACTCACGAATGGACCCACTCGGGCCGCAGCCTCGGAGAGCTGATCCGTTCCGAACCCGAGGCACTGCGGGTCCTCGATCATCAGCGGATCGGCCGCCTCCGACCGGACGTCCCGGTGATGGTGGCCGGGGGGGTCCACGACGACATCATCCCGCTCGGTCAGGTCGAGCAGCTCGGCCGGGACTGGTGCGAACAGGGGGCGGCCGTGCACTTCCGCTATGAGACGACCCCGCCCGTCGCCGGCGTCACGCACGCGGCGGCGGCCGCGACCAACTTTCCGGCAGCCTTGGACTTCGTCACCCGCCGGCTGGCCGGTGAGCCCGCCCCGAACGACTGCGGGACCCTGTAACACACGGGTCGGCGGGCATCCCGCGGGAAGGTCTGTGCCTCACCCGCGGGATGCCCGCCGATCGGGGCCGAGGGTCAGACGTCGAGGAAGCGGACGTCGCGGGCGTTGCGCGTGATGAAGTTGCGGCGCGCGTCGACATCCTCGCCCATGAGGATCGAGAACAGCTCGTCAGCGGCGGCGGCGTCCTCCAGGGTGACCAGCCGGAGCGTGCGCACCGTCGGATCCATGGTCGTCTCCCACAGTTCCTTGGGGTTCATCTCGCCGAGACCCTTGTAGCGCTGGATCCCGTCCTCGACGTTGATCTTGCGCTTCTTCTCGAGCCCGATCTTGAGGAGCTCGTCGCGCTCCCGGTCCGAGTAGGCGAAGTCGGGCTCGCCCTTGCCCCACTTGAGCTTGTACAGGGGCGGCTGCGCCAGGTAGACGTTCCCGTTCTCGACCAGCGGCTTCATGAACCGGAACAGCAGGGTGAGCAGGAGTGTGGAGATGTGCTGACCGTCGACGTCGGCGTCGGCCATGAGCACGATCTTGTGATAGCGGAGTTTGTCGAGATCGAACTCCTCGTGGATGCCCGTGCCGAGGGCGGTGATGATGGCCTGGACCTCGGTGTTCTTGAGAACCTTGTCGATCCGGGACTTCTCGACGTTGATGATCTTCCCGCGCAGCGGAAGGATCGCCTGGAACATGGAGTCTCGGCCGGACTTGGCCGAGCCCCCGGCGGAGTCGCCCTCCACGATGTACAACTCGGACTTGGCCGGGTCCTTGGAGCGGCAGTCGGCCAGCTTTCCGGGGAGCCCACCGATATCGGTCGCCGACTTCCGGCGGACCATCTCGCGGGCCTTGCGCGCGGCGACGCGGGCCTGGCTCGAGGCGATGCCCTTGTTGACGATAACCCTGGCCTCGGCCGGGTTCGCCTCGAACCAGTGACCGACGTGTTCTGCGACCTGTCGCTGGACGAACCCCTTGACCTCGGTGTTGCCCAGCTTCGTCTTGGTCTGCCCCTCGAACTGGGGATCGGAGATCTTGGCCGAGATCACCGCGGCCAGGCCCTCGCGGATGTCGTCCCCCGTGAGATTGGGGTCCTTCTCCTTGAGCAGCTTCTTATCCCGCGCGTACTTGTTGACCAGCGAGGTCAACGCAGCGCGGAAGCCCTCCTCGTGGGTTCCGCCCTCGTGGGTGTTGATCGTATTGGCGAAGGTGTGGACTGATTCCGAGTACCCGGAGTTCCACTGCATCGCGACCTCGACCTCATGTCCCGTGCCCTTGCCCTCGAAGTAGAGGATCGTCGGGTGGATCGCGGTCTTGGACTTGTTGATCGCGGTGACGTAGTCCTTGAGGCCCTCGGGGTAGTGGAAGGTGCGCTTGCGCTCGCGGACCTTGGGGGCCTCGGTGGTCTGGGCCTCGGACTGCTCGACCGCCTCGGCGGTCTGGGCTGTCTCGGTGGCGCCCTCGGCGAACGCCTTCTCCGCGTCCACCGCGTGCTCGATGTCCGAGCCCTCGTCGGATCCGGGAGCGGAGTCGGATCCACGCCCCTCGCTGTCCGCGATCGCGTCGAGCTCGGCGGCCTGTTCCGCGCGGGACCGTCGATCGGTCAACGTGATGGTCAGGCCCTTGTTGAGGAACGCCATCTCCTGGAGGCGTCGGGCGACCACGTCGAAGTCGTACTCGGTGGTCTCGAAGATCGACGCGTCCGCCCAGAAGCGCACGCGGGTTCCGGTCCCCTCCGCGGGGCCGGCGTCCACGAGTTCCTCGGGCTCCGCCATGTTGAAGTTCTGTTGCCACAGGCGTCCGTCACGCTTGATCTGCACCTCGACCCGGGTGGACAGAGCGTTGACCACCGAGATGCCCACACCATGGAGACCACCGGAGACCGCGTAGGAGTCGGAGTCGAACTTGCCGCCCGCGTGCAGCTGGGTCATCACGACCTGCACGGTGGGCATGCCCTGTTCGTGCATCTCGACAGGGATGCCGCGACCGTCGTCGATCACCTCGACGCCGCCGTCCTCGAGCAAGGTGACCTTGACGCCGGTCGCGTGGCCGGCCATGGCCTCGTCGATCGAGTTGTCGACCACCTCCCAGATCAGGTGGTGCAGACCGCGGGGACCGGTGGAACCGATGTACATGCCCGGACGCAGCCGGACGGCCTCGAGTCCTTCGAGAACGGTGATCGACGACGCACCGTAGTCGTTCGCACCCTGCGTGCTGGCCTTGCTCTTGGCGTCCGCCACGTGCGAACTCCTCGCGTCTCGGGGGTCTGGGACCGGCCCAGTCTACCTGCGACAACCCTCGTGGGGTCCCCGGGCTCGCCAACACGACCCCGATGGACGCCCACCGGGTCGCGCCCGTCAGCCGTAGGTGTCCCGGGGTCCGCGACCGGACACGTGCAACGGGCCCTTCCGCCAACTCGGCTTATCGGGCCCCTGGATCCTCAGGCGCCGGACGTGACCCGGCCCCATGGCCGCGGCGATCTTGCGGAGGATGTCAGCCGCCACGAGCCGGAGCTGGGTCGCCCACGCGGTGCTCGACGCACGGACGTACAGCACACCCTCCTCCAGTCGCTCCGGGGTCGCGTGCGCGGACACGTCCTCCCCGACGATGCGGTCCCACTCCGCGAACAACCTGCCGGTGGTCACCTTGTCGTCCCAGCCTCGCTTCTTGGCGACCTGGCCGACGAGCCGCCCGAGTGGCTGGGGATCCCAGGGGTCGGCGCCCGAACCGGTCCAGCCACGTCGGCGCAGTCGCTTCCCACCCCCCACCGGCCCGGTTCGGCCGCGCCCGATCTGCTTGCCGTCCGCCCGGGCACGACTACGGGCTTCCTCGAGGGCCTGTCGGGCGATGTCATAACCACGTTGCGGCCCGTCAGACGGTGTTATCGGCCGCCCACCGTGTTCGTCGGTCACGAGTGCACCTCACTGTCCGTTGCCGTGATAACCGAATGACGACCGGCTCCCTCCCCCGTCATCACGACGTCATGACGGGTCCCCCTCAGACCGTCCGGGACGTCCTCCCCGACCGCCGCCGTGACCAGGACCTGTTCCACCCCGGTCGCGGCCTCGGCGAGAGCAGCTCGTCGATGGCGGTCGAGTTCTGCGAACACGTCGTCCAGGAGCAGAACGGGCTCGACCCCGTCCGCGCGGAACAACTCGAGTGATCCGAGGCGCAATGCCAGGGCGAACGACCACGTCTCGCCGTGGCTCGCGAACCCCTTCGCGGGTTCGTCACCGAGGGACAGGATCAGGTCGTCCCGGTGCGGCCCGACGAGCGACATCCCCCTGTCGATCTCGTCCTGACGCCGGCGGCCCAACTCGGTCAGCAGGATCGCTTCGACCAGTTCCGGATCGGCGAGCTCGGACTCGTCCGGCGGGGCGGCGACGCGGAACCGGTAGGCCAGGTCCGCCGGCCGGGACTCCGGAGCCAAACCTCGGTAGGCGTCGGCGACCAGCGGCCGTAGTTCATCGAGCAGGGCGATCCGCCCCGCGACGATCCTCGCACCCAGGTGGGCGAGCCGGCCGTCCCATACGTCGAGCGTCTCCAGCGCCGCGTCCGCGCCCTCTCCCCTCCCGCGGCGCAACACGCCGGAGGCGGATCTGAGCAGGGCGGAACGCTGCTTGAGCACCGACGAGTACTCGGTGAGAACACCCCCGTGGGCGGGCCGGCGCTGGACCTGGAGCTCATCGAGCAGTTTCCGCCGCTCGGCGGGCTCGCCCCGGACCAGTGCCAGATCCTCGGGTGCGAAGAGCACGGACTGCACCACCCCGAGGATGTCACCGAGGCGGCGGCAGGGCGAGGTGTTGAGCCGTGCCCGGTTGGGCCGGCCCGAGTTGAGGGCCAGCTCCACGGTAAGTTCACGTCCGGCGTTGTGGGCGAGGGCGGCGATCATGGCCGTCTCCGCACCGGTGCGGATCATCGGTGCCTCTGTGGCCACCCGATGGGATCTCAGGGTCGAGAGCACACCCACGGCTTCGAGGACGTTGGTCTTCCCGTGCCCGTTGCGTCCCACCAGGGTGGTGACCCCCGGTTGTAGCTCCAGCTCGAGCAACGGCCAGGAGCGGTAGTCCAGAAGCCTGAGGTGACGCAGGTGCATGCCGGGCGATGTCGCGTCAGCGCGGTCAGCCCGGGAGGCGGACCGGCATGAGCAGATAGGTGTGGTCCGACTCGACGGGCGCGATCGTACCGTCCGCCTCCGGGGAGGGCAGGGCCTCGGGCGCAGGACGCAGGACCGCGGGCCGGCTGGCCTGGGTGAACCCGAACGCGACCCGGGACGAGTGCATACTGCCGAGCCCGTCGAGGAGGTAACCGGGGTTGAACGCGATGGTCAGGGGCTCACCGAGGAAGTCGACCGGAAGGGTCTCGGACGCCTGAGCCGCGTCGTCACCGCCCGCGGAGAGCGCGACCTCCCCGTCTGAGAACGCCATCCGGACCTGCACCCCCCGGTCCGCCACCAGGGCGACTCGCTTGATGGCCTGGACCAGGGCGTCCACCTGGACGAGGGCCATCGAGGTGTGTTGGGTGGGCAGGAGTTGGCGGACCTTGGGGAACTCGGCGTCGAGCAACCGGGTCGTCGTGCGCTGACCGGACACCAACACGCCCATGATGCCGTCGGCGCCCACCTCGGAACCCGCGCCCAGGCTCAGATCGACTCGCCCTCCCTGCCCCGCCGACCGGGTCACGTCGGACAGGGTCTTGGCCGGGATCAGCACCTCGACCGAGACGTCCTCGCGGGCGGGTTCCCATTCGAGATCCCGGATCGCGAGGCGGAACCGGTCGGTGGCGATGAGGGTGACACGCGACCCCTCGATCTCCATCCGGATCCCGGTGAGCATCGGGAGCGTGTCGTCCTTGCCGGCCGCCAACGCGACCTGGGCCACCGCCTCGGAGAACGCGTCGACCGCGGCCGAACCGGTGACCCCGGGCATAGCCGGGAGCTGCGGGTAGTCCTCGACGGGCATCGTCGGCAGAGTGAATTTGGCGGATCCGCAGTTGATGTACATCTTCTGCGCACTCACGGTCACCTCGACGGGACGGTCGGGAAGTGCCCGCGCGATGTCGGCCAGCAACCGGCCGGACACGAGAGTGCTCCCCGGTTCGGAGACCTCTGCCGGGACGGACACCTGAGCGGAGGTCTCGTAGTCGAATCCGGAAATCGTCAGACCGGAGTCCGCCTCGAGGAGGACACCACCGAGAATCGGCACCGACGGTCGGGACGGGAGGGTCCGTGCGACCCAGGCCACCGAATCGGCGAAGTCCTCGCGGGTGACGCGGAACGTCGGATCCGTGATCTCCATCGGTGACCTCTTTCTGGGCGGGGTGCACACCGCCGGCATCTGGACGGTGGGCCTGTTCGCGGCGGTGGCAACTGCGTTCGCTGGTGTCGTTCACTGGCGTCCGACGGGGTCCGGCGGATCATCTCCATGAGAGTAACCGCTCGCACCGACAGTGAACACACGGACTCCTGTAACCCGGTCAAGCAGGCTCGCCGTTCCACATCCCTACTTCTTACAAGAACTCTAGAGAGAGACAAGAAGTAGTAGTAGGTCCTGTGAATTTGTGAGCCGACCGCTGTCCATGCAGGTCAAAGCGTGATTAGCCTTGTGGACCGATTCTGCTGATCTTGTGACTTCTCCGCGAGCGCAGTGGAATCACAAGTCTCGGTCCACCGTCTGTCCACCGTCGGTCCACAGAAAACCACAGGGTTGTCCACAGCTGTGAAGGGTGATACCAGTGGTGTGAGGGGGGTCTCATTTGCGTAGTGCGTGGGTCGTCGACTCCGCTGAGCGGGTGGGGTTCTCGTCCCGGAGGGTCTTCCCCAGGGGCGGTCGGCTGCTGCGTCGTACCGGAGAAGGAGGTCGATCAGGGCACCGGTCGGCGGGCGCCGGACGGCGGCCAAGGGCCCGAGACGTCCGACGGAGGGGTGTAAGACGCGCAGGGAAGTCGGAAGACGGTCAGAGGGACCGCGAGCGTTCCTTGATCCGGGCGGTCAGCTCCTGGATCTGGTCGTACATCCGGCGGTCGTCCTTGATCTCCTTGAGGATCTTGCGCTGGGCGTACATGACCGTGGTGTGGTCCTTGCCGCCGAAGGTCACGCCGATCTTGGGGAGCGAGAGGTCGGTGAGCTCTCGGCAGAGGTACATGGCGATCTGCCGGGCGCGGGAGAGGGACCGGGTCTTGGAGGTGCCGCAGAGCTCGTCGATGCTGGTCGAGAAGAATTCAGCCGTCACCGCCATGATCGTCGCGGCGGAGATCTGCAGGGAGTCGTCGTCTGAGACGACGTCCCGGAGGACGACTTCCGCCAACGGGACATCGATGTCGTGACCGTTCAGCGAGGCGAACGCGACGACTCTGATCAACGCCCCCTCGAGCTCGCGGATGTTGCGTTGGACCCGGGTGGCGATGAGCTCCAGGACATCCCGCGGGACGACGTAGTTCTCCGATTTGGCCTTCTTGTCGATGATCGCGATGCGCGTCTCGAGTTCCGGGGGCTGGATGTCGGTGATCAGTCCCCACTCGAAGCGGGTACGCAGCCTGTCCTCGAGCGGCTGGAGCTGCTTGGGGGGGCGATCGGAGGAGATCACGATCTGCTTCTGCGCGTTATGGATCGTGTTGAAGGTGTGGAAGAACTCCTCCTGCACCTGCTCCTTGCCGATGAGGAACTGGATGTCGTCCACCAGGAGGATGTCCGCCTCGCGGTACCGCTTCTTGAACATGTTCTGGCGGCCGTCGCGAACGGAGTTGATGAAGTCGTTGGTGAACTCCTCCGTCGAGACGTACTTGACCTTCTGCTCGGAGTACATCCGCAGGGAGTAGTGCCCGATCGCGTGGAGAAGGTGCGTCTTCCCGAGCCCCGACTCTCCCCAGATGAACAGCGGGTTGTACGCCCGTGCGGGGGCCTCGGCCACCGCGAGAGCCGCGGCGCGGGCGAACCGGTTCGAGTTGCCCTGGACGAACGCGCTGAACGTGTATCGCTCGTTGAGACCGGGCGCGGTCGCCGCGGACAGGGCCTCGTCGCGATCGCTGCCGTGCAGCAGGCGTTCTGCAGCGATCTGCTCTTCGGTCATCCGCGTGGGGCGAGGTGTGGAGTCGGTCTGGGCCTGCTCCGGCACCGGCCGGTGGATGTCGTCGACGTCGATCGGTGGAGCGTCCACGTCGACGTGGTTGCGTTGGCCGGCGAGCGAGGTGTCGACCTTGACCGCCAGATCGACCGGTTCTCCGAGTTGGGAGCTCAGGGCCCGGGTGATCGGTCCGCGGAGGATCGATTCGATGTTGTCCCTCGCGAATGCCGACGGGGCGGCGAGCATCGCGAATCCGTTGACCACGGCGATGGGTTGGACCAGGCGTAGCCAGGCCTGTTGCTGGCGGGACAGAGCCGGGTTGTCATCGCTCGCCAGAGAGGGGTCGGTCAGCTTGTCGAGTACCGCACTCCACACGTGTTCGAGATCGGGAGACACGGTGGGCGGTCTCCTCTCGTCGATGGGTAGCGGTTCCGGGCCACCGGGCGATCTGACCCGACCGGGGACCACACTCTATCCACAGGCTCCGACCCAGGTCTACTGAGGTATCCACACGGTTGTCCACAGATGTGGAAGACAGACCACCCCGGGATGACGGGTTCGGCCTGGGTTCTGCGACGGCGGGTTCCGCCGCATGGGTGTTCTATGTGGATTCGGCGTGGTTGTTGTGCGTTGTGGTGACGTTAGGCGGCCCGCGTGGGGCTCGATGACGAATGACGGTAACAACTCCGTGAACTAGTGGGCAACCCTCAAGATCAACTGGAGGGCGGATGTCAAGCATCGACGGTTCCGGCGTGTTGCGGTGGCCTGCGGGATGGTACGGATGGTGCCTGTGGTTTCGCGCGGTTTGGTGGGCGCGGCGTCATGCGCGTAATCTTGAACGGTCTGTCGCGCGCCTGAGGGGCGCGCGTCGCGTCGCGGTACCGCCTGTCGGTTGTGTCTCGACGTCATCAGGAACCGGATCAGGCGCACACGAGGCGCCTACTTCACGTGAGGAGCCAACCATGGCCAAGGGCAAGCGGACTTTCCAGCCGAACAATCGTCGTCGTGCCAAGGTGCACGGCTTCCGGCTCCGGATGCGCACCCGCGCCGGCCGCGGCATCGTCGGCGCCCGTCGCCGCAAGGGCCGCGCCTCGTTGACGGCCTGATCCGGGCCGGGGTGGCGCGTGCTTCCCAGGACCCATCGTCTCCACCGATCCGCTGACTTCGCGACGGTGGTGCGAAAGGGTGCCAGGAAGGGCCGCCGGACCATGGTCGTACACGCCCACGTGGACTCTTCCGATGTCCGCGTGGGCGGACCTCGTTTCGGCCTGGTCGTCAGCAAAGCCGTCGGTGACTCGGTGACCCGCCACCGTGTCAGCCGGCGGCTTCGTCACATCGCATCGGAAGTCCTCCCCGGGCTCGAGTCCGATCTCCTGGTGGTGGTCCGCGCGAATCCGGCTGCGGTCTCGGCCTCCCATGCGGATCTGCTTCACGACATGCGGACCGGTCTGACCTCCGCCGTGTCCCGGGCGCGGGAGGCACGGCGATGACCGAGAGCCGCCATGGCCCCGGCGCCCGGGTGCTGCTGTGGTTGCTCGACTTCTATCAGAAGGGCATCTCGCCGCTGACCCCGCCGAGCTGCAGGTTCGAACCCACCTGCAGCAATTACGCGGTCGAGGCGGTTCGAGTGCACGGCGCCTGGTACGGGACGTGGCTCGCGGTGTGGCGTCTACTGCGGTGCGGGCCATGGACCCCCGGCGGTTGGGATCCGGTCCCCGAACCCCGCGCCCCTGACCATTGCGGGGACCACCAGCATCCCGACAATTCCGAACGAAGCTAGGACTCCACCACCGATGTCGTTCATCACCGACCCTCTGGTCTATTACCCGATCTCCGGGATCCTCTGGTTCTGGCACAAGATCTTCGCGTTCCTCGGGGGGTTCCTCCCCTGGGTGGAGGCGCCGGATTCCAACGGCGCCATCTGGACACTCTCCGTGATCTTCCTGGTGGTGACCCTCCGCATCCTGCTGTTCTGGCCGGCGGCCAAGCAGATCCGTTTCTCGCGGAAGATGCAGGAGATGCAGCCGCGGATGAAGGAGCTGCAGAAGCGGTACAAGAACGACCGGGAGAAGCTGGCGACCGAAACACGGAAGCTGCAGAAGGCCGAGGGGTTCAACCCCGTTCTCGGATGCCTACCGATGTTCATCCAGATCCCGGTGTTCCTCGGCCTGTTCCACGTCCTCCGGTCCTTCAACCGGATGGGGAACAACTTCGGCGCTCTGGGGATGACCGCCGAGGAGACGCGGAACACGGGCAACTACGTCTTCAATGCGGACGAGGTCCAGAGCTTCCTCGATGCGCGGTTGTTCGGCTCTCCCCTGTCCGCGTTCATCTCCCAGCCCATCGAGCAGTTCCAGGCGTTCGTCGATCCCGGCGCGGCGCTGGACTTCCAGCGGTGGAACATCATCGTCGTCGCCATCCCGCTGATGATCATCTCGGCGGTCACGACCCACCTCAACGCGAGGATCTCGCTCTCACGCCAGTCCCCTGAGGCCGCCGCGAACCCGCAGGCGAAGATCATGAACCAGTTGATGCTGTGGGCTTTCCCCATCGGCATCCTGGTGACCGGCGCGTTCTGGCCGCTCGCCATCCTCGTCTACATGGTCACCAACAACCTGTGGACCCTCGGACAGCAGTACTACCTGTTCGAGAAGATGGCCAAGGAGGATGACGCGGCCGCGCTCAAGCGCCGTGAGGAGCAGAAGTCCCTCGCGCCCCGGGTCGGTGTGAAGCCCGTGAATCCGAAGAGGGGCCGGCCAGCCGTGGCGGGTACCGCGGTGGCGCCCCAGGCGACGGCCGCTGGCGTCGCGTCGCCGGACGACGACGGTACGACGGCGGCCCCGGCGGTCGTCGGACATGCTGACGGATCTGCTCCCGGGTCAGCCCCGAGGCCGGGTCAGAAGCCTCAACGACCCGGCGGCCAACGCACCCGGCCCGCCCAGAAGGGTGGCGGCGGAAGCGGCAAGGGTAAGAAGAAGAAACGGAAGCGCTGACGTCAGGTCAGTCAGAAGGCCGACAAGGTCCCCGATGGTCCGCGATCGGGGACCTTGTCCCATACTTGGGAGAGTTATTCGCCGGCCAGGACGGGCCCGGCGATCGGCGGTGATGACGGAGGCGGATCCATGTCGAAGAAGAATATCGAGGTATCGGAGGAGCGTCTTGTCGAGGAGGGCGAGGTAGCCGGCGATTACCTCGAGCAGCTCTTGGACATCCTGGATTTTGACGGGGACATCGATCTGGATGTCGAGGGTGACCGCGCGATCGTGAGTATCGACGGCGGTGAGGACCTCGACCGCCTCGTGGGCTCGGATGGCTCGGTTCTGGACGCTGTCCAGGAGCTGACCAGGCTGGCCGTTCAGCAGGAGTTGGGCGATCGAAGTCGGTTGATGCTGGACATCTCGGGATGGCGGGCCGCCAAGCGCGAGGCACTGACGGAGGCCGGCCGCGTGGCGGCGCAGCGAGTGCTCGAGACGGGGGACTCGGAGGAACTCGAACCGATGACTCCGTTCGAGCGGAAGATCATCCACGATGCGATCGCGGAGATCGCAGGAGTGTCGTCGGACTCGACGGGTGCCGAACCGAATCGGAGGGTCGTCGTGTTGCCGGAGTGACTTCTAGGTTGGGTCCATGGGTTGGCGGAAGCTAGGTCGGGCGGGAGGTGTCTCGGCGGGAGGTTCAGGGGCGCGGGCGCGGAGCCCGCGCCCCTGTGTCGTGTCCGGCCGCCATCGCTGGATCTCGGCGACTTACAGGTATGTCATTCCGGCGCGGTTTCACGTGAAACCGGTTGGTCAATCGATCGATTGTGAACGTAGGGAAGATGAATAAGGACACCACCGGAGAAACGACACGTGACGGCGAAAGCGATGACCGTTCTTCAGAGCCTGCGCCCGAGGCCTCGGCGAGGACATCGCCATCGCACGGAGTGGAGGATTCCATCGACGGGGAGGGCTCCACCGGAGTCCCGGAAGGGGCGCGGTCGGTGTTCGGCGACCGTCTGGTTCTCGCCGAGAAGTACGTCCAATTCCTGGCGACCGCGGGCCTGGAGCGAGGGCTGATGGGGCCTCGCGAGCGCCCACGTCTGTGGGATCGCCACGTCCTCAACAGCGCGGCCGCCGCTGCGGCGCTCGCCGACGGTGAGACAGTGGTGGACATCGGGAGCGGTGCCGGGCTCCCGGGCATACCCTTGGCTCTCGCACGTCCCGATCTCCGGGTCACCCTGGTCGAGCCGTTGTTGCGCCGTTCCACGTTTCTCCACGAGGTGGTGGACGATCTCGGGATAGACGTGCGGGTCGTCCGTGGTCGAGCAGAGGAGAGGTCTGTCGTCGCCGAGGTGGGGGGAGCAGACGTGGTGACGTCCCGTGCCGTCGCACCGTTGGCCAAGCTCGCCGGGTGGTCTGCACCCTTGCTCCGATCGGGTGGACGGATGGTGGCGCTGAAGGGGGCGTCCGCTGCCGACGAGGTGGAGCGCGACAGGCGTACCCTCCGGAAGCTCGGGTTCGAGGACATGGGGGTCGATGTGGTCTCCGCGCCGGATGCTGAGGAGACGAGGCTGGTGATTGCGACCCTCGCGACTAGAGTGGGTACTCGTGGCGGTCGCTCCCGCGCCCGTGGTTCTCGCGGTGGGCGATGACCGCCCGGCTCGCAGGAGTGGATGTCGGTTTCACGTGAAACACTGAAGGCGCGCCCATACGCCGTGATGACCTCTGGGCCCGACATGCCCTGACACGTAGTTGAAAGGTGACGGATGTCCGAACACGACACGCCGATCTTCGCCGCCGCGCGGCAGGCGAACGAGCTTCTGCACGGGGAGGCTCGTCCGCTGTCCAGGCCGTCCCATCCCCGGATCATCACCATCGCCAACCAGAAGGGTGGCGTGGGAAAGACCACCTCGACGGTCAACCTCGCGGCCTCCCTCGCGCTCGGGGGACTCGGGGTCCTGGTGATCGACATGGACCCGCAGGGTAATGCGAGCACCGCACTCGGGGTCGACCACCGTGAGGGAACGCCGTCGAGCTATGAGCTTCTCATGTGGGAGAGTGCGATCGAGGATCTCATGCAGCGCAGCCCACACGCCGAGCGACTGTTCTGTATCCCGGCGACGATCGACCTTGCGGGTTCGGAGATCGAGTTGGTCGGGCTGGAGCATCGGGAACGCCGGCTCGCCGAGGTTCTCAACATCGACGATCTCGTGTCCTTGGGAATCGACTACGTCTTCCTCGACTGCCCGCCCTCACTGGGCCTTCTCACCGTGAACGCGATGGTGGCCGCCAGTGAGGTCCTCATCCCGATCCAGTGCGAGTACTACGCGCTTGAAGGCGTAGGCCAGCTGTTGCGCAACGTGGAACTGATCCAACAGCACCTCAACCGGGAACTCCAGATTTCCACCATCATGCTGACGATGTATGACGGACGCACCAAGCTCGCCGAGCAGGTGGCGGGAGAGGTCAGGAACCACTTCGGCGACGCCGTTCTCCGCACGGTGATCCCTCGTAGCGTGAAGGTGTCCGAGGCGCCTGGATACGGTATGACGATTCTCCAGTATGACGCGGGATCTCGAGGAGCTCTCGCATACCTGGATGCGGCAAGAGAACTGAACGATCGCAGTGATCGCCTGGTGTCACACAGTGATGGGACCCTGGATTCGGCCGGTACGGAAGGCAGTCGATGAGTCAGCAACGTAGGGGTGGGCTCGGCCGCGGGCTCGCGGCGTTGATCCCCACCGGACCGGACGACGGTCCGCGGTTGGGCAGCGACGCGGCAGATGTGATCCTCGGACCGAGAGGAAGTGGTCCCAGGACCACTCCCCCCACACCACGGTCGGGCAGATCAGGCCCGGCCGCGCCCGGTACCGACTCCACCGTGGGGTCGGGTCAGCGACCGGCCGCCGAGGATGCGAACGACACCACCGTTTCACGTGAAACCAAGGAGTTGGTGGATCCGGGGGCTGTCTACCGTGAGATCGATCCCTCTGCGATCGTGCCGAACCCGAAACAACCGCGGACTCACTTCGACGAGGAGGCACTGGCCGAGCTTGCGCACTCCGTCAAGGAGTTCGGACTTCTCCAGCCGATCGTGGTCCGCGAGATCGCGGCCGATCGCTATCAGCTCATCATGGGTGAGAGGCGGTGGCGAGCGAGCCAGCGGGCCGAACTCCAGACCGTTCCAGCGATTGTCCGGCAGACTGAGGACGAAGACCTGCTCCGGGACGCTCTGCTCGAGAACATCCACCGGGTCCAGCTCAATCCCCTCGAAGAGGCTGCGGCCTATCAGCAACTGCTGGAGGAGTTCGACGTCACCCAGGCCGAACTCGCGAACCGGATTGGTCGATCACGACCGGCCATCACCAACAGTATTCGTCTCCTTCAGTTGCCGACCGCTGTCCAACGCAGAGTGGCCGCGGGCGTCCTGTCAGCGGGACATGCGCGGGCATTGCTCGGATTGGAAGCCGGGGTGCCGGCGCAGGACGAACTCGCGGCGCGGATCGTGGCGGAGGGTCTGTCGGTCCGGGCGACAGAGGAGATCGTCACGCTGCTGAACCGAGAAGGCAACGGCTCCGCGCCGACCTCCTCCCCCGCCCCTAAGGGCCGCCGCCGGAACCCCGAGCTGGAGGCGGTCGCGGGCAGACTGTCCGACCGATTCGACACCTCGGTGTCGGTCACGATGGGCCGACGTAAGGGGCGAATCACCATAGACGTGGGTGACGCCGACGATCTTCAGCGGGTCCTGTTGCTACTCGAGGGCGGGTCGCCCGGTCCGTCACGATGAACTCGATCCGACCACTCGACCTCTCGGCCGTGGACCAGCTCGGACCGCGTGCTCGCAGGTGTGTGTACTGGCAGACCGATGGGCAGCACGGCGATCAGCCGGGAGATCCGGAGTTCGAGAAGGAGGCCTGGATCTCCCACGTCTCCCTGGAGTGGGGCGTGTGCGGTCAGATCGCGGGTGAGGGTGACCGCGCGAACGGCGCAGCCTTCTACGCGCCGCCGGCGATGGTCCCTCGTGCAGCGTGCTTCCCGACGTCACCGGTGGGCTCGGACGCCATCCTGCTGGCGGGCATGAGCATCGAGCACGGTGCGCCGGGAGGTGCACCGACCTCGTTGCTGGACGCTGTCGTGACCGACCTCCGCAGGCGCGGAATCAAGGCGATCGAGGCTTTCGGGGTCACGACGTCGGACACCGGGGACGTAATGTCACGTGACATGTGTGGAGCAGAGTCGTGCATCGCGCCGACTGGCTTCCTCGTCGAGCACGGATTCACCGTGGTGGCCGAGCACGAGACCCATCCGCGACTCCGTCTCGACATCGAGAGCGAGCACCTTTGGAAGGCCGACGTTGAGAGAGCTCTCGATCAGCTCTTCGCCGAGCGGGGTTTCGCCACCAGAACCCTGGGAGTGTTGTCCGGGGCGACAGCGCGGCACGGCTGAGACGGCACGGTCGGCGCGGGCCCTACCTCGGTCCCGCTACCTCAGTCCCGCTGACGCTGCTCGTAGTCGATCAGTTCGTTCACGGACATTGATCCCGTGGGGTGATCGTCCTCGTCGAGAAGGTAGAGACGCTTCACGCCGACCAGGATCGAGTCGACGATGGTGTCCTGGGCGGCCCGGTCCCCGAGGATGGACAGATCACGCGGGTTGTACGCGTACCCCAGGACGATCTGGATGGAGGGCATCCGCGTCATCCGGAGAAGCGGCCAACTCCGACCGTGGGTGCGACAGTCCCGCAGGTCGGTGCGGCTGACGATCTCCCGCTGGATGAAGCCGGACAGGGCTTCCCCGAGCATCGACTCCGCTCCCAGGGAGTTGCCGAAGTAGAACGTGGCGATCCCGTTGCCGACCGGGTTGGGATGGCGGTCCAGGCGGAGAGAGATCATGAGATCGGCGTTGAAGGCGTTGGCGATCTCGGCCCGTTCCGGGTCCGTCGGGATCATGGCCTCGGGCCGCGAGAGGAAGACCTCCACGCCGGCCTGGTTCATCCGCTCGGAGAGCCGGCGGGTAATGTCCCACAACAGTTCGGCATCCGTGATGGTTCCGAGCGGCGTGTCGATGCGGATCGGGTTCTCCGAACCGCTGGGTCCGGGATCCAGCACGATCCGCTTGCCGGCGAGCATCGGACCGGAGGTCCGCGCGCGCTCCCGCTCGACCAGTGACGAGACATCACCACCCTTGAACAAGGTCGAGAACTTGCTCAGGGTGTCCAGGGTCTCCGCTCCCACGACGCCGTCGGCGTGCAGACCGCAGTCCCTTTGGAAATCGGTCGCGGCGGCGTGGGTGAGAGGGCCGAAGGTCCCGTCGACCAGCCCCGCGTAGAAGCCGAGCTCACCCAGCCGTCGCTGGAACTGCGCGACGTCGTCCCCGGCCATGGGTTTGGAGACGATGTAGCTGAGGTCGCGGGTCCCCAGGACGTAGGTGGCGTCTCGGAGCGCCGCCTGGGTCGACGGGCCCACGATTCCGTCAGAGATCAGTCCACGGGCCTGCTGGAACGCCAGCACGGCGGTCTCCAGGTCCGCGTCGAAGACGGCGTCGGTCCGGGCGAGGACTGAACCCGTCTCCGGCTCGGTGAGCCCGACGGAATCGATGTTGTGCAGCAGGCCCATGCCCGCGAGGGTCGCCCGGATCGAGGCCACCTCGGGCCCACGGTCACCGCGTCGCCACGCCATGGTTCTCCTCCGCTCGACTCGACTGGGTACCCGGATGAACTTACCGCCTTCGGCGCGGACGTGCCCGGCACGCACCCGAGTGGGGCGGGGGCTAGAGCACGTCGCCGAGTTCGGTGCGCAGCGCTGACTTGGACTTGGCACCGGTGATGCGCTTGACCGGCTTGCCCTCGGAGAACAGCAGCATCGCCGGGATGGCGGTGATCTGGTATTCGGCGGCGAGCTCCTGGTTGGCCTCCACGTCGACCTTGGCGACCGTCAGCTTGTCGGACTCCGCACCGGCGAGCTCGTCGAGAACCGGGGCCATCATCGTGCAGGGACGGCACCACGTGGCCCAGAAGTCCACCAGCACGGGCTTGGACCCGCTGGCGGCGAGGACGGACTCGGCGAAGTCGTCCTCGGTCACGTCGATGATGTTCGGGGTGTTGACGGCCATTGTGGTGGGTCCTTTCGGGGTGAGGGTGTGCGGATCCGGGTGTCAGGCCTGCTCGGCGAGCCACCGTTCGGAGTCGATCGAGGCGGCGCATCCCGAACCGGCGGCGGTGATGGCCTGCCGGTAGCGGTGGTCCACCAGGTCGCCGCAGGCGAACACACCGGGGATCGAGGTCGCGGTGGTCTGCCCTGTGAGGACGTAGCCGTCCTCGTCGACCTCCACCTGGTCCCGCACCAGCTCGGATCGCGGGTCGTGGCCGATCGCGACGAACATCGCCGCGGTCTCGAGTTCGCTGGTCTCGCCGGTGACGGTGTTGCGCAGACGCAGGCGCTCGACGGATCCGCTGGCGCCGGAGAGGACCTCATCGACCGTGGTGTTGAGGACGAACGAGATCTTCTCGTTTTCCTTGGCCCGCTCGAGCATGATCTTGGAGGCGCGGAACTCCTCCCGTCGGTGCACGACGGTCACGGACGAGCCGAACTTGGTGAGGAACGTGGCCTCCTCCATGGCGGAGTCACCACCACCCACCACGACGATCGGCTTGTCGCGGAAGAAGAAGCCGTCGCAGGTCGCGCACGAGCTCACGCCGCGGCCGAGGTACTCCTGCTCCCCGGGGACGCCGAGGTAGCGGGCAGCTGCGCCCATCGCGAGGATCACCGCGCGGGCCCGGTGCTCCTCCTGGCCCACCCGGACGATCTTGACCTCGCCGGCCAGGTCCATCGAGGTGACGTCCTCCATGCGGAGGTCAGCGCCGAAACGTTCCGCCTGCTCCCGCATCTGCATCATCAGGTCGGGACCCATCATTCCCTCGGCGAAGCCCGGGAAGTTCTCGACCTCCGTGGTGGTCATGAGCGCGCCGCCGAACTGCGAACCCTCGAACACCACCGGGGCGAGCTCGGCCCGGGCGGAGTAGATGGCGGCCGTGTACCCGGCCGGGCCGGATCCGACGATGATGACGTCGTGGAGGGTGTCGCTCATGGGTTTTTCGGGCTCCTTGGCGGGTGGAAGGGCGGGTGTGAGGCTGAACCGGATCTACTAAGGCGACAACACCCCGCGGGCCCGCGTTGTTCCCTCAGCCGCTGAGGGTGACCCCTTCGAGGAGCAGGCTGAGCTTCGCCCTCCCCCGCGAACAGCGGCTCTTGATGGTGCCGGGGCGGGTGTTGAGCAGGTGGCAGGCCTCGGCCACCGAGCAGCGGAGCATGTCGACGACGACGACCGCGTCACGCTGGTCGGGGGGCAGCTCCGCCAGCGCCTCGGCGACGATGATCGCGTAGGCCGGATCCTGGTAGAAGTGATCTCGAAGTGAGATCTCCTCGTGCAGTCTGGGTGTCAGCTCGGAGTGGGTGCGCAGGCGCTGGGCCCGCATCTTGTCGAGGCAGGCGTTGACCACGATGCGGTAGAGCCAGCCCTGGACGGGACAGGCGTGACGGAAGGTGTCCGCCTTTCGGTATGCAGAGACGAGCGCGTCCTGGAGAGCCTCGGCGGCGTCCTCCCGGTTGAAGGAGGTCCGGATGGCCAGCCGCCACAGGTAGTCGTAGTGGCGTCGGACCAGTGCGGAGAAGGCGCCAGGGTCCCCCGCGACGTGGGCGTCGAGGAGCTCGACATCGGTGAGCGGGGACTCGGCCGTGGTGATGGGGCGTCCCGTGACCGCGGAGCAGTCGTCGACGGCACTGGTGTTCACGGCGGTCACGTTAACGCGGAGTGGGCCGCCGTGGGGCGGCCACCTCGGTGACGGCGGCGACGTCGCCGGCTCGCGGACGAAGTGGCCGCGGGGGCTCACCGGGTGAGCTGTACCTCGGTGATGGACGCGCTGAACGACTCGGGCCCGGAGGTGCCGAGTCTGGTGAACCACACGATCAGATACTCCGCGTCCTCGGGATCGTCGATCGTCGCCGTGCCCGACCCTCCCCGGATGGTCCCCTCACCGAGGAGCGTGGTGTCATCGAGTGAGTTCGGCGAGGAGCTCTCGGCGATCCGGACCTCGAACTCCACCCCGTCATCAGCCGAGTGGACCACCACGCGGCGGGTCTCCTGCTCGCCGTCGAGGGTCAGCAGGAGCCCCACTCCGGGCTTGTAGGCGGCTCCACTGTCGCCGAGTTGGTTGCGGTAGGTGTCGGTTGACCACGAGGTCGACCTGTCACCGTCGACGACGTTGGGGGCGCTCGAGGAGTTCTCGGCGACACCGGGTGATCCGGCGGGCTGCCACGAGGTGACATCCAGGACCGTGACGGGTGTGGTGGGCGTGGCTCGGGTGGGCTCGGTCTCCCCCGGTTCCGAGCCGTCCGGAGTCGGCTGTTCGGTCGCAGCCGACCTGCTCTCCTGGGCGGCGCGCTCGATGGCGTCGAGCTGCTGGGACAGTGGCGTGTCGTCGCCACCACCGGCGAGCGCGCCGAGCATCCAGGCGGACAACAGTGCGATGACCACCACGGCCACGGCTCCCGTGCCGGCCATGATGCGCCAGCGACGTGTCAGGGTCGCCTCGTCGGGCGGCGAGTAGGCCTCGCCCTCCCGCGCGGTGTCGTCGCCGTCCATGTGAGACCCGCCCGCGTCATACCCGTGCGGGTGGTAGGTACCGTCCGACCCCGATCCCGCGGTGGTCGGCAGGTGCGTGGTCTGCAGGTGGGCAGCGCGCCCCCGCGCCCCGCTCCCCGACCGATCGACCACACCGACGCGATCAGAGATCATCGATCGCACGGTGGCGGCCGAGCTCACCGACGATCCGTCGAGGGACCGCATGGCCAGGACCGCGGAGTCGGGCGGGACGCCGGCGCCGACGACGGCGGGGTCGACCGGCTCGTCGTCGTCGTCCAGAGGGGCGGCGGGGGGACGCCCGTCCCGGGGCTCGTGGTCCTCGGATCCCGCCGGCAGGGGGCCGGGCCACCGACCGGTGAGAAGCGCGTACAGGACCCGCCCCAGGCCCCGGACGTCACTCCTGGTGTCACTGTCGCCGGGGACGCCGGGGAACGCCATCAGCGCGCGCCCGTCCTCGGTGACGCGGATACGGTCCGGGGAGTCCAATCCCAGGATCAGGTCGTGCTGGGCCGCCCGGGTGGCGGCGTCGGCCAGGCCCCACATCGCGGCGACGGCGGAATCGGGATCCGGGTCACCGACGGCGGCGGCGAGGCTGCGGCCGGGTACCCATTCGCAGACCACGATCCCCCCGGCGCGGCCGCGGATGACGTCGAGCACCCGGGCGAGGCCGTCCGAGTACACGCGGGTCAGGGCGACCGTACGGTCGAGCACGCCCGTCGCCGAGCCCGGGGGTTCCTCCCCGGGCAGTGGATCGACGAAGATCAGCGCCACATCGCGACCGAGTCGCTTGTCCCGGGCCCGCCAGAACGACTGGCCGACCACTCCGCCGTGCTGTTCGAGGAGTTCGTACCGTCCACCCGACACCAGTCCCCCGACGGTCAGGCGCGGCGGACCCGAGGGCGAACCCTGCCCCGGAGCACCGTTCACATCGCCCACCCGTCGACCTCCTCGAAGACGCGGCCGCCCGGCCGATCCGCCCGCTCCTGATCCTCTGAGTGTACGGCCCGCGCGTCCCGGGACACGACTATCGCCTCAGACGCCCCACCAGGCCGCGGAGGACGGGCGCGACGGCGTCCAGCTCCGGGAGGCGCGACCGGGACAGGATCAGACCGGTGACCACGAGGGTGATGACCGCGGCGAGCCCGGCCCGGACGACGAACCCGATGCTTCCGACCGCGTCGGTCAGGGCGTCCATGGGCAGGAGGGTGTCGACGGCGAGGGCGACGAGCGCTCCCACGGCCGACGCCCCCAGCGTCCAGACGGCCGATCTCGCCGTCTCGCGCCCACGGAGGGAGCCGAGCCGGCGCCGGAGCAGGACGTACCCGGCGACCGCGCCCACGACCCAGCCGATCCCGTTGGCCAGGGCGAGTCCGATCACCACGTGGGAGCGTTCGTTCGCCACCATCGGGACGATGAGCGACAGGACCACGCGGACGACGGTGATCGCGAGGATCATGACGGTGGGGGTCCAGTAGTCCTCGCGCGCGTAGAACACGCGCTGCTGGAGGAGGACGACCGCGTACGGCACCAGGGTGAACGCCCCGAAGGCGAGGGTGAGGCCCAGGATCTCGGCGTTCTGGGCGTCGAAGTTCCCGTACCGGAACAGGCCGGTCGCGATCGTCGGACCGAAGGCCGTCATGACGGCGATGATCGGCACGAGTCCGAAGAGGGACAGCCTGGTCCCGAGCGAGATGTCCCGGACGACCGCGTCCGTACGCCCGGCGACGCCGTTGTCGGCCAACCGCGGGTTGATGGCCGTCAGCAGGGTCACGCCGATGATCCCGTACGGCACCTGCAGCAGGAGCCAGTACGTGCCGTAGATGGCGATGGCCGCCTCGTCGGCCGCGGAGCCGATGCGGTTGGTCATGACCAGACCGACCTGCGAGATGAACACGTACGCCAGCCCGGCGAGGGCGTTGCCGCCGAACTGGCGGATCCGGGGGTCCAGCCCCCACTGGGGGCGCAGCACCACGCCGGCGCGGCGCAGCGCGGGCAGCAGGACCGCCGCCTGGACCACCACCCCGAGGGTCGTGCCCAGGCCGAGCAGCAGGATCGGTGCGCTCAGGAGATTCACCGGTGCCGCGGGGTCGATGCCACTGCCGACGACGGCGAAGAGCGCGAGGGTCGCGATGGCCACGAGGTTGTTCCACACCGGGGCCCAGGCACCGGGCCGGAAGATCCCGTTGTAGTTGAGCACGGCGAGCATGACCGAGAAGACGCCGTAGAAGAAGATCTGCGGCAGCAGCAGGAATGCGAAGGCCGTGGCCAGGTCCGTGTTGACCTCGCCGTCGCCGAGGTTGAGCTCGGTGAGCAGCGGCGCGCAGGCCACGGCCACCACCGTCGCGACCAGCGCCAACAGCGAGGTGGCCGTGAGCAGCCGCCTGATGAACGACACTCCCCCGTCCGGGTCCTCCTGGGCGGCGCGGGCCAACAGAGGCATGAACATGGCGGTGAGGACCGACCCCAGGACGAGCTCGGTGATCATGTTGGGCAGCGTGTTGGCGGTGTTGAACGCCGAGGCGACGGCGGGGCCGAGGATGGTGAGGATCAGGATCATCCGGACGAAACCGGTGATCCTGCTCGCGAGGTTGGCCACCGCCATCGACCCGGTGGACCGCATTACCGAGGCGTCGGAGGAGTCGCGGGTGGTGCGGCCGGTCCCCCCGCCGCGGGTCGTCGGACCCGCCGGGGCCGGGACCACGGGATCCGCGGGGAGCGAGTCCGGCGCGAACGAGTCGGCCACGGGTGGCGGCGAGACCGGGCGGGTCGAGACGCAACTGCCTGATTCACGGCGGCGGCCCCGCAACCCGGGGTCCGGTCTACGCAGCCCGGGTTCGCGGGAACCCTGCTCGTCGGTCACGGTCGGTGCCCTTCGTCCGCGGGGTCGAGGATCCCCCGACGGTAGCGCAGGTACCGGCGGCCCCCGAGGACGAGGGCGAGCGCGGCCGCCGCGATCGCGAATCCCTGGGCGACGGGATACCCCCCGGACTGGACCGACAGTTCGACCGGGTCGGACAGCCGCGTCCCGTCCGGCCCGTGGAGGGAGAAGACCACGGTGCGGCGCACCCCGCCCTCGGAGTCGGACTGGGTGGGGACCTGGAGCGTCCGGGAACCCGCGGCCGGGATCTGGATGAGGCCGACCGGGTCGACGGTGATGTCCTCGGGCGCGGTCACCGTCACGTCGACGCGGACGGGGAACGGCAGGGCGTTGCGGGTCACCAGCATGAGCGGACTGTTGGGACTGGCCATGGTGAACACGCTGCCCGGGGTCAGGAGATCGACACGCGCGAGCGACGCGGACACCGTCTCCCCGAGCCGGACCAGACGGGCCGCGCCCCGGTCCCGGGCGACCGCGCCGGTTCCCGTCTCGAGGGTGAGCCCGTCGCCGCCGGCGCGCCGACCGGTCTCCGAGATCGCCCGCAGGGCGTCACCCACCAGCGGGGAGAGGTGGGCGGCCGCCTCCACCGCGGTCGGGTCGGAGGTGTCCACGAGGGACCGCAGCGTGCCGGCCCCCGCGAGCGCCCCGGTCAGCCGTCCGACGGTGTCCCCTGCGGGATCCTCCGCGAAGGGGTCGGCCAACCCGGGGTCCGGGGCCCCGGTGGGATCCTCGGCGAGGCTCCCCTCGGGGATCGTCACGGGACCGGCCAGCCGATCCGGCAGCGACACCGCACGCATGCGACCGCTGGAGAGCTGGTCACCCAGCGTCTCGAGGAGCGACCCCGCGGAGTCGGCGTCGATGTCCCAGACCTGGGGCGGGACCGCGAGGACCCCCTGCTCGACCGCGGTGGCGGTGGCGTCGGGTGCGGTGGCGCCGGCGGCGTCGATCACCGGGGCCAGGATCGCCGCCTTCGCGTCCTGCAGTCGGGCGGGCGGGGTGTCCGCATCGAGCCAGTACCGGGTCGAGGGGTCCGAGTAGCGGGGGTTCTCCGGTCTACCGCCGGTCGCCGCGAGCGACGCCCCCACCGCGGCGGAGTAGGTGAGGGCCCGCCCACCGTCGGTCCCCGCCACCGCGACCATCCCGGGGGGCGGGACCACCCCGGTGTCGGTGCGGGTCGACGGGGCGGCGACGACCGCCGTGACCCCGCCACCGGCCAGTGCCCGGGCCGTCCCCGGGGCCAGCGCGCCCGAGGCGGGGACGAGGACGCCGGGGACCGGGGCCACCTCCAGGATCCGTTGCACCGAGTCGGAGCGATCCAGCGCCGCGGCGGTCAGAGCGGTGTCACCGACGGCGGCCACCACGTCCAGGTCCGCCTGCGCTGCCGGCAGGGACACCACGCACGCGCCCTCGGACAGCGCGCGGAGCTCGGTCAACCACCGCGAGGCGTCCTCCCTCAGGGCCTCGTCGACGGCGGGGTCCGCCTCGTCGCTGCCGCCATCCCGCTCCCCGGGGACGTGGGGGCCGCTGCCCTCGTCGATCACGACCGCACGACCGTCCGCGATCTCGGCGACGGTTCCGAGCAGATCGGGATCGACCCCGAGGCAGGTCGCCCGGCGGAGCTCCTCACCCGCGGGACCCTCGAAGGCGGCCGATGCCGCGCGGACCAGGCCGGTGAGTCGCCCCTCGTCCGCGAGGTCGTGTGGCAGCGATCCGTCGGTGAGGGCCACCACGGGTTCGGGACCCGCCTCGCCGGGCACCAGGGCAATGCGGGTGGGCGCGGCGGCCAGCGGCCAGAGCACGGTCAGCGGGACCGGCGCCGGGTCCGGTGCATCCGCCGGCGCAGCGGCGCCCACCTCGTCGTCGTCGACACCCGGTATCGGCGCGGGAGGCGGGGCCCGGAGGACGGGGATCAGGGTCCGGGCATCGTCGAGACGCGCCGGCGACCCGCCCTCCGGCGTGCCGTTGACGTTCACGAGGAGCGGATAGACGCCCGGCTCGGTGAGTTGCAGGTCCGGACCGGGGTCACCGGGGATCTCCCGCGCGGGCATGGAGACCCGGTAGGGCACCGACTCCCCGGGAGCGAGGCTCACCGCCACCCGGAGGAACTCGCCCTGCACGGGGAACGACGGCTCCGACCACACGAGGGGCTCGCGGACGGACTCCGCGTCGGGAGAGCCGGGACCCCGTTGGAGCCGGACGTCCACCGATTCGAGCGGGACGTCACCGACGTTGATGATCGTGCCCGACACGGTGACGGTGGGGACCCCGGCCTCAGTGCCGACGGCCACCTGCCCTCCGGCCCCGGCGCCGTCCAGTACGCGGGGCGTGATGTCGTCGATCGTGATCCGCGCGAGGGCCGGCGCCGGGTTGGGGACGTATCCCGCGTCGATCGCCTGCTCGGGGGTGACGGCGCGGACCGGCTGGACACCCCACAGCGGGGCCGACACCAGCGCCGCGCACAACGACACCGGGACGACCGCCCGGACGAGCCGCCCACCCGGCCACCGGTTCACGGCCGGGGGTCCTCCGGATCGTCCCGGGGCGGGCCGTCACCGCTCCCGGGGGTTGTTCCGGTCCGCCCGGCCGCCGCCCCGGGTGACCCGGCGTTCGTGGATCGACGGACCGGTGCGGGGCCGCCCGAGCGCCGGGACGGGTCCACGACCTGTGAGGTCTGCGCCACCGGGGATCGACCCGCCAGCTCGGCGCGGGCCAGGTCCGGCAGCAGGGACCGCGCGGACTCCACCAGTCGCCGTTCGTCCGGATAGGCGAGCCGCCGAGGGAGGTGGTCGAAGGCGACCCACTCGACCTCGGTGATCTCCGGGTCCTCGTCGCACAGCTCGCCGTGGTCGTAGCGGATGAGATGGTGGTGGACCGTCTTGTGGATGCGCCGGCCCTCGGCGACGAACCAGTAGTCGATGGTGCCGAGCGGGGCCAGCACGGTGCCGTCCACGCCGGTCTCCTCCAGGACCTCGCGACGCGCTGTCTCCTCCACGGTCTCACCCGGTTCGATGTGTCCCTTGGGCATCGACCACAGCATGCGCCCCCGCCGGTCGAGGCGACCGATCAGAGCGACCTCGAGACGGGAGAGGTCCGGTTCCGCGCCGGCCGCGGCCGCCTGTCCGAGACCACGCACCACGAGGCCGCCGGCGGAGGTCTCGAGCACCGTCCGCAGTCGTTGACCGTTCCGGGGGTGTCGTCCTCCCCCGCGACCTCCCCGGGGGTTCTTGGTCCCTGTTCCCTTCGTCGCTGTTCCCTTCGCGCCTGTCCCCTTCGATGCGGGCATCTTCGACCCGGGCTTCCCACCCGGTGTGGAACCGGGTCGGGCAGTGCCTTTCGTGCCTTTTGCGCCCTTCGTGCCCGTCTTGGCCGGGGTCGCGGAGCGGGAGGGGTTCGCGGGCGCGGACTGGGCGGATCCGGATCTGGGCCGGTTCTGGCCGCGGGGAGTGCGCGAGGACGGTCGCGCCGAGGTCGCGCCTGCGGCGCCGTCACCGGACCTCACCGTCTGGGTCGACTGCGCGGGAGCGCCGCCCTCCGTGCCGGGGGTGGTGCGCTGGGCCTCGGGCGTCCTGCCCTGCCCGCCCCGCCGTCCCCGGCCACCGCGGCGTCGGCGCCGACCCTGACGGGGTTGCCCGCCGCCGGACTGCTCGCCATCGGACCGCCCGCCGTCCGAGTGCGCGTGGTGGCCGGCGTGCGCGGGGTGGCCGGATCTGCCGGACTGCTGTCCCTTGCCGCCGTGGGCGTCCCGGTTCTCCTGGCTCTTGTCATGCCCCTGCGCTGGCCGCTGTCTGTCCGAACGCTGGCCAGCGCCCCGCTGAGAACCCTGACCAGCGGGTTCGGCCGCTGGTGTTCCCGATCCGGCGGGCCGACGAGCACGCCGACGCCGCGGCGGGTTGGCGCGCGGTTCGTCGGGGCGTTCGGCTTCGGACACCCATCGATGCTACCGGCCGGTGTCGTGTGTTCCGTAAATCGTCGGCGTGCCGCCCGTGGATCGGCTCAGGCCCCGCGGCCACGGCGGGGGCCACGGATAGAGTCCGCATCATGAGCTCCGGATCCGCTGGCCACGCCCTGATCCTCCGCCACCGGGCAAGACCTGAGCGTCGTGACGAGCTGGTCGAGGTGTGGCGACGGCACATGCCGGACGCGGTGCAGGCGAACGACGGGCACCGGGCGTATGTGATCTGCGCGTCCCACGCCGACCCCGACGTCCTGGTGGTGTTCCAGCACTTCCGCGACGCCGCCGCAGCACAGGAGTTCCTGGGCAACCCCGCCTACCTGGCGTACCTCGAGGAGGCGGGGGACCTGCTCAGCGGCCCCCCGGAGGTCGAGGCAGTGGAGCCGCTGTGGTCCAAGGCGGGCGGACCGACTCGGTAAGGTCTTTCGCTGTGACAGCCCGCAACCCCCACCCAGATCCGCGCGCCTCATCGGACCGACACGACGCGGCGGTGTTCTCGGGGCTGCAGGACGGCCCGGGCACCCCGCCCGACCCCACCGACTCCGAGGAGCGGCGGGTTCGGCTCCTGGCGGGCGCCCAGACCACTCTCAACGATCACGCGGACGTGCTGGCCCCTCTCGCGTCGGCGTTCGCCGAGGCCGGTCACGAGCTCTTCCTCGTCGGCGGGAGTGTGCGCGACGCCGTTCTCGGCCGACTCGGCACGGACCTGGACTTCACCACGGACGCGCGGCCCGAGACGGTCCGCGGAATCCTCGAGACCTACGCGGACACGGTGTGGGACACCGGGATCGAGTTCGGCACCCTGTCGGCGGTCAAGCACGACGTTTCCGGTGTCGAGCAGCAGATCGAGATCACCACGTTCCGAGCGGACTCCTACGACGGGGTGACCCGCAACCCCGACGTGGTCTTCGGGGACAGCCTGGAGGGAGACCTGGTCCGTCGCGACTTCACGGTCAACGCCATGGCGGTGCGGCTGCACCCGGACGGGCGTCACGAGTTCTGTGACCCCCTGGACGGGATGGAGGCCCTTCTCGCGGGTGTCCTGGACACCCCAGCGGCCCCGGAGCAGTCGTTCTCGGACGATCCGCTGCGCATGCTCCGGGCCTGCCGGTTCGTCTCACAGCTGGGTTTCTCCCTCGCGCCCCGGGTGTTCCGGGCGATGTCGGAGATGACCGCCGAGATCGACAGGATCACCGTCGAGCGGGTCCGCGCGGAGTTGGACAAGACCATCCTGGGTGACTATCCGATCGACGGGATCAACATGCTCTGTGAGGCCGGGTTGGCCGACCGCGTGTTGCCCGAGGTGCCGGGGATGAAGCTGGAACGCGACGAGCACATGCAGCACAAGGACGTGTACTGGCATTCGCTCACCGTGCTCAAACAGGCCATCGACCTCGAGCCGGAGGGGCCGGACCTCGTGTTGCGCTGGGCCGCGCTGCTGCACGACGTGGGCAAGCCGGCCACGCGCGCGGCCAAACCCGGCGGCGGTGTGACGTTCCACCACCATGAGGTGGTGGGCGCCAAGATGGTGCGCAAGCGCATGCGTGCGCTCAAGTACTCCAAGCAGATGATCGAGGACGTCTCGGGGCTGGTGTTCCTCCACCTGCGCTTCCACGGGTACGGCGAGGGGCAGTGGTCCGACTCCGCCGTGCGCCGCTACGTCTCCGACGCGGGCCACCTGCTCCCCCGACTCCACCGGCTGGTGCGCGCGGACTGCACCACGAGGAACAAGCGCCGCGCGGCCAGGCTCCAGGCCAGCTACGACTCCCTCGAGCACCGCATCGCCGAGATCGCGGAGAAGGAGGATCTGGCCCGCGTCCGGCCGGACCTCGACGGCAACGAGATCATGCGGTTGCTCGATCTCAAGCCCGGGCCGGACGTCGGCCGGGCCTGGGCCTTTCTCAAGGAGCTGCGCCTGGACCGCGGCCCACTGGACCGCGACGAGGCGGAGGCCGAACTCCTCCGGTGGTGGGCCGAGCGGAACAGAGGCCCGCGGAATGAAGGCCCGCAGAACGGCGACCCGGCGTGATCGGCGGCGCGGTCGATCGCTATCTCCACTCGACCGCGGGCAGGGCCGTGGCCGCCGTCCTGGCCACGGTCGGCACGGTCCTCCACACGGTCGGCATCCCGGGCCTCCAGCAACTCCCCCCGTACCGCATCGACCTGGACGTCTACCGGGTCGGCGGGCAGGTCTTCCGGGACGGCGGCGATCTCTACGGCGAACTGCCCCGGTTGGCGGAGGGGGCGCACCTGCCCTTCACCTATCCCCCGCTCGCGGCCCAGATCTTCGCCCTGTTCACGCTGGTCCCCCTGGCGGTGGCCTCGGTCATCATCACGCTGGCCACCATCGCGGTGCTCGCCTTGGTGGTGCAGCTGGTCCTCAGCCGCACCTGTGATCGTCCGGTCCGCGAGTTGTGGTGGCTCACGGTCGCGGTGATGGCCGTGGCGTTGTGGTTCGGACCGGTTCGCGAGACGATCGGGTTCGGGCAGATCAACGTCTTCCTCATGGCGTTGGTGCTGGTGGACGTGATCCGTGGCCGGGGTCGCTGGTGGGGCGGGGTACTCACCGGCCTGGCGATGGCGATCAAGCTCACCCCCGCGGTGTTCCTGCTGTACTTCGTGCTGCGTCGCGACTGGAGGGGTCTGGGGACCGCGGTCCTCGCCGCGCTCGCCTTCACCGGCATCGGTCACCTGATGACCCCGGCCGACTCGGCCCGCTACTGGTCGTTCGCGATCCGCGATCCCGCCCGAATCGGCGCACTGTCGTTCTCCTCCAATCAGTCGGTCAACGGGTTCGTGCACCGCCTCGGACTCGAGGGTTCGGCGGCATCGGTGGCGTGGTTCGCGGTGTCCGCGCTGGTGGGCCTGGGTATCGCCTGGGTGGCGTGGCGGCTTCTGCGCCACGGGCACGAGGTCGCCGCCGCGGTCGCGGTGGGGTTCGTCGCCCTGTTCTGCTCGCCGGTGTCGTGGGGGCACCACTGGGTCTGGTCGGTGCCGGCCGTCGTTCTCACGGTGGTGTGGGCGGCGCGCGCGGCCGAGAGGGACGACGACGACGAGCGTGGCTGGCTCGTCCTGGCGGGCACCGGCCTCGTGGTCTTCCTAAGCACACCACAGTGGTGGTTCCCCCATGACGAGGGGCGTGAACTCGCGTGGGGCCCGATCCAGCACCTCGTGGGCGACGCCTACCTCCTCTGGGCGTTGGTCTTTCTCGTGGTCGTCGGCCTCCGGGCCGCGCGGCTCGGAGCTCCCGACCTGCACGGGGACCCGGACAGGCCGGTGCTCCTCGTGCGCCGCGGCTCCCGCTGAACGATCGGTCAAGAGCCTCGACCCCTCTGTGGAAGGAGGCCGGGTTGTCCACAGATCGCCGCTCGGTACTGGCCCGGGCCACCTGGCCGCGACACCATTTCGGCCATGGACTACTTCTTCGGAGACGGCGTCGGTGAGCCGACGCACTGGCAGGGCACGCCCGACCTCACCCTCGGGACCGGTGCCGCGGACGCGTTGTGGCTGGACTTCGACGGCGACGGGCACGCCGACGACGCCCTATGGGACTCGACCGGCGACGGGATCGCCGACCGCGTGGTGACCGACGTGGGCACCGGCGCCCAGGAGGTCTACTCGGACGCGGGGGGCCGCGGGGTGTGGGACGTCTTCGCGGGCGGGGCCGGTGCGCTGGCCGCGGGATCCGTGGGTGCGGGCTCTGCGGGTGTGGGCTCTGTGGGCGGCGGTTCCGTCGGCGCGGGTTCTGTCGGCGGGGGTTCGGTGGCCGGTGGTTCTGTCGGCGGTGGTTCTGTCGGTGGGGGTTCGCTGGCGGCCGGGTCGCTCGTGGCCGGCGCCGCGGGAGCGGGTGCGCTCGTCGACGGCGCGGTGGCGGCCGGTGCGGACGCCCTCGGCGCGCTCCCGGACTGGGGCGCTCTGCTCGCGGACGCGGTCGGATCCCTCGATCACGGTTCGCTTGAGTCGGAATGGGCCAGATGGACGGCTCCCCCGGTCATCGAACCGGCTCCGGGGCCACCGCCCGCACCCGCCGATCAGGTCCCGCCTCCCGCTCCGGCGCATCCGGGCCCCGTGCAGGGCGGAACTACTCCGGATCCCGCTCCCCCGATCGTCGAAGCAGATGGTTCGCTGACGGTGGACACCGGCAGTGGGCTGATGTCGGTCATGGACGCGAGCGGAGACGGCCACCTGGATGTCGCACTCCCCCACGGTTCGGTCCATGTGGGCTCCATCGACGCCGGCGCGCTGGGCGCGGGATCCGTGGCGGCCGGGTCCGCCGCGGCGGGGTCGGCCACCGCCGGCTCGGTGGGGGCAGGGTCAGTCGGCGGAGGCTCGATCGGGACGGGTTCTGCGGGTGTGGGCTCTGTGGGAATGGGCTCTGTCGGTGGCGGCTCGGTGGCGGCCGGGTCGCTCGGCTTCGGCTCCTGATCGGAGGCCCATCGCGACGGCGATCATCGCCGCCACGCTGTAGAGGGCGACCGGAACCAGCATCAGGAGCACCGAGCGGCCGTCGGCGGGGACAAAGGGCAGGACGACGACCATCCCCACGACGAACGCTGAGTTGAACAGCGCGTCCTGCAGTGCGAACACCCCGCCCCGACGGGCGTCCGGGACGTCGGTCTGCATGGCGTTGTCGGCGACCAACTTGACCACTTGCGCGCCCAGGCCCAGTGCCAGGGCCCCGGCCACCAGGGCGGTGGGGTCGAGTGTGGGCCCCACCGCCAGCTGGGCCACCCCGGACACGGCGGCGCCGGCCGCGACGACCAGGATCCGGCGGGCGCGGGCGATGGCCCACGGGGTCACCACCGCGGCCAGTCCCATCCCGGCGGCGACAGCCGCGGACAGGAGCCCGAAGCCGCCCATCCCGGCGACCACCGGGCCCCCTCCCCCCTCGGACTCCACATTGCGCAGTAGCAGGACCGCGAGCATGGTGGTGATACCGAAGGCGGCCCGACCGAGCGTCACGCCGGCCAGCGCGGCCCAGACCAGGGTGGTGGAGCGGGCGGCGCGAACGCCCTCGGCCAGTCCCCGGGCGAACAGCCCCAGTGCATCCCGGGCCACGCCGTCACCGGAATCCGTGGTGATTTCCTCGTCGTCGGGCCCGAGGTGCCGCGGGGGCAGCGCCAGGATGGCCCACACCCCCAGGACGGCGGTGATCACGGCGGGCACGAGCGTCCACGAGACGGCTGCGTCGCCGGCGCCGAGCACCGCGAGCACCGCGAACGCCGCGACCGCACCGACCGCGGTCACCACCGATCCGACTGTGACGAGAATCGAGTTCGTGGCCGCGAGGATCCGCTCCGGCACCACCCGGGGCATCGACGCGGTCATCCCGGTGTTGATGAGCCGGCCGAGTCCGATCGCCACCAGAGACAGGCCGAACAGAGCGGCGAGCCCTGCACCCGAATGCACGGCGCCGACGGCGATCAGCGCGATCGTGGCGATGATCGCGACCGTCCTGATCAGCGCGGCCACCGCCACCACGACCCGTCTGTCCCAGCGGTCGAGGGCGGCGGCGGCGAACGGGCCGACGATCGAGTACGGCAGCAGCATCACGGCGAACCCGCCCGCGATCGCGGCCGGGGTCGTGGCGGACTCGGGGCTGAAGAGCACGATCCCGCCGAGCGCGGCCTGGTGGATCCCCTCACTGAGCAGGGCGGCCAGGCGCGCGGTGGACAGGCGGCCGAGACCATCGGACTCCCGCAACGCGGCGATCAGGCGACCGCGCGTCGTGTCGGCCGGTCCTGCGGTCGGAGAGGTCACGGGAGCCACCGTAGCGAGACCTGATCGAGGGGACGTGGATGTGGGCGAGCGGCGGCGCGGGCATCATGGTCGCATGGACACGGGACCGGACGATCTGAGCGGCGGGGGCCTCTTCGGTGACCGCCTCTACGACGCGATGGACAAGCGCGATCCCGTCGCCGGTTCGCTGCTCATCGCGGCGCCCGACATGCCGGACCCCAACTTCAAGCGGGCGATCATCTACGTGATCGAACACGACCATTCCGGTTCTCTGGGAGTGGTGATCACCCGACGGAGCGAGACGCCGGTCGAGACGATCCTGCCCGCGTGGGCGGAGATGTGTGCGCCACCAGCGGTGTTCCACATCGGGGGGCCGGTCAAACCGGACACCGGCATCGCCCTGGTGGTGCTCGGGTCGGGGGTCGACGCCGAGACCTCCTCGGGTCTGCAGCAGATCGAGGGACGGGTCCACGTGGTGGATCTCGACAGCGATCCCGACCAGCTGCGGGACAACGTCGAGGGGATGCGGGTCTTCGTCGGCTACACCGGATGGGCGCCCGGGCAGCTGCAGGGGGAACTGGATCGTGGCGACTGGTACGTGGCCCCCAGCCTCCCGAGTGATCTGCTCGCGCCGTCGCACGTGGACGTCTGGGGCACCGTGCTGCGCCGGCAGGAGATGCCTCTCCCCCTCTACGCCACCTTCGTCAGCGACGGGGACGTGAACTGATCTGTCGGGCTTCGGTCGTCGGGACTCTCCTCCCGTTCAACCGCTCGCGCGCGGAGGTGCCGCGCCGATCGAGTGGGATGGTCCCCGTCGCGGCGGCGAGCCCCACCCGAGCGCCATCTCCGTAGAAGGTCTCGATGCCCCCCTCATCCACGACGTAGGTCTCGTGCCAGATCCCCACGGCGCCGGGGTTTCTCCGGGCCCTGGCGTTGAAGTCGCGCCACGCAGGCATGTGCGCTCTATCTGTGTCTCGTGCGTACGAATAGAGCTGGTCGACGGAATCCCAGTACTGGACGACCCAGGGGCCGTTCGCGCCGAGCAGGGTCTGAGCCCCGAGGAACCCCAGGTCCTCGGCCTCTCCCCGGTCGGCCGACACGCGATTGCGATCGAGTTCGGCGAGCATCCTGGGCATCGCGCGGAACACGGGCAGCCACAGGTCGGGGCGGAAGGGGCGATGAATTGTCATGCCGATGTGAAAGACGACGAGGCCGCCGTCACGGGCGTGGGTCACGGGCCGTGGCCGCTCTGGGGTCGTGCGGGTGGACGATCGCGTGGTCATGACAACTCCTCCCGATGCTGTCTCGGCGCCGTGCCGATGACAGTTGGATACTTCGAGTATCCATTGTTGGATACTGCTACTATCCAGTAGTTGAACGTCGTTGTCGAGAGGGGCGGAGTGAGGATCTCGGAACTCGCCGAGGTCACGGGGAGCACCGTGACGACCCTGAAGTTCTACCTGCGACGGGGTCTGCTCCAGCCCGGGCATTCGGTTACTCGCACCCAGGCCGAGTACGGCGCCGAGCACGTCGAGCGGGTGCGGTTGGTCAGGGCGCTATCCGAGGTGGGCGGCTTGGACCTGGCCGCGGTGGGTCGAGTATTGGAGGCTATCGGGGCCCCCGATGTCGGACGGTTGGACGTGATGGCCACCGCCCAACACGCGCTGTCGGGAGAACGTGGGCACGAGAGCGCGGGTGAGGGTGACGACGCGCCCCGCGGTGATGAGCGCACGCGCGCCTGGATCGCCGCCCGCAAGTGGCAGGTAGATCTCCGCGATGCCACTGTCGATCGACTCTCCGAGGCGTGGGGTGCCTGTGACGACGCCGGGATCGGGTTGGACGAGGGTCGACTGGACGCCTATGCCGACGCCGCCGAGCGGATCGCCCGCATCGATGTCGCCTCGGTCCCGCCTGAGCCGGCGGCGGCGGTGCGACAGGTTGTGCTCGGAACCGTGCTCGTCGAGCCCGTCCTCGCCGCGTTGCGCTTGCTCGCCCAGCAGCACATGGCAATCACCGGCGGCGCTGATCCCACCAAGTGAGATCCGATAGTCATATAGTAGGACGGAGCGTACCGTCGTCCTGGTGAGAACCGGACCCGCTGACGTCAATAGTGTGGCACCCCGCCACTGGGCGATCCTCGCGGTCGGTACTCTCGCCGCCTCCTCGGCGTCGGTGTTCGTGGCGGGTGTGGCGTTCCTCCTGCCCTTCCTGCACACGGAGGTCGGCCTGTCGCTCCCCGCGGCGGGTGCGCTCGTGGCGCTGCCCTCGGTGGGGACCGCGCTGACCCTGGTGGCGTGGGGGTGGCTCGTCGATCGGACCGGAGAGCGGCTCGTGCTCGTGAGTGGGTCCGTCCTCACCACGGCCGCCCTCGCAGGCGCCCTTGTCACCCCGTCACTGGGCCTGCTCGCGGCGTGCTTCCTGCTCGCGGGCGCGGCCTCGGCCTCGGCCTCCTCCGCGAGTGGTCGACTCGTGGTGGGGTGGTTCCCCGCGCGACGACGGGGCATGGCGATGGGCGTCCGCCAGATGTCTCAACCCCTCGGGGCGGCGATTGCAGCGATGTCGATGCCCGCGCTGGCAGCCTCGCACGGTCTGCGTGCAGCCCTGGCGGTCCCCCTGGTCATGGCGGGGGTCTCGGCGATCGCCGCCCTCGTCGTCGTCACCGATCCTCCCCGACCGGACCGCGACGATCCGGAGTCCGCCCCACTCGCCACCTCGCCCTACCGGGCCGCCTGGTACCTGCAGCGGATCCATGGTGTCTCGGTGTTGCTCGTTCTCCCCCAGGCGCTCATGCAGTCATTCATGCTCGCGTGGCTGGTCCTCGGGCACGGGTGGTCCCCCGTCTCGGCGGGCGCGGTGGTGACGGTCGCGCAACTCCTGGGGGCGGTCGGGCGGATCGTCGCAGGCGTGATCTCCGACCGCGTGGGCTCGCGACTGACACCGCTTCGCGCAGTCGCCGTATCGGTCTCCGCGGGCCTGTTCGCCCTGGCGGCCGCAGAGGTCGCCGGCGCACCCGGAGCCGTCGCCGTGGCCCTCGCCGTCGTTGCCGCGGTGCTGGCCGTGGCCGACAACGGCCTCGCCTTCACCGCGGTCGCCGAGCACGCCGGTCCGCACTGGAGTGGGCGCGCCCTCGGCGTTCAGAACACCGCGCAGTTCCTCGCCATCTCCGCGGTCACCCCGGTGTTCGCGGCTGGGATCGACCGGTGGGGTTACGGGCCGGTCTTCGCCGGAGCCGCGGTGGTCGCCGCTCTGGCGGTGCCCATCGTGCCACGCGTCGATCGGTCCCGGTGAGATCGACCGGAAATCGCGGTGGCCGCGCTGGTCACCCGGTGTGTGCGTGGTCCTCTCCCGCGAGGACCACGCGATAGCCGTCCGGATCCCGCAACCAGATCTCGTGGTGACCGGCGTCGGGATTGAACCGGAAAGGATGGTCGACCTCGACCGTCGAGTCCTCGATCCTCGTCAGTGCAGCGTTTAAATCGGTGACCTCAAACCACACCACCACCCCGTTCCCTACCGGCACGGATGGGTCGGCGAGCGGGCCGTGGTTCCGGTCACCGGCGCGGGAGTGGAGCTGAAGAACAACGCGACCGCCCGCGACGATCTGCTCGTAGGCGACGCCACCGTGGCCGCTCTCGGCACCCAGGACCCGCTGGTACCAGCGACTCGAGGTCGGAACGTCGGCCACCACCAGTAGAGGCCGCGGCCGGACGTTCACGTGCTCGCGTCCGGTGCCGGCTGCCCCCGGTACTGCCCCACCGACCACACGTTTCCCTCGGGGTCGCGCGCGGAGAAGGTGTGGTCGCCGTAGTCGGTGTCGTGCAATTCCATGACGAGCTCGGCCCCCGCCGCCAGGGCGCGCTGGTAGACGGCGTCGGAATCGGCCGTCACCACGTACGCGAGACCCGTCCCTGGTGGTGTGGCGTGTGGGTCGTCGTCCGCTCTCCCGCCGTCCCCGAGCATGACGCCTCCGCCCTCCGGCCAAAGCAGTTCGGCGTGGACGATGCGGCCGTCGTCGGTGTGCGAGACGGTCTCGACGAAGCCGAGTGTGGTGACGAGCCAGTCGATGACGAGGCGGGAGTCGGTGCAGCGGAAGCAGTGCCAGACGGTGGGCGCGGGTTCGGCGCCGGGTTCGTGAGTAGTCATGCCGGTGAGTCTCCTCCGTGGACCGGTGGCCAGGCTTGGATGTTTCGGAACTCCTCGGCGATCCAGTTGGTCGGTGATGTGCCCGCGTAGCGGCGGTAGGCGGCGTCGAGGTGGGCGTGGTCGGCGTACCCGTGGTCGTGGGCGAGGTCGGCCAGTCGGAGCCCGTCCGGCCGTGGCCCCGAGGCCCGACGAACAACCTTTCTCAAGGCGGAGTGGGCTGCCTCGAACCGCAGCAGATCGGCGAGCTCCTTGGTCCCGATTCCCAGCTCAGCCCTGCAGAGCGTCGACAGATGCCGGGGCGTGACCCCGACCTCGGAAGCGACGTCTGCCACCCGCATCCGGCCACCGGACCGCTCGAGCAGGCGCCACGCGCCCACCACCTCGCGGCGCGGCCCGGGCACGCGTTCGTGCCTGCCCGCCGCCGAGGCCAATCCCGCGGCCACAAGCTCCGCCCGGTCACGGGGATGAGCGGACGCGACCCGCGAGTGCAGTGCCCGGATCCGCGACCCGAGGACGTCCTCGCCGTCGTGGGTGAGCTCGGAGAGGGCTGCCGCAGGTACCCCGAGCAGGCGCCGGGCGGCGAGGGGGTGCACCTCGACCTGGACCCCTTCCTCGCGGTCCGGTCGTTGCAGATAGACGGGCCGGGTGTGAAACCCGCCGATGCACACGTCGTGGCGCACCCCCTCCTGACGAGCCCACTCGGCGTAGGAATACGAGCACAACAGCGGAGAATCCGTGGCGACGACCAGGGTCAGAGACGAGGACGGCAGTCCTCGGTGGGGAGGCCGTTGCGGCCGCGGGCCGATCCCCTCCACGGCATAGGGGATCAGCCGCCTGACCCCGGGCGGCGGAGTGGCCTCGCGCACGCTCACGGCACCCAGTGTGCCGCCTCCCGTCGGGGGTGGCCAGACCCTCGCGGTCGCTACACTGCTCGGCGTGCCGTCCGCCCCCTCTACCAGTGCAGAGATCCGCAAGGGTCTGGCTGACTGCTCGACCGTTGGGCTGGGTCTGGTCCCGCTGGGGCTGGCGTTCGGGGTGCTGCTCACCCAGGCGGGATTCGCGTGGTGGTGGGCGCCGGTGTTCTCGGTGGTGATCTACGCCGGCTCCATGGAGTTCCTGGCGATCGGATTGCTCGCGGCCGTCACTCCCCTGTACTCGCTGGCGGCGGCGGCGTTCCTCGTGAACTTCCGTCACGTGTTCTACGGGCTCAGCTTCCCGTTGGAGGCGATCCGCTCGCGACTCGGTCGGCTCTACTCGGTGTACGCGCTCACGGACGAGGTCTACGCGATCACCGCCACCAAGAGGCGCAGCGAGATGACCGGGCCGCGGACGCTGACCATCGCGATCACCTGCCAGACCCTGTGGGTGGTGCCCGGCGTCGTCGGCGCGCTGATCGGCACAGCCCTGCCGGAGGGGTTGGATGGTCTGCAGTTCGCGTTGACCGCGCTGTTCGCCGTTCTCGCGGTGGACGCGTGGCGCGCCTCGGGAGATCTACCGGCGCCTGTGATCGGGCTGGTGTGCGGTCTGGTGGCGGCGTGGCTCGCGCCGGACCAGATGCTGATCGTCGGGTTGTGCGCCTTCGTGGTGGTGTTGATCGCGCGGTACGCGTGGGCGGCCCGCGAGGGGCGGGAACCGACGTGAACTCTGCGGTGACCGACGTCCCCGTGCCGGGTGCCGGCTACCTGCTCGCCGGGTTGGGCGTGATATTCGTCGTGACGGTGGCACTGCGCGCCGCTCCGTTCGTCGCGCTGACCAGGCTCCGCGACTCGCGTCTCGTGCGCTATCTGGGTCGCACGATGCCAGCCGGTGTGATGGCCGTGCTGGTGGTCTACACCCTTCGCGACACCACTGTCGAGCTCGGTTCCTGGCTGCCCGCCGCCGCGGCGCTGACACTCACGCTGACCGCGCACCTCGCATTTCGGCGCGCAGCGGTGAGCATCATCCTGGGAACGGCGACCTACATGGTCCTTTTGGCCGCGCTCGGGTGAGCGTGGCCCGGCCTGTCCCCCGCCGCCAGTGCCACCGCCAGCGTTCGGCGAGTCGCTGCTCAGTGGGCCACGGGGCAGGCGCCCAGCTCCACCTTCCACTCGGTGAGGCCGTTGAGCCACCCGGACCGCAGCCGGGTGGGTTCGCCGAGTGAGGTCAGGTCGGGGAAGAAGTCGGCGACGGCGTTGAAGATCAGCTCGAGCTGCATCCGCGCGAGATTGGCGCCGAGGCAGTAGTGGGGACCCTGCCCACCGAAGGTCACGTGCGGGTTCGGGTCGCGCAGGATGTCGAACGTGAACGGGTCCTCAAACACGTCCTCGTCGAAGTTGGCCGAGCCGTAGCAGATCAGCACGCGGTCGCCCTTGGCGATGGACACGCCGCCGATCTCGACGTCCTCCATGGCGGTGCGCTGGAACTGGGTGATCGGAGACGCCCACCGGAGGATCTCGTCATACGCCGTCTCGGGCCGGTCGCGCTTGAACAGCTCCCACTGGTCGGGGTTCTCGAGCATGGCCACCATCCCGTGGGTGGTGGCGTTGCGGGTGGTTTCGTTTCCGGCCACCGCCAGGAGCGTGACAAACCAGCCGAACTCGTCGGCAGAGAGGTGCTCGCCGTCGACGTCGGCCTGGACGAGCTTCGTCACGATGTCGTCTCGCGGATTGGCGGCCCGGTCCTCGGCCATGGCGTTCGCGTACCCGATGAGTTCCATGGACGCGATGGCGGGAGCGTCCGGGTCGCCGCCGGCGTCGTAGCTGGTCATGATGTTGGACCACTCGAAGATCTTGTGGCGGTCCTCCTGCGGCACGCCCAGCAGATCCGCGATCGCCTGCAGCGGGAGCTCGGAGGCGATCGCGGTGACGAAGTCGTCGGCGTTCGACTCGGCGGCGGCCGTGACGATCTGACGCGCCCTGTCAGCGAGCTCGTCCCGCATCCCGGCTACGCCGCGGGGGGTGAACCCGCGGGAGATGATGCGCCGGTGCTTCTTGTGGATCTCGCCGTCCTCGTTGACGAGCATCTCCCGCTGGGCCTCGATGATCGAGCGGTCGGTGCCCTCGGAGAACCGCGGGATCATCGTGTTCTCCCCCGCGGAGAACAATTCTCCGGTGAGGCGCGAGATCTCCTTGACGTCGGCGTGCCTGGTCACCAGCCAGTAGTGGTCGTCATCGAAACCGTCTGAGCCGGGTCGCTTGTCGACGCGGCGGATCGGCTCGGACTGCCGGAGCTGGCGCCACTCCTCATGTGGGAGCCGCTTCTCGAACAGGTCCGGGTTGGTGAAGTCGAATCCCGCCGGGATAGTCACGTTCACGGTGTCTCCTGCGCCTCGTCCCCCGCCGGGGTCGGCAGGTGTGGGAAAGGTGAATAGTGGTAACTATATACACGTGGCGCTATCCGTGAGTGAGATTCTCGACCGCGCGTTGATGCTGGCCGAGGAGATGTCGGGCTCGATCGAGCGCGCCGCGGCGAACTATGGACTCACCGTTCCTCGGCTCGAGTTGCTGTTCGTGCTGGGCCTCGAAGGCGAGTGCAAACAGGTGGAGCTGGCGACCTTCCTCGACTGTTCTCCGCGGCAGGTCACCGCACTCGTCGACGGTCTGGTCGCGAGCGGCCACGTGGTCCGGACCATGCCGGCGGACGACCGGCGGGTCCGCCTGGTCAACCTCACCGACGAATCGCGACGGATCGTGGATGAGGTCGTGTCGGCGCGCGTCGCCCTGGCGGAGTGGCTGTTCGAGGGGCTCGACGACGACGATCTGCAGACGTTCGGCGCCGTCTCGGAGAGGCTGGTGTCCCGGATGGGTGGGCGGGCCCTGAGTCGGCTCTCAGCCCAGTAGTCAGGGCTGCCGAGTCAGTGCTGTGCAGGCCGTGCAGCCGGTGGCCTCCCGGGCGTATTCGACGAAACCGCGGGACAGGTAGTTCGGCATCGCGGCAGGGGAGTCGTCCACGCAGGTGTGCAGCCAGACCCTGCGTCACCCCTGGACCTGCCACGCGATCCGGGTGACCTCGGAGAGGAACCACCCGCCCAGACCTAGGCCGGCGAATCGGGGGAGCAGCCCGAAGTAGACGATCTCGACATCAACGCCGTCCCCAAGGTCGTCGAGGTCTGCACCCGGTTCGTCCCCGCACGGGCTCATGCGCAGTTCAGCGAATCCGGCTGTCTCGCCACCCCGGCGCGCTCGGAAGGTGGTGACGCAGGGGTCAGCGCAGTAGGAGGCCCAGCGTCCGTCCGACCAGTCGAGTCTGTCGTTCCACTGCCAGTCGGCGCCGATCTCGTGGTACATCTGCGAGTTGAAGGCGGGCTCGGCCGGGAAGACCCGGGAGATCGTCAGGTCCGCGCGGCGAGCCGGGCGCAGCCACGAAGCGTCCGTCTGCTGCAGGTAGGTCACGCTGCTCATCGCGCTAGTCAAACACCGCAGCCCTGCGGCCACCCAACCGGAGTCGGAGGCCGCAGGGCGCGGGTGGTGCTGGAGTTCAGTTGACGGTGAGGTGTACTCCCGGGATGTTGAGGCCGTTGACCGCTCCCGCAACAGCGGCCGCGCCATTGTTGAAACCATCCGCACTCGCACTCTGGAGACCTGCTCCGGTGAATGGATTGGCCGCGGCGGCGCCACCGAGCCCGACAGCTGAGACTGCGCTACCGGTGCCGAGTCCTGCGGCGCCGATCCCAGCAGCGAGCGGTGAGACACCGAGCGCCGCAGCGGGACCGAGATACGGCAGTATCGCCGCTCCGAGGGCGATGAGTGCGGTGATGGGGTCCATCATGGTTCCTTTCGTTGATGTGGTGGAACGTCAGCCGATGGTCACGTGCCTCGGCTGAACAACTGGGGGCGGCTGAACCGGGAGCAGCGGGATGTTGATGGCCGGAGGTGCGGGCGCAGGCGCTGGAGGGGGCGCCGGAGCGGGCGGCGGCGCAGGCGGGATAGGAGGGGCGGGCCGGTACGGCTGCCTCACCGGGGCCGGTGCGGGAGCCGGAGCCACCCGGGCGGGTACGGGCTCTGCTGCGGGCGCCACCGCGGGTGCCGCGCCCGTCACCGGAGGTGCGCCACTAGCACTGGCTGACGCTGTCGAGTTCCGCGTGACCGGGGCGGTGGACGTCGCGGCCGTGGCCGCGGTAGGGCGGTTTGCGGGGATGGGTGACGATGCCGGGCGAGCGGAGGTGGTCAGACCCGCTTGCGAGACCCGGGACTCCGACGAGACCGCCTGAATGCCGGAGTTCGTTGCTCCCGCCGAAAGGATCGCGGCGACCGCGCCTCCGGTGATGCCCACCAGGGCGAGCCCGGTGAGGACGACCGCCGCCGCAGCCGAACGGCGTGTGGTCGGCGAAGCGCCGTCGTCCATGCCCACCCTCCCGTGATGTCGCGTCTGTTTCTTGCGTCTCGTGGTCCCCTGGTGGATGCCACTGTGCTGACGCGGCGAGAACGTTAAGGCGAGGGCTAACGGTGCTCAATTGCTTCGTTGGCTAAGCACGAGAGTCGAGGCTCGGTGCTCTGACCTGCTGATACATCGTCAACATTCAGTCGTCGGCGTCGGCCCAGGTAGCGGCCTAAAATCGGGTCGCGAGGGCATGCGGGAGGACCAAGGTGTGAATTGCTTAATCTGTGACCCAGCGTGATGCAGTTCACTCCTGGAATGTTCAGTTGCGGTTCAGCCCGGCCTCCGTAGGCTCGCGCCCATGACCAGCGTTCTCATGATCCTGTCCGCCGCCGACCACTGGACCCTCAAGGACGGTTCCGCGCACCCCACCGGATTCTGGGCCGAGGAGTTCGTCACCCCCTACGAGGTCTTCACGGGAGCCGGTTGGGAGGTCACGGTGGCCACTCCCGGTGGCCGCGCTCCGACGGTCGACCAGGCCAGCCTCGCCGACGGGGCCGGCGACCCGGAGACCCTCGAGAAGGTCAAGGCCTCGCTCGACCGTCTCGACCCGGTTCTCACGGCACCCGTCGATCTCGCCTCCGTGACTCACGCAGACTTCGACCTGGTCTTCTACCCCGGAGGCCACGGACCGCTCGAGGACCTGGCCGTGGACAGCACCTCCGGGGCCATCCTCTCCGAGCGCGTGAGCGCCGGGTCGCCCCTGGCCCTGCTCTGCCACGCCCCGGCGGCACTGCTCGCAGCGTCCGAGACCCCGGCGTCCTCACCGTTCGCCGGATACCGGGTCACCGGCTTCTCCAACGTCGAGGAGGAGCAGGTCGGCCTGGCCGCCAACGCCCCCTGGCTCCTGGAGGACAAACTGGTGGAGCTGGGTGCCGACTACTCCAAGGCCGCCGAACCCTGGGGCTCGTACGTCGTGGTGGACCGGAACCTCTACACCGGCCAGAACCCGCAGTCCTCCGCCGAACTGGCCGAGCGGCTCGTCGCGGATCTCGCCGGCTGAGCCGATGGATCAGGTCGTCGACCAGCACGCGATCATCAACGGCCACCGCGTCGCCCACGGTGTCCACGGGGCCGGCGAACCTGTGGTGCTGGTGCACGGCACCCCGTCGTCGTCATATATCTGGCGGAACGTCGTGCCACGGCTCGTCGACGCCGGGTACCGCGTCCACGTCTTCGACCTACTGGGCTACGGCCTGTCGGAGAGGCCGCGGGACCCGGCCGTGGACACGTCGATCACCGGTCAGGTCGCCGTTCTGGCGGAACTGCTCGACCTGTGGAGGTTGGACACGTTCCACCTGGTCGCACACGACATCGGAGGCGGCGTCGCCCAACGGTTCGGGGTCCGCTCGATCAAGCGCCTGCGCACGCTGACGCTGATCGACGTCGTGAGCTTCGACTCCTACCCCTCCGAGCGCACCCGGCAGCAGATGGCCGACGGGCTGGAGGTGCTGGCGAAGAAGCCCGACGACGAGCACCGCGAGCATTTCCGCAAGTGGCTGCTGTCCACCCACAGCGACCCCTCGGGCTTCGACCCGGAGGCCCTGCGCATCTACGTGGACCTCATCAGCGGACCGATCGGCCAGCCGAGCCTCTTCCAGCACCAGGTGGCGCACTACGAGCCCGTCCACACCATGGAGATCAGCGACCAACTGGACACGCTGGGCCGGGTCCCGGTCCAGATGATCTGGGGTGCCGATGACACCTGGCAGGTCATCGAGCACGCCCACCGCCTGCAGCGGGCGATCCCGGGCAGCGGGCTCCACGTGATCGAGGAGTGTGGCCACTTCGCCCCGGAGGAACGCCCGCGGAGGTGGCGGCCGCAGTGCTCGAGTTCCTGGAGCAGAACCGCTCCTAGCTGTGGTGTCCAGGGGCGTCGGCGCCTCACGCGGCGGGCGCGGCAGACCCCTCCGCCCGGCCGTAGTGCCCCGCCAACCACGCACACACGATGAGCTGGATCTGGTGGAACAGCATCAGGGGGAGCACCAGGAGCCCGACCGGCTGGCCGACGAACAGCACCGCGGCCATGGGCAGCCCGGTCGCCAGAGACTTCTTGGACCCGCAGAACTGCACGACCCTCTTGTCCCGATCGGCGAATCCGAGCGCACGGGAGATCAGCTCGGTCAACCCCAGCACCACCGCGAGCAGGACGCAGCACGCGGCGATCAGCCACGCCAGCTGGGCCGGTCCGACTCTCGACCAGATGCCGTCGGCGACGCCCTCGGAGAACGCCGCGTAGACGATCAGGACGATCACCGACTTGTCGAACAGCGCCAGCCGTCTGATCCTGGAGATGACCGGCAGAACCCAGCGTCGCAGCAGCTGGCCCAGCACGAACGGCAACAGCAGCTGCAGGGCGATCTTCCCGACCGAGTCCCACGTGATCACCACCGCTCCGTCCCGGGTCATGAGGGCGAAGACCAGCAGGGGAGTGAGGACCACCCCGAGGAGGTTCGACACGGACGCCGAGACCACGGCAGCGCTGACGTGGCCGCGGGCGATCGCCACGAACGTGATCGAGGACTGCACGGTCGACGGCACGAGCGTGAGGAAGAGGAATCCGGCGGCCAGCGGCTCGCCGAGCACCGGCGTGAGGGCCCAGCTGCCCAGCAGGCCGAGTGCCGGGAACAGCAGGAACGTCGCGGCCAGCACCACGGAGTGCAGCCGCCAGTGCCTGACACCGGCCAGGAGCTCGCGGGGCTCCAGCCGCGCGCCGTAGAGGAAGAACAACACGGCGATCCCGATGGTCGTGACCCAGCCCAACGCGGTCGCGGCCCCGCCGGTGGCAGGCAGCACCGCCGCCACCACGACGGCGGCCAGGATCGCCAGGATGAACGGCTCGATCCGGAGGCGACGCAGGAATCTCATCGGCCCATCTCACCACTCCGCGGCGCAGGAGGTCCGCGCGAGGCCCCGGGACGGGTGAGGTCCCGGCAGGCGCGGGACCCCTGGTGCAGCCCGATAGGCTCGGGGCATGACAGAGAGCGCCCGCCAGGGATGGCGGCCCAGGTCGTTACGCGACGGAGAGGAACCGGACCCGCGGTTCACGCTCGCCAACGAGCGGACCTTCCTGGCGTGGATCCGCACGAGCCTCGGCCTGATGGCCGGAGCCGTGGCGATGGAGGCCTTCGCCGGGGACGAGATTCCGGAGATCATCCGCACTCCGCTGGCCTGTGTCCTGCTGGTGATGGCGGCCCTGTTGGCCACCGTGTCGTTCCGACGGTGGATCCGCATCGAGGCCTCGATGCGCCACAACAAGCCACTTCCCGTCCCGCAGGCGTCGATCCTCCTGGTGCTGGGTATCGCGATCGGCGCGATCCTGCTGGTCCTCGCGATCCTCGGTGGCACCATCGCATGAGCGTTCCGCGGCGGCGCATCGGCGTGCGCCCAGAGGCCGTGCCGCCCGACGTCGGCCTGCAGGCCGAGCGCACCAGCCTGTCGTGGGCGCGGACCTGGGCCGTGGTGACCGTCAACATCATCCTCGTGGCGAAGTTGATCGCGGAGACCGCGTGGGTCTGGGCGGCCGTCTTCGCGACCCTCCTGGTGGTCCCGCTGCTCGCGCTGCTCAGGGTGCAGCGGCACCACGAGCAGCGGGTGGGGCGGTTCGTCCGGGCGGGTGAGGTCCAGCAGACCCAGGCCCGCTACAACATCGGGCTGGTGGCGATGGTGCTGGTGATGGCCGGGTGCGGCCTCGCCGCCGTCCTGGTGAGGGTGCTCTCGTAACAGCAGCACACGGCTCCGAGGGCATCCGCACCCGCGCCCGCACCTGCGCCCGCGCCCGGCCTGGGACGACCGGCCGGGGCAGACGGATCAGGTGTTCTTCAGGCGCCCGCTCAGGGCGTCACGGAGCCGGTCAACCATGCCGACACCGGGCCCCAGCGTCATGTGGAACAGCTCGGAGTGCGGCGACCCGGGGTGCGGCCGGGTGGGGGCGATCTTCTTGGCCGCCTCGACCTTGCGGCCCAGATCGAGCAGGTCCTCTGCGGAGACGGCTGCCCGGAGCTTGGGGAACTGGTCGGTCTCTTCGTCGTCGGCGTGGTGATCGAGGAGTTCCTTGAAACGCTTAACGGTGGCGATGAACTCGGCGCTCTCGGAGTCCAGGCCCTCGAGCTCCTTCATCACCTCTTCGATCTCCTGGTGCTCCTTCTTGTCGTGCTCGACCTCGTCGCCGCCGTCCGGAATCTCGCGCTCGTAAACGGGGTAGACGAACAGCTCCTCGGCCACCGAGTGGCGGGTCACCTCGGCGATCACGGAATCGGCCAGCGCACGGCGCTCGGAGGGGTCGGTGGTCTCCTCGATCATCTCGATCAGCCCGATCATCTCGCGATGGTCGGCGGTGAGGATGTCGACGACATCCTGGTGGGATTCGGTCGCGGATGTCTGGGCCATGGCGAACTCCTTCACGTGTGGGCCGGATGGATATCCGACCGTAGGCAGCGCGAGGCCAGTGGGCCACCGGTCGAGGTCGGCTGCGCGCCCGGATGCGCGGCCCAGTGGGTGCCCGCGCGCGCCACCGCGGCGCCGTACACCGGGCGTGAATACCGGGACTACCGGGTGGAGGTGCCCTCGGGTTCGCACATGCCCTGCAGGGCGCACGAACCGCACCCGCCGGTCACGCTGCAGTCGGTGGCCGGGTCGGCGGGATCGGCGGGATCGTCGGAGGGGTCACCGGAACCGGAGGCGTGCCCGCCGCACCCGCCCTCGGAGCCGCACCCGCACCCGCTCTCGTCCTGATCCGGGTCCTGCGCGGCGTCCCACAGCGCGGCCGCGCGTGATCCGGCGAGGCCGGCGGCGCTGAGCAGCGCGAGGGAACCCAGAAGGGCGACGACGACGACGAGGCCACCGACCCAGCCCCCGATCAACCCCACGCCGAGCGCGCCGAGCAGAAGCGTCAGACCCGAGCCGATGAGGGCGGGTCCGGCGGCGCGGTTGGCGAGCGTCCAGGCCTCGGGGGAGCGTCGGGTCTCCGGGGTGCGCACACCCAGGACGCCGTTGCCCGGCAGCCGGCCGAGCGACCCCAGCAGGCCGGTGACGCCGACCACGAGGGCGAGACCCGCCAGCACCACCACGACCACCATGAGCACTGCGTTCACGCTTCCGAGGGTACGCCCGCGGCGGCGTAATTCCGATTCGCCTCGTCCCCTGTCGGATCGTTCCCGGCAGTGCCCTCGATCAGTGCCAACAGGCGCGCGAGCTCGCGCTTGCCCTGCTCGTCGAGGCGGTCCAGGAACTCCCGGCGCACGGTGGCGACGTGGTCGGGTGCGGCCCGGGCGATCTCGCGCATCCCCTCGGAGGTGGCGGAGACGAAGGCGCCCCGGCCATCGGTGGGGCAACTCGTCCGCTGAACCAGCCCCCGCCGGACCATCCGGGTGACCTGGTGGGAGAGCCGGCTCCGCTCCCATTGCAGGACATCGGACAGCGCGGTCATGCGAAGCGGCCCGTCGGCCTCGCTCAGGTACACGAGCACCTCGAACTCCGGCTCCGTCAGACTGGACGTGGCCTTGAGGTCTCTCTGGATGGCCAGGTGGAGGCGCCCCTGGATAGCCAGGTAGTCGCGCCAGAGGGCCTTCTCCTCGTCGGTCAGCCATCTGACGTCGTCGGTCACCGGGGATTCGCTCATGGGCCCAGTCTACGCCCATAGTTGACACGACACCTAGTGCGGCGCTAAAAGTGTGTGACGCATCATCCGGATGCGTGACCCGAAAGGACTGAACACTTGAGCGCCTCAGAACTCGCCACCCCGACGGCCGCCGCCCGTACCGCGGCGGCCGACACCCTCGTCCCCGTGCCCGGACTCGTCCGCGACATCGGCCTCCTGCTCACCCGGGTCCTGCTCGGCGTCGTGCTGATCGCCCACGGTTGGGAGAAGCTCGTCACCAACGGCGCGGGCGCCACCGGCGAGTTCTTTGACTCCGTCGGCGTCCCGGCCGCCCAGGCCGCCGCGGTGTTCGCGGGAGTGGTCGAGCTGGCCGGAGGAATCCTGCTGGTGGTGGGCCTGCTCACCCAGGTGGTGGCGGCGCTCGTCGTCGTCGTCATGTTGGGCGCCTACCTGTTCGTCCACCAGGGCGCCGGCATCTTCGCCACGAACGGCGGCTGGGAGCTCGTCGCCGTGATCGCGCTGGCCGCCGTCGTCTTCGGCCTGGTCGGCCCCGGGCGGTACAGCCTCGACGCGCTGATCGCCGGACGTCGCGCCACCAGGTCCTGACTCGACGCCCGCCGCCCCCGCCGACCCCGGCACCCTAGGCACCCCGCCGCCCCCGTCGCCCCCGCCGTCCCCACATCGAGAAGAGCGTTCCGCACACCGCCTCTCGCGCGATGTGTTCGGGACGCTCTTCTCGACGGGGCGGGGACTCGATGGGGCGGGGCCTCGGCCCAGCGGTGTCCACACGCTGAGGAGGCCCGGCCTACTCCAGGGTTTAGGCTGGACACGGCCTGCGTGTGGGCACCGGCGAGGATCAGGGAGAGCAGACAACCGTGAGCAGTAGCGACGAGACCGTCACCGCAGATCAGTCCGTCCCCGGGGCGCAGGCGGACCAGGCGGGGCCCGCCCACCGCTACGGCGCCGATCTCGCCGGCCGGATCGAGTCCCGCTGGCAGCGCGAGTGGTCCGAGCGCGGGACGTTCGAGGCCCCCAATCCCGTCGGCCCGCTCGCGCCCGCCGACGGCTCGGCGCCGCCCGAGGACAAGCTCTTCGTGCAGGACATGTTCCCGTATCCGTCCGGCGCCGGCCTGCACGTGGGGCACCCGCTGGGGTACATCGCCACCGACGTCTTCGCCCGCTACCACCGCATGCTCGGGACCAACGTCCTGCACACCCTGGGGTACGACGCGTTCGGACTCCCGGCCGAGCAGTACGCCGTGCAGACGGGCCAGCACCCGCGGGTCACCACCGAGGCCAACATCGTCAACATGGAGCGTCAGCTCGGGCGACTGGGTCTGGGCCACGACCGCCGGCGCGTGGTGGCCACTACGGACACCGAGTTCTACCGCTGGACGCAGTGGATCTTCCTGCAGATCCACGGCGCCTGGTACGACCCGGACGCTCCCGCCCGCACCACCGACGGCGGCGCGCATCCCACCCGCACCGGCCGCGCCCGGCCGATCTCCGAGCTGCGCGAGCAGTTCGCCTCCGGTGCCCGCCCGCTGCCCGAGGGGTTCGCCGGCCGGGACTGGTCCGACCTCACCGCGGCCGAGCAGGAAAAGGTCCTCGACTCCCACCGGCTGGTGTACCTGTCCGACTCCCAGGTCAACTGGTGTCCCGGGCTGGGCACCGTGCTGGCCAACGAGGAGGTCACCGCCGAGGGCCGCTCCGAGCGCGGCAACTTCCCGGTGTTCCGCAAGAACCTCTCCCAGTGGATGATGCGGATCACCGCCTACGCCGATCGGCTGGTCGACGACCTGGACAGACTGGACTGGACGGACAAGGTCAAGTCCATGCAGCGCAACTGGATCGGCCGCTCGCAGGGCGCCCGCGTGCGCTTCGCGGTGGCCGACAAGTCCATCGAGGTCTTCACCACCCGCCCCGACACGCTGTTCGGCGCCACCTACATGGTGCTCTCGCCCGAGCACCCGCTGGTCGACGAGCTGGCCGGGCCGTTCTGGCCGGACACGGCCGGCGGCGTCGGCGCCGGGGCGGCCGGCGACGCGGGCACAGGGGGGCTCGACGAGCGGTGGACCGGCGGGCACTCCTCCCCGGCCGAGGCCGTGCAGGAGTACCGCCGCCGGGCCGCCACCAAGTCCGATCTGGAGCGCCAGGAGAACAAGGACAAGACCGGCGTCTTCACCGGCGCCTACGCCGTCAATCCGGTCAACGGACAGCAGGTCCCGGTGTTCGTCGCGGACTACGTGCTCATGGGCTACGGCACCGGGGCGATCATGGCGGTGCCCGCCCACGACTCCCGCGACCACGAGTTCGCCACGGCCTTCGGTCTGCCGATCGTCCAGGTGGTCGCCCCGGCCGACGGGAGCGAGCTCGACGTGGCGGCCGAGGCGTACTCGGGCGACGGCGTCGCCGTGAACTCGACCAACGAGCTGGGGCTGTCGCTCGACGGACTCGGCGTCGACGAGGCCAAGGCCGCGACCATCGCCTGGCTCGAGGGTGAGGGCACCGGCGAGGGGACCGTCCAGTACAAGCTGCGCGACTGGCTGTTCGCCCGCCAGCGCTACTGGGGCGAGCCGTTCCCCGTGGTCTACGACGCCGACGGTGTCCCGCACGCACTGCCCGACGAGATGTTGCCCGTCGAGCTGCCCGAGGTCGAGGACTACAAGCCCGTCTCCTTCGACCCCGACGACGCGGACTCGATGCCCTCCCCGCCGCTGGCCAAGGCCACCGAGTGGATGACCGTAGAGTTGGACCTCGGCGACGGCGTGCAGACCTACACCCGCGACGCCAACGTGATGCCCAACTGGGCCGGTTCCAGCTGGTACCAGCTTCGCTACATCGATCCCACGAACTCCGACGAGCTGTGCGCGCTGGAGAACGAGCGCTACTGGACAGGGCCGCGGCCCGAGATCCACGGTGAGGGCGACCCCGGGGGAGTGGACCTCTACGTCGGTGGAGTCGAGCACGCGGTGCTGCACCTGCTCTATTCGCGGTTCTGGCACAAGGTCCTGTTCGACCTCGGCCACGTGACCAGCGAGGAGCCCTACCGCAGGCTGTTCAACCAGGGGTATATCCAGGCGTTCGCCTACACCGATTCGCGCGGCGTCTACGTCCCCGCTGCGGATGTAGAGGAGCGAGACGGGAAGTTTTACCTGGACAGCTCCCCCGACGCGCCCGAGGTGTTCCAGGAGTACGGAAAGATGGGCAAGTCGCTCAAGAACTCCGTCTCGCCCGACGAGATCTGCGACGAGTACGGTGCCGACACCCTGCGCGTGTACGAGATGTCCATGGGGCCGCTCGACACCTCCCGGCCCTGGGCCACGAAGGACGTCGTGGGGGCGCATCGCTTCCTGCAGCGCCTGTGGCGCGTGGTGATCGAGGAGTCCACCGGGCAGGCCCGCGTGACCGGGGACGAGCCTCCGCAGGAGGTGCTCAAGGCGCTGCACAAGGCCATCGCCGGGGTGCGCGATGACTACGCCGGACTGCGGGACAACACCGCGATCGCCAAGCTCATCGAGTACGTCAACTTCCTGACCAAGGCCTACCCGACGGAGGGGCCGGGGGCACCGCGGTCGGTCGTCGAACCGCTGGTGCTCATGGTGGCGCCCGTCGCCCCGCACCTGGCCGAGGAGCTGTGGTCGCGGCTCGGGCACACCGGGTCGCTGGCCCACGGCCCGTTCCCCGAGCACGACGAGTCCTACCTGGTCGAGGACTCGGTCGAGTACCCGGTGCAGATCAAGGGCAAGGTGCGCTCGCGCATCACCGTGTCCGCGGACGCCTCACCGGCCGAGGTCGAGGTCGCGGCCCTGGCCGACGAGAAGGTGCAGGCGAACCTCGACGGGGCGGCCCCGAAGAAGGTCATCGTGGTCCCGGGCAAGATGGTCAACATCGTGCCCTGACGGGAATCGCCCCGGCCTGCTGTGGGCGCGCGCTGCTTGCGGTGGGCCCGCGCGCCGGCGTGCTTTCGGCTTGCGCGCCCGGAATGGTCCCGTCCGGGCGCGCACCACGCCCGAATGCGTGCAGAGGGGCCGCGTAGGTCGGGGTGGGTGGGATGACGAATCAGTCCACCTGGAATCAGTCCACCCGGAACCAGCCCACCTGGAATCAGCCGACCTGGGATCAGCCCACCTGGACGAACACCGCCGAGGACGAGCCGATCAGGTAGGTGGTGGTGACAATCCACATGGCGTAGCTGGCGAAGAGCCACGGCCGCCACCTGATGTGCTGCTTCCACCGCCGGTACGTCTTGATGCCCGCCGTCACGGACAGGCCCACCGACAGCAGCAGCGGCAGAAGCACCACCTCGACGCGGTCCTGTGTCAGGCACGTGCCGCCGGGCTCCGTGCACCGCTCGCCGATACCTCCGCCGAACGCCACGAGCGCGACCGCGAAGAGGACGACGGCCGAGGCGGAGAGCAGGACGTAGCGAATGGCGTCGGTCGCCTGGCGCTCGTTGCGCTCAAGGCGCTCCAGTGGGTCGTCGGATTCGCCGATCGGCTGAAAAGTCATCGTCAGCCCCCCGCGAATCCGTTGTGCCCGCCTGCCTCGGCCACCTCGTCGACCGTCGCGATCCCCAGCTGCTGGTCTGTCACGGGTGGGAAGAGCGGACCCCCGCCGAAGGCACCCCGGTGCGACAGCGGCACCTCGCCGTCATCGTTCCTCAGGCCCTTCTCGCGACCGTATTCGGCGGTGATGATCGTGGACCCGCTCAACTCGGAGAGCGACGGGTCCTGGGCCAGCGCCGCGATCACGCGGCCGACGAAGGTCGGGTCCTCGGCGCGGTCCAGGGGGAAGCCGTTGAAGTCGTCCATCCCCAGAGACAGGATGAGCTCGGTGCGGATGAGCCCGAGCCACAGGGACAGGGTGGACACCCCGGTCCCGGCGAGTTCGTGCGCCATGTCCGAGGCCATCTTGTCGAGGGCGGTCTTGCTCATCCCGTAGAGCACGGTGTGGAACGGCGAGCGCGACCCGAAGGACGAGATGTTGACCATCAGACCCGACCCCTGCGGGACCATCACCTTGGCGGCCTCGCAGCACGCCACGTAGTGCGCGCGCAGGCCCACTCCCATGAGCGCGTCCCAGTCGCCGGCGGGCCGCTCCCAGAACTTGCCGTTGAAGCCCATGAAGCCCTTGGGGTTGGTCCAGACGTTGTTGACCAGCAGGTTGAGGCGGCCGGTCTCGGCGACGATGCGAGCGACGACGGCGACGATCTGCCCGTCGACGGAGTGATCGCACTCGAGCGGCCGAACCTGCCCGGGTGCTCCGTGCGCGGCCTCGACCGTGCCACGGAGCCGATCGGCCGAGCGCCCGGTGACGTACACGGTCCACCCGGCCTCGGCGAGAGCGGTGGCCACCCCCCGGCCCACGCCGCGGCTGCCGCCGGTGACCAGGGCCACGCGCGCGCTCACGAGTCGACTCCGGCGGCTGCGGGAGCCGAGTCGTCACTCCGGACGGTCTGGAGCTCAGGGAACGTCACCGTGGCGCTGTCGAGCGAGCGGGTGATCGACCAGCCCGGTGAGAACAGGCACTCGGCCACCACCCAGCGGCCACTCTCCACCACATAGACATCGGAGTACTCCCCGGTGGAGAGCGTCTCGGTGCCGTTCTCCCGGTCCACCTGTCGTAACTGCAGCGTCCAGGTGCCGGTGGCGCGCTGGGGTGCGTCCCCGTCCCCGGGGTCCTCGACAGCGATGGAGGGCATGAGGCCGTGGTGCATGTCGAGGATGCGGGGGCCGCCGTCGGAGGCGGTGGCCAGGGCGATCTGCCGGAAGATGCCGACCATCGTGTCCGGGTCGGTGCGGCCGAGCGGGCCGAAGTCCAGGACTCCGCCCTCGGCCACGAAGCAGTCCCGGAACCCCTGTGGGTCCTTGGCATCGCAGGCCCGCCAGTAACGGTGCTTGAGCTGCTCGATCGCCTGGCGGGCGCGGAATTCCTGCTCGAACTGCATGCGGGCCACGTTAGCCTAGGAAGCATGAGTCGAACACTGGTCGAGCTGTCCGATCGCTGGGACCTGCAGGACCTGGTGACCAGGTACGCGACCTGTATCGATGCCCGCGACTTCGAGGGGCTGGACAGGGTGTTCACCCCGGACGCCCGGGTAAGTTTCGAGGCCTCGGGAGGCCCCGCGGACGAGTATCCGGCGGTGCGGGCGTGGTTGGCGGAGATGCTCCCGATCTTCGCCTCGACCCAGCACCTCATGGGCAATCTCGCGGTGACCCTGGACGGGGACTGCGCGACCGGTCGTTGCATGTGCTTCAACCCGATGGCACTCAAGCCCGTGGAGGAGAAGGACCAGCAGGTGTTCTTCTACGGGCTCTGGTACGTGCTGGATTTCGTCCGCACCACCGAGGGCTGGCGGATCGACAGCCTCGCGCAGGAGCAGGCCTTCCACCACAACCTGCCCTGACCGCGCGTCAGACGGTGCCGCAGGAGTTCGGCGCCGGCACCCCGTGCACCCGGTCCATGAGATAGCGCGCGTTGGTGGCGCGTTCGGCCAGCATCGGCAGGGCGTGGTCGATCACCAGGCCCGGCGCCACAGCGGGGATCTCGGCGGTGCGCAGCTCGACGGTGGTGCCCTGGGCGCACCAGTCGCGGACCAGGTCGACCGCGGTGTGGTGCGGGACCACGTCGTCGTTCCGACCGATCAGGACCAGCGCGGGGACCGTGGGGGCCACCCGGCCGAGGTTGTAGCTCTCCAGGACCCGCAGGATCTCCGGCTCGGACCGGGCGGCGTCGGCCAGCGAGTTGCCGCTCACGGTGAACTCGCTGGTGCGACGAAGTCCGTACGCGAAGGCGGTCTCGGCGACACACTGCGTCGAGGTCACCTCGAGCATGCGGCGGCCCTCGTCGTTGAGCTGGCGGTCGAACGCAGGGCGCAGCTCGGGGTGCACCTGCAGGATCCCGTTGATGGCGTAGCCGACGGCTCCGGTGAGGACGCCGCCGTCGACGCGGTCGAGCGTGCCGAGCATGTCCGACGGTGGGGCTCCGGCCGCGACGCCCACGAGGTTGAGGTCCGGCGCGTACTCCCGGTGCATCTCGCCAGCGGCCGCCGCCGCGCCACCGCCCTGGGAGTACCCGCTCACCACCGTGGGGGAGTCGGGGGCGAGATCCGTTCCCGGCAGCCACACGGCGGCGCGGGCGGCGTCCAGGGCCGAGCGTCCCTGGGAGTCGCGGTTGACGTAGGGATGGTGGCCCGGGGTGCCCAGACCCTCGTAGTCGGTGACGACGACGGCGAAGCCCTCGGCGAGCATCGAGTAGGCGTCGATCAGCGAGTACCCGGCGGCCATGGAGATCGGGGCCGTCCCGACGCCGAGCCCCACCTCCATGGACTTCGAGGGCGCACACTGGTCCCCCTGTCCCTGTGTGCCGGGCGTGACCACGGCGAGCGGGCGCGGGCCGGGTCCGCTCCACGGGGCCCGGGGTTGGAGGTAGGTGCCGGTGACGGCGACGGGCCCACCCGCCGCACCGGTCGAGCGGTACATGATCCGCTGGGCGTCGGCGGTGAGAGTGCCGCCCGCGACGAGATCCGGAACGCTCGGCGTGATGGTCATGGGTTCACTGCGGATGACGGTGCCGGGGACCGCGGGTAGATCCGCCGGCGGGGTGTAGAACGCGGTCCGGTCGGGTGCGTTGGAGGAGCCCTGGCCGCCCGCCACGGGCTGCGCTGCGACCACCGGCACCGGGCCGATGACCAGCACCGGCGCCAGGGCCGCCGCCAGTCCGATCGCGAGCGCCCCGGCCAGGGTGGCCACGCCGCGGGTCGAGGTCCGGTCGGATGACGGTGATCTCACATGGTCTCCAGGGGTGTCGGCGCCGCGGGGACGACTGGGGCGCGTCCTGCGTTACTCGGAACTATAACCGGTGTCTGTTTTGCTCGTGGTCCAGGTCACAGGCGGGGAGCGCCTCGCGGGTTCGGTTCAACAGGAAACAATCGGTGGCCGGTGCCCGCGCTCATTGCTACGGTGGCGCCGTGCAGAACGACGTGTTGATGTGCTGGCGGAGCGACCCCGAGTGGATCCGCGCCGCCCATGCCGCCTTGGCGTAGCAGGCGCCTCACGGGCCCACCGGGAACGGGTGGGCCGAACGACAGTCGGGCAGGCGGACCACTCAGGGCCACGGGCCATCGCCGAACACCCACCGCGGCCGAGTCAGGCCGAGCCCGACCTGATCGAGGAGAACGACCAGGTGACCGCTAGCCCCCGCACTATCCACCTTCCCCTGTCGGAGTCGGATGTCCTGGTGAGCGCCCGCTCGCTGGACGAGTACACGGACATGTTCGAGCTGGATGCCGCGGACCTGGGCGGCCGGATCGTCGACTGCCCGGGCGGAGCGGCCAGCGCCGTCGCGGAGATCTGCGCCGCGGGTGGCGACGCGGTCGCGGTGGATCCGCAATACGCGCTCGGTGGTCGTGATCTGAGGGAACGGGTCCTGGCGGATCTGGATCGGTCGCTCCACCACTTCCACTCCCGGGATCTCGAGTACGACTGGGACGTCCGGGGAGGGGTCGTCGGTCACGAATCCGTCCGCCGGGCCGCGGCCGAGTCGATGCTCGCCGACCTCGAGGCCGCTCCCGGCCGGTACATCGCCGGGGCGCTGCCCGACCTGCCTCTGGCCTCCGACTCCGCGGACCTCGTCCTGTGCTCCCACCTGCTGTTCACCTACGCGGACCGGATGAGCACGGCCGACCATGTCGACGCGATCGTCGAGATGGCGCGGGTGGCGCCGGAGGTCCGCATCTACCCGCTGGTCGACCATTCGGGAAACCCCCTGCCCGAACTGGTCCGCAGCGTGATCGCCAAGCTGAAGAAGGAGCGGTTGACCAGCCGCATCGAACCGGTCGTCCGGCCGTTCCAGCTCGCGGCCACCACGAGGTTGGTGGTCGAGCGCATGACCCACCGGCGACCGTGATGCGACAGTCGGGGCTCAGCCGGACGTGAGGCGCAGGACCTGCTGTCCGGTGAACGGGGAGGCCTCCAGGCTGGTGAGCAGCGGCTGGGACCCGCCCACCTCCAAGGCCTGACCGGGCTGGAAGATGGTCCCCGAGCCCAGCGTGTACGCGACCAGGTCACACATCTGCCCGTAGAGGGCGCCGGGAGGCCCGGGGACGTCGAGCCGCTCGAGGTCGAGCCGACCGAAACGCCCGAGTCCGGTGGTGTACACGCACGACGTGGTCTCGGATTGCATACCCGCGCGCACTCCGACGAGCGCCGGGACGGGGAGCGGGTTGCCGGCGACGAGATCGCGGTAGGGGCCGGCGGGAAGGGTGGTGGCCGCGCCGCCGATGCTCACCGCGATCGCACCGGGGAGCGCGGTCAGCGCGGCGGTCACCGTGGCCACCGCGAGTTCGCACCGGAGCGTGTCGAGCCTGGGGTCCAGGTACTCGGGCTCGGCCGGCTCGCCGTCGTCCCCCACCGGTCCGAGACGGAAGGCGGCCACGACGACCTGCGACCGGTGTGAGTCCACCACACCCTGACCGCCGTTCCAGATGGCCAGGTTCTCGGTGTACCGGGACGCCTCGCCGTCGGCCACGGGCAGGTCGAGCGGGGTCACGACCACCGTGACGTCCTCGACGGACACGGCGGTCGCGGGGTCCTCGTCAGTTCCCGGATCGACGTCGTAGGAACCCTCGAAGATCTCGGCGAGCAGCTCGGTGACGTCGCGGTGGCCGGGCGCGGGGCGGTCGAGCAGGACAATCGCGACCGGGGTGCTCTTCCAGGACAGGTCCTCGCCGGTCTGCGGGTCCACCGCGCCCCCGGACCCGGCCCCGTCTCCGCTCTGGTGGTCGGAGCGCGTGTCGGCGGCGGGCTGGTCGGACTGCGGCGACTCGCTCATGTCCCCGAGGCTAGCGGGTCAGTTGAGTAGGAAGTCGATCACCAGGCGCTCGAACTTGTCCTTCTGCTCGATCATCGCCCAGTGGCCGCAGCGTGAGAACGCGTGGAGCTCGGCGCGGGGGAGCTGCCGGAACGCGAAATGCGCCTGCTCATAGGGCAGCATGCGGTCGTCGCGACCCCAGATGAGCAGGGTCTCCTGGCGGATCTGGGAGGCCCGGGCGTACAGCGGGGTGTAGGCGTTCTCGGGCTTGAGGATCGAGCCGAAGATGGCGTACATCCGCTCGACCGCGCCGGGGGCGGTCGCCGCCTCGGTCCTGGTCCGGATGAGCTCGTCGGACACGACCTTCTTGTTGCCCACCATCGTGTCCACCCAGGCGGCCATGGACTCGTCGGAGGGCGAGGCGAGGAAGTCGAACAGGCGCCGGGAGCCCTCACTGGGTTCGGGGGTGAACAGCGGCGCCGCCAGGCCGCCCGGGCCCATGAGCGCCATCTTGCGGACGCGGCCGGGGTAGGCCAGCGCGGTCTCGCAGGCCACGTTGCCGCCCATCGAGTTGCCGATGATGTCGACCTTCTCGATCCCCTTGGCCTCGCAGAAAGCGTCGATCGCCTCGGCGGCGATCAGGGGATAGGCCTTCTCCCAGTCGAGGTCCGAGCTCTTCCCGAAACCGGGCATGTCGAGCAGGATCGTGTGGAATCGCTCGGCGAAGACCGGGAGGTTGCCCGCGAAGTTGGACCACGCGGTGACGCCCGGGCCGGAGCCGTGGAGGAAGAGCACGGGCACGGCGCTCTCGGGCTCCGCGACACTCTGCTCTCCCGCCTCGTGGAAGTGCAGCTCGAAGCGGCCGGCGGTGAGGGTCTTGCTGGTGGACTCGAAGTCGAGGGCGCTCATGGGGGCCACGATACTGGAACAGGTTCTAGAACCGGCCGCCTCGCGGGAAATGGGGCCCGGTCGGGGATGGGCCGGAGATCGGCCGGAGATAAGTCAGCCGCGCGGGGAGTCCCAGAACATCCCCGCGCGGCGATGGCGAGGACTTTACTCGGAAATTCTCATGTGACAAGTAGATAACGATTGTGGTGTCGGTCACATATATGACGCGACCTCGACCGACCGCTGCCGCGCACGATGGCCGGCCACATGTTGACGGCGTGTCCAGATTCCGCTCGGCCGTCAGCGCATCACCCGATTCAGGAACGCGGTGGCGTCCGGAGTCGCCGCGTAGACCGTCCCGCTGTGGTCCCTGTCCGGATAGACGTGGAGTTCGAATGGTTGGCGGTTCAGCGTCATCTCCGCCGCGAGCGACAGCGCGGAGGGTGCGGGCACGTCCAGGTCGAGCAGACCCTGGCCCAGGAAGACCGGGCGGTCGTATCCGGTGGCCGGGGTCCCCATGTACCGCTGGAGAAGTCCGAAGACGTCCGGGATGTCCCTGACCGGTCTGGTCAGGGCCTGGGATATCTGGAAATCGCCCACCGCGGCCCGCATGTCCTCGTAGCAGAGGTGTTCGGCGGCGTCGACCATCTCGCGGCCGCGAGGGGTGAGGAAGTCATCGAGGCCGACCTCGGGGTGCTGGTCCCGGAGGCCGGCGAGGATGTAGAGGGCGTAGAGGTTCAGGCCCGTGGGCAGCGACACCGGAGGGAAGCCGGGCCCGCCCCACTGGAAGAGGTGCTCGAGGTTGGCCGGTGCACCCGTGGCCACGACGCCCCGGTAGTCCAGCCCCGACGGCGTGCCCAGTTCGGTGGCCCGGGTGGCGGTGACCAGGGCGGCGCCTGCTCCCTGCGACTGGCCCACCGCGGCCCACGTCGGGGAGAGCGGGAGGCCGTCTGCGCGTGCGGCGATCACCGCGTCGACGATCCCGTGGGCCGCGACCTGCCCGTTGAGGTAGCTGAGCAGGCCCGGCGTCCCGAGCCCCACATAGTCGGCCGCCACGACCGCGTACCCCTGCCGCAGCCAGTGGCCGAGGTACTCGGCGTCGCGCTCGGAGCGCGGGTGCGTAGAGGGGGCGCAGTCGTCGCCGAGACCGGTGGTCCCGTGTGCCCAGGCCACTACCGGCCACCCGCCCGGCGGGGGAGCGCCGTGCGGCAGGAACACCGCCGAGGTCGCGATCGCGGGGTTCCCGTGCTGGTCGATCGTGCCGTACGCCGAGCGCACCGCCCGCCCGGCCTCGGGTAGCGAGAGCGAGGGGTCCAGTGGCACGGTCGCGGAGGTGACGCCGGGCGCGGGGATCGGTCGGTCCCACTGGCGGGTGTCCAGGCCCGACCACCGCGGTGCTGGTTGGGCGGAGGTTGCCGGTGCGGCGCTGGCGGTGGGAGCGGTGAGGGAGGTGACGACGACGAGGGCGGCGACCGCTGCGGCCAGCGGACGGCGGGGGCGGGAGGCGAAGGGGCGCATGAGCGGAGACTAACCGCCGTGCTCAGTGGGTTTCCGTCTTCCGGTCCAATCCGAAATGCTCGCCCAACCGCGTCCCGGCTCTGCTTCCTGCGATCAGTAACGTGGGATCCGTGGCGCACAGAGGCATAGACATCCCCGACCTCACCGGTCAGACATGGCTCATCACGGGGGCGACCAGCGGCGTCGGCCTGGAGACCGCCCGCGCCGCGTCGGATCGCGGCGCGCGGGTGATCCTCGCCGTCCGGGACACCGGGCGGGGACGCGATGTCGCGACCGCGCTGCCGGGCCCGTCTCGGATTGTCGAGCTGGATCTGGCCTCGCTGGAGAGCGTGAGAAACGCCGCGGACGAGCTGAACGGGGCGGAGTCCGAACCGATCGACATGCTGGTCAACAACGCCGGTGCCATCACACCCCGTCGCCGCGAGACCACAGACGGATTAGAGATGCTGCTCGGCGTCAACGTGCTCGGACCGTTCCTCTTCACTAACCTCGTCCTCCCGAGTGTGCGGCGTCGTGTGGTGATCGTTGGGTCCAACGCCCACAAGGCCGGGACCTTCGATTTCGATGACCCGCACTTCGAGCGACGTCGGTGGACCCCCGCGGCGGCCTACGCCCAGTCCAAGCTCGGGGACATGCTGTGGGGGCTCGCGCTGGACCAGCGGTTGCGGGACCGACGCTCGGAGGCGGCGGCGCCGGGGGTGGACGTGCAGATCACGCACCCCGGCTGGGCGGCGACCGGCATCTCCAATGCCAGTGGTAACGCCGTGGTCGACCGAGTGCTCACCGGCGTCTGCTCGGTGTTCGCGCAACCCGCGGACCAGGCGGCGCTCACCACGATGGCCGCCGCCACCCGGCCGCTCCCGTCGTGCAGCTACACCGGGCCGGACGGGCTGCGGAACCTCAGGGGGATGCCCACCCTCATCGGCCGGAGTGCCGAGGCCTCGGATCCGGAGATCGCCGAGCGGTTGTGGCGGTTCGCGGAGTCCTCGGTCGCCCGGGCCTGAGCGGAGGTCTCGGCACCCCGGCGGTCTTGGCACCCCTCATCGCGGGGCCTGCTCAGCGGCCACGATGCCCGACGCCCACCCCGGTGCCGACCCGTGGTCCGGCGGGCCCAGTGCCGCCGCGTCGATCCCCGAGGTCTGCAGAAGCCAGGAGATCAGCGAGTTGGAGTTCCACATTTCGCCCGTTCCCGTCGCATCACGTCCCCAGGTATGCCGCGGGACTTCCGCGACACGCCCCAGCAGCGCGTCGGCCTCGACCGCGGACAGCGCGATCAGAGTGGGCGGCTGCGGTGCCCAGGCGAGATCCGGGATCCGGCCGTCGACCTGGCAGCGGACCTCGTACCGGAACAAGCGCGATCGGCCCAGCCAGTGCAGGCCGACGGGTCCGGTCGCCACGACCCCGTCCGACCCGCTGAGCGGCCCCCACGCCGGCGCCATCTCGATGGCACATCGGCCGTGCCCGGTGAACACCTCGAGCGCGGCGTGGAACAGCGGCCGGCTGGGGCGGTGTTCGCGACGCGCGTGGAACTCCTCCCACCAGCGGCTGGTGTGGACCACCACGTGGCCGCCGGCTCCGACCGGCAGCCACCACAGCGCCACGCCCGTCTCCCTCACACCGTCCACTTCACGCCCCACCGCGCCGGGGCCGGCGCCACGGACGTGGGCGCGGGATCGCGCGGCGGGAAGCGCCACAGCAGGAGACCGGGAGCGAGCACGGCGATGCTCACGCCCAGGCCCGCCAGGTGGATCTCCACGTCAGGAACGTTAGTCGCCGGAGCACCACACCCACCGGCGTCGACGACATGATCAGCGCGCGCCGACGAAATCCACGATCAGTCGTGTGACCAGGTCGGGGCGCTCCACCTGGAGGAAATGGCCGGCGTCCGGCACGGTCTCCACCCGGCTCCCGTCAGGGAGAACGGACGCCGCGAGCGTGGCCCACTCCGCGAGCATGCACCCGTCGTCTCGTCCGTGCAGGTAGAGCATCGGGACGGTGGTGGGGCTTAATATCGCCCGCTGGACGGCGGTGCACTCCGGCGGCACCGTCCACGGACGCGCCGCGTGACGGTAATAGCGGAGGACCTCGGTGCGCCGGGGTTCGATCGCCGACCACGCCGCGTCGAGGTGGGGGCCGGCCTCGAGACCGGGCGACCACCGGCGCCACAGCAGGGGAACCACGGTGGGCAGTGACCGTTCCGCGAGCACCGGCAGCTGCTGGAAAGCGATGTACCAGCTCAGCCTCGCCTGCCTGAGCAGCCGGGCGACGGAGGCGAGGATGCCACCCTCCCGCGATAAGAACGCGGCCGGCGGGGGCACGGCCATCGTCACGACGCGCCGATAGGGCTGGTCGGCGAGCCCGGCGACGGCGTGCGCGGCGACCGCACCCCAGTCGTGTCCGACGAGGACCGCCCGGTCATCACCGCCGAGCAATGCGTGCAACTCGATCGCGTCGTGGGCCAGGCTGCCGATGTGATACGACCCGTCTGTGGGAACGCCGGAGGGCGCATACCCCCGCGTGAACGGGGCGACCACCCGGTAGCCCGCGTCCACGAGTCCCGGGGCCACCCCCTGCCAGGAATGGGGCGAATCGGGGTATCCGTGCAGCAGGACCGCGAGGGGAGCGTTCTCGGGGCCCCAGGAGAGTGCGACGAAATTGACGTGGCGACCCGCGAGCCGGATGGTTCGGTGCTCCTCCATGGGTGCCCACCTTATGGCCCGCCGGGCCTCCCGACGCGGGTCCTGACGTATCCGGCACCGGCCTGCTATGTGAGGTGGTCGTGCTCGCCGTCGACCCACTCGGCATAGCGCTCCGCCGAGCGCTGTACGGCGTCGCCGGCGTCATGGGGGACGCAGCCGCCGAAGTTCGCGTAGATCCGGTCGACGTCATAGCGCGAGACGTGGTCGGCGATGCGCCGGACCACCGCTCCGGACAGTGGCATCCAATTGGGGAACGAGCGCATGAACGTGACCCAGCGGGGATCGGCGACGGTGCCGATGGTGTCGCCGGTGAACAGCACCCCCCGGCCGTCGCGCGCGGTCCAGTGGACCACCGCGCTGCCCGGGAAGTGGCCCCCGGGTTGCGAGGCGCGGACACCCGGCAGGATCTCGATCTCGTCGCCCCGGTGACCTCCGCCCCAGACCACGGTGTTGCGGGGCCGAAGTCCCAGCCAGTGTTGGTCCGGGGCCGAGACGTAGACCGGGGCGTCGTCGAACGCCGCGGACCACAGGGACTGGACGCCGTACATGTGCGGATGGGAGGCGATGATGGCCGAGACCCCACCCCACCCGCGTACCGCGGTGACGGCCTCCTCGGTGATGTGGTTCGGCGCCTCGACCATCACGTTCCCGTGGTCCGTGCGGATGAGCGCCGGCTTCTGTCCGATCCCGGGACAGTCCCGGTGGACCAGGTTGATCACGTCCGCTTCGCGCTCGGCGAACTCGATCCGCCCGCCACGCGCCGAGGACTCCCCCGGGTGGGTCCAGCGTTGGCCGCCGGCCGGGACGTACTGCCGATCGTCGGCGCAGATCGGACACGTCTCGGGCAAAGGTTCGGCGCGCTCGACCCCGCAGGTGGCGCACTGCGTGACGGACCCCGCGGCGGCGGGGGTCATGAGATGTCGCCCTCCGTGGCCACGGAATGCCATTCAACGCCGACCAGCACCTCGAGGTCGCCGTTGACCGGACGCGCTTCGGGCTGGAGTGTCACGGCGTGCTCGAGCGCCTCCTGGGCGTTGTCGAACTCGCCCAGATCGATGGTGCGGTCCGGAGTGCGGAGGCGGAAAGTCGACATGTGCTCCAGTGTCCCCGTGCGGCCGCGAGGGTGCATCCGTCGTGCCCCCACTCGGCCGGACCCGCCGCCGTCACTGCCCGGAGACTCTTCCCGGGCGCCGACGACAGGAGCACAATGTGCAGCAGTGTCGCTGCCCGAGGAGGATTCATGATGTCGTCGTCGTCCCCGGTCCCGCCCCGGGACCAGCCGCACGGTCCGCCCCCCGGCTACCCCGACCTCGGCCCGGAGCCCCTGGTCGGCGTCCGCGTGTTCACCGCGCCCGCGGTGCCCACGGCGGTGGTCCGGGCGACGGCCGTGCCCATGGCCACCATCGCTGAGTTCTTCGATTCGGCGTTCGGCACGGCGCTTCCCGCGTTGTTCGCCGCAGGGGTGACGCCTGCCGCCGCCCCGTTCGCGTCGTACACCAGGATTACCGAGGAGCCGGAACCCCAGGCAGACCTGGAGATCGGATTCCCCCTGGCCGAGCCGCTGCCCGATGGGGTCGTCGCAGAGCCGGAGGGAGAGGGCGGGATGCGCGTGGTGGCATCCGAACTCCCAGCCGGGCAGGTCGCCGCGATGAGTTACCTCGGGTCCTACGACGGGCTGGGTGAGGCGTGGCAGGAGTTCATGGGTGAGATCGGCTCCCTGGGGCGAGCCCCGGGAACTCCGTTCTGGGAGGCGTACGTGACCGAACCGTCGCCGGACATCGATCCCGCGACCCTGCGCACCGACCTGTTCTGCCCGGTGCGCACGCCCGACGACGCGGCCTGATCGGCTCGGGGGCCCGTCTACTCCATGTCCTCGAGCGAGCGGCCGGTGGTCTCGGGGATGAACCTGGCCACGAACAGCAACGACAGCAGCGCCGACACCGCGTAGAAGCCGTAGGTGAACGTCAGGCTGAACTCGGCCATCGGCGGGAACGCGGTGGAGACCGCGAAGTTCGCCAACCACTGGGCGGCCGCGGCCAGACCGAGCGCCGCCGTGCGGATACGGTTGTTGAACATCTCGCCGAGCAGCACCCACACCGCCGGGCCCCAGGACATACCGAAGAACACGACGAAGCCGTTGGCGGCGATCAGCGCGACGAGCCCCTGGGTGTCCCCGAGTTGGGGTGCGAGTTCGCCGTCGGCCCCCGGACCCATCGTGGCGGTGCTGAACATCAGGGCCATCACCGCGAGCGAGACGGTCATCCCCACAGACCCCGTCATGAGCAGTCTGCGGCGGCCGATCTTGTCGATCAGCGCGATGGCCACGATCGTCACGACGATGTTCGTCACCGAGGTGATGACGGTCTGGGTGAGCGCGTCCGCCTCGGTGAAGCCGACCGACTGCCACAGGGAGGTGGAGTAGTAGAAGATCACGTTGATGCCCACGGCCTGCTGGAAGACCGACAGGATGATGCCGATCCACACGATCGGCAGGAGGTTCCTTCCGCCCGGGGTGAGCATGTCCTGCCAGGACCGCTTCCTGTCCTCGCGGACCGTCGCCCGGATCTCGGTGATCCGGTTGTCGACACCACTGGACTGGATGGTGCGCAGCACGTCCCGCGCCTCGCTGACCAGACCCTTGGCCAGCAGATAGCGGGGGGACTCGGGGATCATGAGTGCCAGCACCCCGTAGGTGAGGGCGGGAACGAGTTCGGTGAGGAACATCCAGCGCCAGGCCTGGATCCCCATCCACAGCTCCTCGATCGCGCCGCCGGCCACGGACGCCAGCCAGGCATCGGAGAGCAGGGCCACGAAGATGCCGGAGACGATCGCGAGCTGTTGCAGGGAACCGAGGCGACCGCGGATCGAGGGCGGGGCCACCTCCGCGATGTACGCCGGCGCGATGACGGAGGCCGCCCCCACGCCCAGTCCACCGACCACCCGCCAGAGGATGAGATCCCACGGACCGAAGGCCAGGCCTGACCCGAGTGCACTGGCGGTGAACAGCGCCGATGCCAGGACCATGACTCGGGTGCGTCCCCAGCGGTCGGCCAGACGGCCCGCGAGATACGCACCTACGATGCAGCCGAGTAGCGCCGAGGAGACCACGAACCCGGTGAGGCCGGCGTTCATCCCGAACGACTCCTGGACGGCGTCGACCGCGCCGTTGATGACCGCGGTGTCGAACCCGAACAGGAACCCGCCGAGGGCCGCGACCAGGGAGATGATCACCACCCGGCCGGTGTGGAAGGACTCCTCGTCCGAGCTCTTGGCCGAAATGTTCGGTGTGGACATGGCGTACCCCGTTCCCGGGCCGGATGGACGTCCAGTTCTCTGGTGAACGGAGCGTAGGCCCGCGACGAGTGTGGTGCAAGTCACACTTTTTTCACCTGTTGTGCGGTAACGATCCTCTCGACGAGAACACGTTCTAGGCTTTGGTGGTCTCGTCGTCACACCGAAAGGGCCATCGCCGTGAGTGCCTCCCCCGAGCAGATCCGTGCCACCGCAGACTCGTACATCGCCGCGCTCGTCGCGGGCGACCTCGAGGCTGTGCTCGACCTCTACGCCGAGAACGCCACGGTCGAGGATCCGGTCGGCAACGGCACGGTGCACGAGGGAAAGGCGGCCATCCGCGAGTTCTACTCGTCCGTGGTGGCCCTGAAGATCGAGGGCGAGGTGATCGAGGCGCGGGTGTGTGGGGACGATCTGCTGTTCAACTTCGAGATCACCACGCACTTCGACGAGAACTCCAAAGCCACGATCAACGTCTGGGACCTGATGACCCACGACGAGCAGGGCAAGGTCGCCTCGATGCGCGCCTACTGGACCCCGGAGAACATGCGCTGAGCTGAGGCGGGGTGAGGCGGGCGTCGCCTGCTCGATCCGGCGAGTTCTGTGACGCATCGGTCGAGAGCGGGCCGCCGAGAACGCGACGGGTATTCACAGAACGCGCTCGATCAGCACAGGGCTCAGGCGCCGGGCGCAGGACGCAGAACGCGAGACGCGGGGCGGCGTCAGCTGGACTAGCCTTGGATCCCATGATCACCGCCATCGTCTTTGTCCACGCCGAGACGGCGCGCATCCCCGAGGTCGCCGAAGAGATCGCCGAGATCGACGGCGTCTCCGAGGTGTACTCGGTCACGGGCACCATCGACCTCATCGTGTTGGTGCGGGCCCGCCGTAACGAGGACGTGGCCGACATCGTCTCCGACCGCCTGAACAAGGTCCCGGGTGTGGTCGACACCGAGACGCACATCGCCTTTCGCGCGTTGTCCAAGCACGACCTCGAGGCGGCGTTCTCCCTGGGGTACGACGAGTAACCACCTGCCGTCTGACCACCTGCGGCGGTCGACAGGTGAGTCGGCTCAACTATCCGAACTGCATCCGCGCGAGCCGTCGTGCCCGTCGCCGCGCCCGCTGCAACTCCGCGAGCAGCGCCTTGCCTGTCCACTGGAGTCGGTCGGGTCCGGCCCGCTCGGCCTCGTGCACCAACTCGACAATGTGAGCGCACGCGGGCGTCGCGACCCCGAGCCGCCGGCCCATCCGGACGACCTCGCCCTGGAGGATGTCGATCTCGGTAGGTCGTCCGCGGATCAGGTCATCGTTCATCGACGAGGTCCCGTCCGCATCGACCCGCATGACGGTCCTGGCGAGTCTGCGGAACACAGGCGTCGGCAGCCGCATGACGGACGGAAGCATCCCGGCCGGCACGGCGATGGGTACCCGGGGCACCACCCCGGCCGCGGTGAAGACCCGGATGGCCTCGCCCTGGCAGAGCGCGACGCATCTGCGTAGGTCACGATCGACGAGTTCGTCTCGCAGAGGAAGTCCGGACAACGCCTGGACCGCATTGTTGAGGTTCAACAGGACCTTGCCGTGCAGCACCGCCTGGATGTCGTCGGTCGCCCGCACCGGGAGATCGGCCTCGTCCATCACCCGGAGGAGTGGGGCGGCGAGCGGGTGTTCGGCGATCCGGATCTCACCGGTGCTGGTCCGCCGGTAGGTGGAGGGCCCGGTGCGGGCCACATTGAAGGGGATGATCCCGGCGATCACGGGGTTCGTGCCCACGCCGTCGCGGATGGAATCGGCCGAGTGCAGTCCGTTCTGGAGGCCCACCACCAGGGTCCCGGGACGTAGGAACGGGACGAATTCGGCGGTGGCTGCCGCGGAGGACCCCGCCTTGGTGCACACGAGTACCACGTCAGAGCGGCGGACGGACTCCGGCGTCTCGGAGAGCGTGAGCGCCTCGGACGGCACGTGGATGCGGTCGTCCACGCCCTTCCCGGCCTCCACGGTGAGCCCGACCGCACGGATCGGGTCGAGGACATGGGGGCGCCCGACCAGGGTCACGTCGGCGTGGCGCGCGAGTCTTCCGCCCAGGTAACACCCGACGACGCCGGCACCGATGACGGTGATGCGCAAGGGGGTGTCGGAGCCGACCATGGTGCTGGACGATACGACATTCGCGCCGGTCCGGGGAGGGATCGCGCGTGGGCCCACCGGGCGGAGGGGAACTCAGTGACGTCGAGGTCGCACGACGATTTCGGTGGGGTGGGCGTCGGGCGTCGACTCGAGAGCGTGACGCACCGCGGTCGCCACGGAGTCCGGGTTGAGGTGGACCGACGGGTCGTAGGTCCCGCCCTCGGCGGCGACGATCGCCCTCTGCATGTCCGTGTCCACCCGGCCGGGATGGATCGAGGTGACGCGGAGGCCCGGCTCCTCCCCGCGGAGCGTGTCGGTGACGGCGCGGAGTGCGAACTTGGAGGCGCTGTAGGAGCCCCAGCCCGGCTTGGCGGTGGTCCCCGCGCCGGAGTTGATGACGACGACGTGGCCGCGGGCCGCGCGCAGGACCGGGAGCAACACCCTGGTGAGCTCGACCACGGCGAGGACGTTGACCTCGAACGCGCGACGCCACTGGGCGGCGTCGGTCTCGTCGATCCGCCCCAGTTCCGCCACCCCGGCGCAGTGGATCACCCCGTCGAGGGTGGAGATGCCGTCGGCCACCGCCGAGACACCATCGGGCGTCGTCAGGTCCGCTGTCACAACCCGGGCGGACCGACACGTGCGTGCCACGGATGCCAGGGCGTCGGCGTCGCGGCCCACCAGGATCAGCTCGTGATCGGCGTCGAGCGCCCTGGCCGTGGCCGCGCCGATCCCACGGGAGGCGCCGGTGATCATGACTGTGCCCATGCCCGGTGAGGGTAGACGCCCCACCGGCCCGGTGGGAGGTCCCGATGGAGTCGACGACGGCTGGATCAGTGCGGGGTCGCGGTGCTGTCGATGGCGTCGAGCAGCGCGTTGAGGGCGGGGACCGCGGCGGACAGCGACTCCCGGTGTTCCGAGGACAACATCGACAGGTGGGCGGCGAAGTCCTGGTCGCGCTCCTCGAGCACCTGGTCGATCCGTGTCCGTCCGAGGTCGGTGAGTTGCACACAGACGCCCCGGCCGTCGGACTCGTCCCGCACGCGCTCCACGTAACCCATGCCCTCCACCACGTTCACCGAATTGCTGGTGGTGGGGACCCTGACGTTCTCCAACCGGGCCAGGTCGCTCATGCGCAACCGTCCATGGCTGGCGAGGGTGTGGAGGATGGAGGTCTGGGCGCGGCTGAGGGCGTACTGAGTGTTCTGCCGCCGTACCAGCAGGTCCAGTCGGAGGAGGATGGGACGGAACTGCGTTGCCAGCCCCGAGTTCGCCGACCCCGAGTTCGCCGACCCTGAGTTCGCCGACCCGGACGGCAGCTGCGCTCTCGCCGCCCCGGACCGCCCCGGCCCCCGCGGCGCCGGATGCCGCGCCGTCATTTCGCCTGCCACAGTGTCCACGTCGTGCCCCCTGACCAGTGGTCCCCTCCGTCGCATGGGAGATAAAAGCACGATCCCGAGCGGTTGTGGGACGTCATCTATTGCTGTGAGGGATACTGCTGGCATGGATTTGTATCACCAGGTGACCGGTTCCGGACCGACGATCATCCTCATGCACGGTGTCTGCCACCGTGCCCATGCGTGGGACCCGGTCGTTCCGCTGCTCGCGGACCGGTACCGCGTGGTCGTGGTGGACCTGCCCGGGCACGGGAAGTCCGCGGATCTCCCCGAGGCGGGTGACGCGCTCGAGTACATGATCGACCAACTGACCGAACTCCTCGCGGAGCTCATGCCCGCCGGGGAGCGCCCCCACGTCGCCGGGAACTCGCTCGGCGGATTCATCGCGCTCGAGTTGGGTGCCCGCGGCCTGGTGGACAGTGTCACCGCGCTCTCCCCGGCCGGGTTCTTCCGCTCCAACGCCGAGTGGCGCTACACGATCACCGTGTTCCGGGGTCTGCGCCGGGGAGCCGCGAAGCTGGGACGGCACATCCCCGTCGTGACCGAGAGGGCCGCGGGCCGTGCGGTGATGATGGCGGCGTTCTGCGCCCGGCCGTGGCGGTATCCGGCCGAGGCGGCGGCGATCGACGGGGAGGCGATCGTCAGCAACACAGTGCTGGACCGCGCGGACCGCGGCACCTTCGTGTTCTCCGCGCCGGTGGATGAGGACCTTGCGATCACCATCCGGTGGGGGCGGTTCGACCTGGTCCTGCCGGTCCGTCAGGTCTCACTGGCGTCGAGGCTGTTCCCCCAGGCCAGAGTGGAGATCTCGGCAGACGGGCACGTTCCGATGTCGGACGATCCGGAGGGCGTCGCCGCCTCGATCGCCGCGACGGTTGAGCGCGGGTTGGCGCATGCGGGGTCGGCGAGTCGGGTCTGACGGCGCGCGACCGACGGCGCGGGATCGACCTCTCATCCCTGCCGACCCCGCGCCGACCCCGCACACGAACGGTCAGGAGCCGAGCGACCCCGCCGGCAGGGAGCCCCCGGACAGGGAACCCCCGGACAGTGAGCCCCCTGACAGCGATCCCGTCCCGCCGGTGAACCCGTCCTTCCACGCCACGACCGTCGAGGGCCGCGGTTGGCTGGTGCCGCCGTCCGGCCAGTGGGAGGCGGGGTTCTCGATCGAGGCCCCGTCCTTCTCCCCGGGGTGCTGGACGTTGACGATCGCCCGGTCGGAGAAGACGAGCGGGCCGCAGGTCTCCGCACCCACGGGCACGGTGAGGAACAGCTTGGTCTCCCCCCGGTTCGGCCCCTCGGTGGCCACGGAGTACAGCCCGTCGTTGAATCCGAGCGCGTTGCCGTCCGTCGACACCCACAGCCCACCGGCGGGGTCGAAGGCCACGTTGTCCGGGCAGGAGATCGGGCTGACCTTGGACTTGTCGAAGCCGCCGAAGTAGGTGTCGGCGGCGGCGGGGTCGCCGCAGACCAGGAGCAGGTTCCAGCCGAACGTCGTCCCGGCGTGGTCGTCGGTGATCTCGACTACCTGACCGTGCTTGTTGTCATGCCGGGGGTTGGCCTCGTCGACCTGACCGGCGGTGCGGCGGGTGTTGTTGGTCAGCGCCATGTAGACCTTGCCGGTCGTGGGGCTGGGCTCGACGTCCTCCGGACGGTCCATCTTCGTGGCCCCGACCGCGTCACCCGCCATCCGGGTGTACACGGCGACCTCCTCGGCGCTCATGCCGGGGACGTGGGAGACGGCGTTGCCGGCGGAGTCGACGGTCAGGAGCGGGATCCAGGCACCCGTGCCGTCGAATGCGCCGTCCGAGGGGAGGGCGCCCGACCCGTCGATCTCGGACGCCGGGGAGTTGCCGGTGAAGGTGGCCACGTAGAGGGTCCCCTCGTCGAGGATCCTCATGTTCTGTTCCCGGGCCGCCGGGGTCCGCCCCGGCACGATGGTCCGGCTGGAGATGAACTTGTAGAGGTAGTCGAATCGCTCGTCGTCGCCCGAATAGATGACGACGGTCCCGTCCGCCGTCACGTGGACCGTTCCGCCCTCGTGCTTGAACCGGCCGAGCGCCGAGTGCTTGACGGGCGTGGAATCCGGGTTCCACGGATCGACCTCGACGACGTAGCCGAAGCGGTTGACCTCGTGGGGTTCGACGGCCAGGTCGAAGCGGCTGTCGAAACGCTCCCACTTGCGCCCGGACTCGCCGACCGACACACCGTAGCGCCGGAGGGCCTCCACTCGCGCCGGGTCGGTGACGGAGCCGGTGGTGCCGAAGTACTGGTTGAAGTTCTCCTCGCCGGACAGGACCGTCCCCCAGGGGGTGTGGCCGCCGGCGCAGTTGTTGAGCGTGCCCAGCACGCGGGTCCCGGTGGGGTCGGCGGTGGTCCGGGTGAGCGCACCGACGGCGGGGCCACGCAACTCGAACGGCGTCGTCGCGGTGATGCGGCGGTTGTACGAGCCCATCACGGGATCGAGCCCGCCATCGGACGGCCTGCTGGCGAGTTCGACCACCGTCATACCGTGTGCGGCCCAGGCGATCTCGACCTGCTCGCGGGTGGGGGCCGCGGAGTCGTACCCGCGGAACATCATCGGCTCGGTGGTGTACTCGTGGTTGACCGTGAGCAGGAACCTCTCGTCCCGATCGTCCATGGGGAACAGGACCGCCAGGTCGCAGTTGAAGCCGTACTGCACCGCCTGCGCGGCGGCCGACTGGTTCTCGAAGTCGAAGGCGGGGCCTCCGGGGATCACCGGATCTCCCCAGCGGATCACCACGTCGCTGGAGTGCCCGGCCGGCACCGTGACGGCGTCCGCGGTGTTGGGGGACACGGGGAGGAAACCGGTGTCGAGAGTGCCCCCACCCGACGATCCGAGAGCGCCCGCCGACCCGGTGCCGAGGGAGCCCTGCGCGGCGGCGGTGGCCGGTAGAACCTGCGTGGCCCCGACGGCGAGCGCGATCACGCCGGCCGCCTTGAGGGCCCCGCGCCGGCTGATCTCGGCGGCGACGTCGCCGAAGTACGGATTCCCGCTGGCGTTGGGGGCGGGTGACGCACACTGGTCGCCGCACTTGTACAGGCAGGTCAGGTGCTGGCGGTTGGAGATGCCGGGCGTGGCGATGGGAAGCAGAGTGCGGACTGACAACGGTTCTCCCTGAGGGTGTGTGGGTCGCGCACGGGCGCACGAGGACGGTGTGACCCTAGGGAGCGCGGGCGACGGCACGGGCGAGGTGAGGACACGTGCGGATGAACTGTGGGCGCAGTGCCGGTGAACACCGGTGTCGTGGCGCTACAGTCGTCGTGTCAACCCTCTACTCGGATCGTCCGGCACGTTCCTGCCGGTGAAGGGAAAGTGCTCGCCATGGCTTCGGTGACCTTCGAGAACGTGTCCATCGTCTATCCCGGCGCCGCACGGCGCAGTGTGGACCGGCTCGATCTGGAGATCGCCGACGGCGAGTTCCTGGTCCTCGTCGGCCCGTCCGGTTGCGGCAAGTCGACCACCCTCCGTGCGCTCGCCGGGTTGGAGGACGTCTCGGCCGGTCGCATCCTCATCGGTGACAAGGACGTGACCGGGATGGAGCCCAAGGACCGGGACATCGCGATGGTGTTCCAGAACTACGCGCTCTACCCGCACTACACGGTGCGCGAGAACATGGGTTTCGCGCTCAAGCTGGCCAAGGCCTCCAAGAAGGAGATCGCCGAACGGGTGGACCGTGCTGCGGAGATGCTCGATCTCACCGCCTACCTCGATCGGAAGCCCAAGGAGCTCTCCGGTGGTCAGCGCCAGCGGGTCGCCATGGGCCGGGCGATCGTGCGCAACCCGCAGGTGTTCCTGATGGACGAACCGCTGTCGAACCTGGACGCCAAGCTCCGGGTGGCCACGCGCGCCCAGATCGCCAAACTGCAGCGTGACCTGCGCACCACCATGATCTACGTGACCCACGACCAGGTCGAGGCCATGACGATGGGGGACCGGGTGGCGGTGCTCAAGGACGGCGTCCTCCAGCAGGTCGACACGCCTCGGGAGCTCTACCACAACCCGGTCAACGCCTTTGTCGCCGGTTTCATCGGATCGCCGTCGATGAATCTCTTCGACGCCCCCGTCGCCGACGGCAGGGTCGCGCTGGAGGGGTTCGGAGAGCAGGTCCCGGCCGGCGCCGGGGCGACGGTCACGGTGGGCGTGCGGCCCGAGCACCTGCGGATGGCCGACGACGGGGACGGGTTGAGGGTGACCGTCGACCTCGTCGAGGAACTGGGTGCCGACAGCTACCTGCACTGCTCCACGGGGGACGGCCACCCGGTGGTCTACCGCGCCGAGTCGGGCGACCACCCGGGGAAGGGCGAGACCATGTTCCTGGCCGCGCTCGATGGCGAGGTCCGCTTCTTCGACGTGGAGACCGGTCTGCGACTGCGGTGACCGGGGACCGCGGTGGCCTATCGCAACACTTGTTGTTGTTAGAGTGTCCCCTGTGATCTGAGTCTCGTCGCCCCGAGGGCGACGGGATGACGGTGAGTCGGTGAGGTGACCGCTCGTGGTCCTACGTACAGGCCCCCGGTGGGTTACGCTCAGCGGGACCTCAGAGAGACCGGCGTCACAGTGAGACCGGGATCACCCGACCGTCGGCACACGTCGGCGGTAGGCGAGACACGACAGTAGGAGAGAGCGCATGGCCGTTCACGGCAGGTTCCTCAAGGCGGCGGCGGCCGCATCGATGGTCGCGATGGTATCCGCGGCCTGCACCAACGGTGGTGGTGGAGAGTCCGACGAGCAGACGGAGGCCGGCACCTCGGGCGTCGGTCCGATCACTTTCGCGATGGGCAGCAACGACACGGACAAGCTCCGTCCCGTGATCGACCAGTGGAACGCGGAGAACCCCGACCAGGAGGTCACCCTCCGCGAGCTCCCCGCCGAGCAGGACGGGCAGCGCGACACGCTCACGCAGTCCCTCCAGACCGAGAGCGGCGAGTACGACGTGTTCGCGCTCGACGTCACGGACACCGCCTACTTCGCGGCCAACGGGTGGCTGCAGCCGATCGAGGGCGACACCGAGATCGACACCTCCGGCCTGATCGAGGCCGCCGTGGACTCGGCGACCTACAACGGCACGCTCTACGGAATCCCGCAGAACACCAACGCGCAGCTGTTGTACTACCGCACCGACCTCCAGCCCGAGGCCCCCGCCGACTGGGACGCGCTGGTCGCCTCCTGTGAGGCCGCCGAGGGAGCCGACGTCGACTGCCTGCAGACGCAACTCAGCCTCTACGAGGGCCTCACCGTCGCCGCGACCCAGTTCATCCACAGCTGGGGCGGCCGGGTCGTGGGCGACGACGGGCAGACGCCGGAGCTCGACACCGATCAGGCGCGCGCCGGCCTCACCGCGCTGGTCGACGCCTACCAGAACGGCGTGATCCCCCCGCAGACCGACGCGTTCACGGAGGAGGAGACCGCGCAGGGCTTCCTCGCCGGCGAGACCATGTACTCCTACAACTGGCCGTACATGTACGAGTCGGGCCAGTCCGATCCCACCTCGCAGGTCCAGGGTCGGTTCGAGGTCGCGCCGATCGTCGGTCAGGACGGCGCGGGCCGGTCGACTCTCGGTGGCTACAACAACGCCATCAACGTGTTCTCGGAGAACAAGGCCACCGCTCAGGCGTTCCTCGAGTACATCATCTCGGAGGACGTCCAGATGAGCTTCGCCGAGCAGTCGTTCCCGCCGGTCCTGTCCTCGATCTACGACGACGAGGCGCTTCAGCAGCAGTTCCCGTACATGCCGGCCCTCAAGGCGGCACTCGAGAACGCCGAGCCGCGTCCGGTCACGCCGTACTACCCGGCCGTGTCCAAGGCGATCCAGGACAACACGTTCGCCGCGCTGCGTGGCCAGAAGAACGTCGAGCAGGCACTCACCGACATGAGCGCCGCGATCGACCAAGCGGCTCAGTGATACCAGAGTCCGGTCAGCAGTGATGACGACACCGCGCTGATGGGCCCCGGGGTACTATCCCGGGGCCCATCGGCCGTCGTGGTGAGGGCGGGTGCGATCCGATGAGGAGCTGCAGCGATGACGACGACTGAGAAGTCCCCGGCGCCACTGGTCGAGAAGAGATTCGACTGGCGCCCGGTATGGATGGTGGGCCCCGCGCTCGCGATCCTCGCGGTGGTGATCGGCTACCCCGTCGTCCGTGCCGTGTACCTGTCCTTCCGGGCCGACCGTGGCCTGGACCCCGCCACCGGCATGTTCTCCGACGGCGGGTTCGCGGGATTCCAGCACTATCTCTACTGGCTCACCCAGGCGTGTCCGGCCAGGGGCGGCGACGGGACCATCCCGTGTCCGCCCGGCGTCTCGGCCGTCGACTTCTGGCCCGCGATGGGCAACACGCTGTTCTTCACCGTCACCACCGTCTCCCTCGAGACGGTCCTCGGCTTCGCGATGGCCGTGGTCATGGGCAAGAGCATCTGGGGCCGGTCGCTCCTCCGCGCGGCCGTCCTCGTCCCGTGGGCCATCCCCACGGCGGTCACCGCCAAGCTGTGGGCGTTCATCTTCGCGCCCAACGGCATCGCCAACACGATGCTGGGCACCAACATCGCCTGGACCACCGATCCGTTCTACGCGCGCATGGCCATCATCGTGGCCGACGTGTGGAAGACCGCGCCCTTCATGGCTCTACTTATCCTCGCCGGGCTGCAGATGATCCCCGGGGACGTCTACGAGGCCGCCCGGGTCGACGGCGCCTCTCGCTGGCAGCAGTTCACCAGGATCACCCTGCCGCTCGTGCGGCCGGCGCTCATGGTGGCGATCCTGTTCCGGACCCTCGACGCCCTGCGCATGTACGACCTGCCCGTGATCCTCGTGTCGGCCAACTCCGGGTCGCCCACCGCGACGGTGTCCATGTTGGTGGTCAACGAGATGCGGATGGGCAACTTCAACAGCGCGTCCGCGATCTCGACACTGGTGTTCCTGCTGATCTTCGCCGTCGCGTACGTCATGGTGAAGTTCCTCGGCGCGAATGTCGTCGATGACCGCACCGGCAAGAAGGAGGAGATCCGGTGAGTCACCGAGCGCCCGACCACTCCGGGCCGGCCCACGCACGGTCGGCCACCACGCGGTCGACCACCACGCGACCGCCCACCTCGTCGTCGTCACGACCCGGCCCCCACGATCGGGACGACACCGACGACCTGCGCCCACCCCGTAAGCCGCTCGGGCCCAGGATCGGCACCTATGTCGGTGCCCTGCTCATCCTGATCTGGGGCCTGGCGCCGTTCTACTGGATGCTCGTCACCGCGTTCCGCGACAACCGGTTCGTGTTCTCCGCGAGCCCCGTGCCCTCGCACCTCACCCTGGACAACTTCCGCGAGGCACTGGCGACGGACGCGGGCAACAACTTTCTCGGCGCCATCATCAACTCGGTGATCATCAGCTCCATCACGACCGCGCTGGCGCTGCTCTTCGGCGTGTTCACCGCCTACGCGCTCGCACGCGTGGACTTCCGCGGGAAGTTCCTCGTCACCGGCGTGATCCTGGCGGCCTCGATGTTCCCGGGCGTCGCACTGGTCACGCCGCTGTTCCAGCTGTTCACCGACATCGGCTGGATCGGCACGTATCAGGCGCTCATCATCCCCAACATCTCGTTCGCGCTGCCCCTGACCATCTACACACTCACGTCGTTCTTCAACGATCTGCCGTGGGAACTGGAGGAGGCCGCGCGCGTCGACGGCGCCACGCGTGGGCAGGCGTTCGTCAAGATCATCCTGCCGCTCGCCGCGCCGGCGCTCTTCACCACCGCGATCCTGGCGTTCATCATCACGTGGAACGAATTCCTGCTGTCACAACAGCTGTCCAACTCCTCGACCGAACCGGTCACCGTGGCGATCGCCCGCTTCTCGGGGGTCAATCCCTACATCCCGCCGCACGCCGCGATCATGGCGGCGGGCGCGCTCGTCACCGTCCCGCTCGTGATCATGGTGTTGATCTTCCAGCGGCGGATCATCTCCGGCCTCACCGCCGGCGGCCTGAAGAGCTGACCCGGTCGTGGCTCGGAGCGGCGGTGATGCCCTCGGGACCCGGCAGCGCCTGGAGGTCCTGGGCGGCTTCGTCGGGTTCTTCACCGTGCTCGCGCTGGTCAACGCGGTCGGGCTGATCGTGGCCGGACGCCCGTCGATCCTCGCCTCGTTCGTGCTGGTGCTGATGCTCACGGCATCGTGGTACACCTTCCGAGTGTGGCGCCGCGCCGACCGCGCCGTGGGCCGCGGCTGACCCGGTCGTCGCGCAGGGTCGTCAGCGACCGTCGAGCCAGGCCGTCAGCGGCCGTCGCGCCAGGCCACCAACGACTCGACCAGGTCCAGCGGGTACTCGGGTCCGTTGAGGCCCACGGTGAACAGCGTGACGCCCTCGGCCACCAGCGCGTCGGCCGAGCGCCGCGCTGGTGCTGATGCTCACGGCATCGTGGTACACCTTCCGAGTGTGGCGCCGCGCCGACCGCGCCGTGGGCCGCGGCTGACCCGGTCGTCGCGCAGGGTCGTCAGCGACCGTCGAGCCAGGCCGTCAGCGGCCGTCGCGCCAGGCCACCAACGACTCGACCAGGTCCAGCGGGTACTCGGGTCCGTTGAGGCCCACGGTGAACAGCGTGACGCCCTCGGCCACCAGCGCGTCGGCCGAGCGCCGCGCCTCGTGGGCGGAGGAGGCGCCGCCGATCTCGGTGGAACGCTCGATCTCACCGGGGTCCCGGCCCACGTCGGCGCAGTGCCGGGCCAGCACCGCGGACTTGTGTCGATAGGTCTCCACGTCCACGAAAGAGTGCCAGATGTCCGCATGGCGGGCGACGTGCCTGAGCGTCTTGCGCTCGCCCCCTCCGCCCAGCAGCACCGGGATGTGACGGGTCGGGGCAGGGGTGAGCCGGGCGAGGCGCCGCTCGATCCGCTCGAGGGAGTCCCCGAGGTCGTCCAACCGGGAACCCTTGGTCCCGAAGTCGTATCCGTACTCGGCGTAGTCCCGCTCGAACCACCCGCTGCCCAGGCCCAGGATCAGCCGCCCGCCCGAGATGTGGTCGACGGTACGGGCCATATCGGCCAGCAGGTCCGGGTTGCGGTAGCTGTTGCAGGTGACCAGGGCGCCGATCTCGACCCGCTCGGTCTGCTCGGCCCAGGCCGCGAGCATGGTCCAGCACTCGAAGTGCGCGCCGTCGGGGTCTCCGTAGAGGGGATAGAAGTGGTCCCAGTTGAAGACGACGTCGACGCCCGCGTCCTCCGACCGTCGGACGGCATCGCGCAGGAGGTCGTAGTCGGGCGCGTGCTGCGGTTGGAGCTGGACGGCGATGCGGACCGGGCGTTCGGTGTTGGGGGTCATGCACCCAGTGTGGTCCGTTCCGCCGCCCCGCGCACCCGACCCCGCCGCGCCGCGCACCCGACCCCGCCGCGCACCCGACCAGGCCCCGCGTGTGCGGTCGCTACCGTTCGCGCGTCCGCTACCGCTCGCGCTCGAGGAGGAACCAGAAGTGCTCGCCCTCGTGGACGGTGCCGCGGCCGTTCATCACGGCCAGGAGGGTGTCGGGATCGACGACGGCGAAGTGGTCGATCACCGGCAACCGGTCGTACACCATGGACGCGCACGGACGGCCGCGGAACGAGACCTGCCACAGCGACGCCCCGCCCCCGCCCGTGGCGGAGGTGTCCGGCACGACGGACCCCGAGTCGTCGGTGACGAGGATCGGGTCCACCTTCCGCGGGTCGGTGAAGTCCTTTCCCCACCAGCGCATCTGCCCGAGCATCGCGAACATCGGGTGCCCGGTGTCGAGGCCGGTGCCCTTCCACCGGCTGCCGCCGATGTCCTCGATCCGGGCGGGCTCGAGTGAGTCCCACAGCGCCGAGACCCGCTCGGGCGACACCGTCTCCCCTGCGCGGATCGCCTCCAGCTCGTCGGCGTGCGGCGCGCTCACAGCCCGTACGTCTTCCCGATGATGTCCCGCTGGATCTCGTTGGTGCCGCCGTAGATGGTGGAGACGACGGCCTGGCGCACCAGTCGTTCCATCCCGTACTCGGTCGCGTAGCCGTAGCCGCCCATCGACTGCATGCATTCGAGCGTCACGCGCTTGCTCAGCTCGGAGGCCTTGAGCTTGGCCATGGAGGCCTCGCGGGGGAGCAGGGCCGCGGGGTCCGACTCGTCGACCTTCCTGGCCACGGCGTAGACCAGCAGCCGAGTGGCCTCGATCTCGGTGGCCAGGTCGGCCATGCGGTGGCGGATCACCTGAAAGGATCCGACGGGCCGGCCGAATTGTTCGCGCTCACGGATGAACGTCAGGCAGTCGTCAAAGGCCCGCTGCGCCACCCCGAGCTGCATGGCGGCCAGGATGAGCCGCTCGATGTTGAGTCCCGCCATCAGCTGCTTCCACCCGCCACCGACCTCGCCGATCACGGAGTCGGCGGACAGGCGTACGTCGGTGAAGTAGAGGTCGTTGACCTCTTTGCCGCCCATGGTCTCGATACCGCTCATCTGCAGCCCCTCGACATCGGCGGGGACGTCGAACATCGTGATGCCCTCATGCTTGGCGCCGGTCGAGTCGGTGCGCGCCACCAGCAGGATGCGGTCGGCGAAGTGGGCGTTGGAGCACCAGGTCTTCTGTCCGGTGATCACCCAGTCGTCACCGTCGCGGACGGCCTTGCAGCGCAGCGCGGCCACGTCGGACCCGGCGCCGGGCTCGGACATGGAGATGGCCAGGGTGCCGCCCGCGACGACCAGTTCGAGGGCCCGCCTGCGCTGCTCCTCGGTGCCGAACTTCTGGATCGCCGCCGCGGTGATGAGGGTGGGGCCGATGCCTCCGATCGGGGCGAGACCGCGCAACGAGCGTTCGAGCAGGAGGCAGAGTTCCACGGCCCCCGCGTCGGCGCCCCCGTACTCCTCGGGCACGGTCAGGCCCAGCCAGCCCAGCTCGGCCATCTTGGCGTAGATCTCGGGGGAGTGGGTGCCGCCCTCGGTGGTGAGTTCACGCCTCTTCTCGACGCTTCCGACCTCGCGGGCGCAGAAGTCGTCGATGGACTTGGCGAAGTCGCGTTGCTCTTCGGTGAGGATGTCGAACACGTCTGGCCTCGGCTTTCTGTCATGGGGTGACGGTGCCAGGCAGTGTGGACTACTGTGGCCCGTATCACGGTAGGCTACATCAAATATATGTGATCGAAACCGGAGGGAATTCGAATGACCACCACCGAACCGAGCAAGACCGGCCCCGCGTTCGCGAGCCTGGACCCCCGCGACGGCACGGTCCTCGCGGAGTACCCGATCGCCGGACCGGAGGAGGTGGCCCTCGCGGTCGAGCGTGCGCGCGCGGCCGCCCGCTGGTGGGCCGCCCAGGGCCCGCGCGGCCGTCGGGAGTGGCTGCTGGAGTACAAGCGGGCCATAGCCTCCCGCGCCGAGGAACTGGCCTCGCTGATCTCCGCCGAGACCGGCAAGCCGGACGAGGACGCCACGCTCGAGGTCATGCTCACGGTGAGCCACCTCGAGTGGGCCGCCAAGAACGCGGACAAGGTGCTGCGCCGCCGCTCGGTGTCGGCCGGACTGCTCATGAGCAACCAGGCGGCCTACGTCGAGTACCAGCCGTACGGCGTCGTCGGCGCGATCGGTCCTTGGAACTACCCCGCGTTCACCCCGATGGGCACTCTCTCCTACGCCATGGCCGCGGGCAACGCGGTGGTGTTCAAGCCCAGTGAGCTGACGCCCGGCGTCGGCGTCTGGCTCGCCGAGGTGTGGGATTCGCTCGGCGCCTCGCAGCCGCTGTTCCAGACCATCACGGGCGACGGTTCGACCGGCGCGGCGCTCTGCCGGGCGGGCGTGGACAAGCTCGCGTTCACCGGGTCGGCCGCGACGGGCCGCAAGGTCATGGCCGCCTGCGCGGAGACGCTCACCCCCGTCGTCATCGAGGGTGGGGGCAAGGACGCGTTCCTGGTCGACGCGGACGCCGACCTCGATTCGGCGGCCGACCAGGCGGTCTTCGGCGCGATGGGCAATGCGGGGCAGACGTGCGCCGGGGTCGAACGAATCTATGTCCACCGGGACGTCCGCGACGCCTTCGTCCACAAGTTCGCCGCGAAGGTCCGGGCTCTGACCCCCGGCACCTCGGTGACCTCCAGCTACGGCCCCATGACGCTGCCGGCCCAGATCGATATCGTCCGTCGACACGTCGAGGACGCGCTGGCCCGGGGCGGCAAGGCCGTCATCGGGGGCGAGGGGTCGGTCGGGGAGAGGGTGGTCGAGCCCGTGGTCCTGGTCGACGTCCCCGAGGACTCGACGGCCATCACCGAGGAGACGTTCGGGCCGACCGTCGTGATCAACTCGGTCGCGGACCTGGAGGAGGCGGTCGAGAAGGCCAACGCCAGCAGCTACGGCCTCGGTGGCGCGATCTTCACCGGCAACCGCAAGCGGGGTCTGGCGCTGGCGGAGAAGCTCGACGTCGGCATGGTGTCGGTCAATTCCTTCCTGGCCTTCGCCGGGATCCCGTCGCTGCCGTTCGGTGGCTCGGGCGACTCGGGCTTCGGCCGCATCCACGGGGCCGACGGGCTGCGTGAGTTCGCCCGGCCCAAGGCGATCACGGCCCAGAAGTTCGCCGCCCCGCTCAACCTCATGACCATGACCCGCAAGCCGAGGGACATCAAGGTGGTCAAGTGGATGCTCGGCAACGTCATGGGAAAGCTGTGAGGTCAGCATGACCGCCACCGTCCCCGGGGTGTTCGGACCGATCCCGTCCGAGTTGGTGGCCGACGCCGCCGTCGAGCACCCGCTCACGGCGTCGCTGCCGCTCAAGCCGGGCCGCTGGTACTGGCGTGACCTCATCGCGTCTCTCGACCCGGTCGCCGACGCGGCGGAGATCCACCGCATCACCTCCGCCTACGAGTTCCCCTGGGACTATCAGAGGGCGCTCGAGCTGGCCCTGTACCGGACGTACTGCGTGCCTTCGGTGTCGGCGGTCCTCGAGCAGGCCGGCCAGTTCCGCGATGCACCGCAGAAGCGATACGACGACACGGCGCTGCTGATGGTGGAGCTGGTCGAGCACGGCTACGACTCCCCGAGGGGCAGGGAGGCGCTGCGGGTGATCAATCGCCAGCACGCGCGGTACGAGATCTCCAACGACGACATGCTGTACGTCCTGTCGACCTTCATCTACGAGCCACTGGAGTGGATCGACGCGATCGGGTGGCGGCGGCTGCACCCTCACGAGCGGCTTGCGGCGTTCCACTTCTATCGCGGGGTGGGCCAGCGGATGAAGATCGCCGACATCCCGGACGACATCGGGGAGTTCCGCCGGTGGCGCGACGACTACGAGGCCCGCACCTTCCGCTACGACCGCAGCAACGAGCTCATCGGCACCTACACGCTCGATCTCATGTGCTCCTGGTACCCGGAGGCGATCCGCCCCGCCGTCCGCACGGCGGTCCTGTCACTCGTGGATGACGACATGACCCGGGCCTTCGGTTTCCCGTGGCAGCCGCCGGGCAGACGCAAAGCCGCGTACGCCGCGCTGCGGGCCCGGTCCGCCGTGGTGAGGTGGCTCCCGGTCCGTCGCCGGGCACTGGGGTCGCGGGGCACCGAGAACAGGACCTATCCGGGGTACCCGAACGGTTACCGCCCCGCCGACCTGGGGGCCTGCCCCATCCAGCCGAGGGACCGCGTGGAGGGGTGCCCGGTGATTACCGCGGGTGGCGACGGCCGGTGACCCGCCGGCGGATGCCCCGTGCGGCGTCCCGGTCTCACCGGCAGCGCCGGACCTGGCGTTCCGGGGGCAGGAGTACGGTCCGGGCCAGCGCGGCGAAGGTCTCCGCGGCTCCGGGATGGAAGCCCGTGCCCTGTCCGCCGTCCAACACCACCGACAGTGCGGCGTGGACCCGGATCCGGGCCGTGGCGTCGTCCACGGTGGACCCCGCCGGCGCGGCCTCGCGGACCAGCCCGGCCCATCGTTCGAGCTGCCGCAGTTGGGATCGGCGGACCCGCCTCCTGTCCTGGTGACCCAGTGTGCCGAGCTCGGAGTGGTAGAGCATGAGCTCGGGTCCGTGGGAGAAGGCGATGGCGACGTATTGGTCGAGCAGGTCGGCCAGCGCCCGGACCGGTTCGTCCTCGTGGCCCCGGTGGGCCTCGTGGCGGTCGAGAAGCTCGGAGACCAGTGTCGCGGTCCGGTCGACGGCTGCCGTGAGCAGCGCGGACTTGCCGGGGAAGTGTCGATACAGTGCCGAGGCGGCGACCCCCACGTCGGCGCCGATCGCCTCCATGGTCACCTCGTCGTAGGTGTAGGAGTGGAACCGCGCTATCGCCGCGGTGATCGCGCTCTCCCGGGTGGCCGCGCCGCCGCGTAGCCGGCCCGTCGATAGTCGGCCCGTCGGCCCCGCACCGGGCGCCGGCCGGTCTCCCGCGGACCGGTCTCCCGCCGACACGTCTTTCCTCCGTGGGCGCGGTACCACCCGGACAGTCGTGGTGACGGATTCGGCCAGGTCTGCCGCGATCGACTGCATCAGGGGGACCGCCGCGTCGGAGGCCTCGATGCGGTGGTGGCCGAGCGAGGCGATGCACGCGAGGATCGCCCCGGCCCCGGCCCCGGCCCCGGCCCCGGCCCCGGCCCCGGCCCCGGCCCCGGCTGACGAGGCCGCGTCGTCTCCCCGGATCGCCTCGGCGAACCGTTGCCGGATCCGGACCTCCGCCGCCGCGACCGCCGCTCGGTCCTGCGGGGTGAGATAGCGGATCTGCCAGCGGTACAGCGCCGCGCGGGAGCGGTGGGTCAACGTCGCCCGGGTGACCGAGGCGACCAGTTCGTCCAGCTCGTCGAGGCCGGTCGTGGCGATGTCGAGTTCGGCGACGAGTGTGGCGACCGCGTCGCGGAACATCGCGTACTTGCCCGGAACATGGCGGTACAGCGCACCGGGGGTCACGGCGAGGCGGTTCGCGATGTGTTCCACGCGGGTCGCGTGGTAGCCGCGCCGCGTGAACTCCTCGGCTGCGACCAGTGCGATCTCGGCACGTCGCGACCCCGGCGGAGGTACGTCCGGGAACCACGTGGGCAGAGCGGGAGGAGACGTCATGGCCTCTCGGATCTCATGTTGGCGGTTCGGGGTGTGATCTTGACAACAAGGAATACAGTGGAGATAGTAAACCCGAATTCACAGATATATGTGATCGAATCCATGTGAGTGAGCGGAGTCGATCGTGAGGATCGACCGACCCGAGAGGGGACACCCCGCCATGTCAGTTGCACTTGACGGTCTCGAGCGCCTCGGCCTCGACGAGGGCGTGCCGAAGACGACCACCGAACCCAACGTCGGCTCGATCCTCGGGATCGGCTCCCCGGGCTGGACCGGCTTCGTCGCCCGCGCCGACGAGCTCGCCGAGGAGGTCCGGCCATGATCCGCACCAGGTTCACCGAGGTGTTCGGCGTCCGTCATCCGATCGTCCAGGGCGGCATGATGTGGGTCGGCCGCGCCGAACTCGCGGCCGCCGTGTCCGAGGCCGGGGCGCTGGGCATCATCACCGGGCTCACCCAGCCCACCCCCGAGGACCTGGTCAGGGAGATCGCCCGCTGCCGCGAGCTGACCGACCAACCGTTCGGGGTCAACCTCACGATCCTCCCGTCGATCACGCCGCCGCCGTACGCGGAGTACCGGCAGGCGATCGTCGAGTCGGGGGTGAAGATCGTCGAGACCGCCGGATCCAATCCCAAGGACCACCTCCCGGTCTTCCACGCCGCCGGGGTCAAGGTCATCCACAAGTGCACCTCCGTGCGGCACGCGATCAAGGCCGAGAAGCTCGGTGTGGATGCCGTCTCCATCGACGGCTTCGAGTGCGCCGGACATCCCGGTGAGGACGACGTCCCCGGTCTGGTGCTCATCCCCGCCGCGGCGTCCCGGCTGACGATCCCGATGTTGGCGTCCGGAGGCATCGCCGACGCCCGCGGCCTCGTGGCCGCACTGGCCCTGGGGGCCGACGGGGCCAATATGGGGACCCGCTTCATGTGTACGGCCGAGTCGCCGGTGGACGAGGCGGTCAAGCAGCAGATCGTGGCGAACTCCGAACTCGACACGACGCTCATCTTCCGCACGCTCCACAACACGGCCCGGGTCGCCGCCAACGCGATCTCCGCGGAGGTGGTGGCTAGGGAGGCCGAGGGTTGCGAGTTCTCCGACATCCAGCACCTGGTCGCCGGAGCCCGGGGACGGAAGGTCTTCGAGGACGGCGACCTGGACGCCGGCATCTGGTCCGCCGGACAGTGCCAGGGACTGATCAACGATGTGCCCACCGCGGCCGAGCTGGTCGATCGCATGATGTCCGAGGCCGAGGCGATCATCACCGACCGATTGTCCGGCATGGTCGCCGCCGCGGAGACGGTCCGGTGACCGCCACCGGACGGGACGCCGTCAAGGTGGAGACCGACGATCTCGGCGTGACGACCATCAGCATCAACCGGCCCGACCGGATGAACGCGCTCGACCACCACACGGTCGGCGCTCTGATCGGGCTCATCACCGAGCACGGTGCGGATCCGGGGACCCGTGTCATCGTGCTCGCCGGCGAGGGTGCGGCGTTCACCACCGGGGCGGACCTGCAGTCCATCCGGGAAGGCGCCGTCGACGCTCCCAGCCCCGACGTCACCATGGACAATGCCGCGGCTCTGGTCCGCGCGGTGCTGACCGCCCCGGTCCCGGTGATCGCCGCGGTCAACGGTCCGGCGGCGGGGGTGGGCGTGTCGTTGGCGCTGGCCTCCGACCTCGTTCTCATGGCCGACGACGCGTACCTCCTCTTCGCGTTCACGAACATCGGGCTCATGCCTGACGGCGGGGCCAGCGTGCTCCTGCCCGCGGCGGTCGGCCGCTCGGTCGCCTCCCGGATGCTGCTGCGCGGGGACGCCGTGTCGGCCGGGGAGGCCCGGGAGGTGGGGTTGGCCACGGACGTCCTGCCCTCCGCGGACCTACGACCCGGCGCCGCCAAGGTGGCCCGCCGACTGGCCCGGGGCCCGCGCCGCGCGTTGGAACTGACCAAGCGCGCCGTCACCGGGGCCACGCTCGCCGAGCTGGATGCCGCGCTGGCGCGCGAGCACGAGGGGCAGTGCGAACTACTGGTGTCCGCCGACTTCGCAGAGGGGGTGGCCTCGATTCTCGAGAAGAGACGCCCCGACTTCTCCTGACCTGGTTCACCCGCACCGTTCCCCACGAAAGGCCGGATCATGACCACCACCACGATGGACCCCGTCGCCGAACTCCACGCCGCCCGTCGCAACCACTGGAACTCCTGGGTGGCCACCCACGCCGAGATGAACCCCGACGGCGAGGCACTGCGCTACCTGGGGCAGACGACCACCTGGTCGCAACTGCACGAGCGCAGCGGCCTGTTCGCCGACGCACTGGCCCGTCGCGGGGTCGCGGAGGGTGACCGCGTCATGCTCATCACCCTCAACAACCCGGAGTTCGTCGAGGCGGTTCTCGGCATCAACGAGCTGGGAGCCATCGCGGTGCCGGTGAACTTCCGTCTCACCCCACCGGAGCTGGCCTACCTCGTGAGTGACTGCGCGCCGAAGGTCGTCGTCACCGACGCGATGCTCGCCCCGCTCGTCGGGGCCATCCGCGCCCAGGGAGAGGACCCCGGAGACCACATCGTCATCGGCGGCGACTCCGGCACGGAGGGCCAGACCGCCTACGCCGACGCGCTCGCCGAGGAGGGCGACAGCCATCCGCCGGTCGACGTCCCTGAGGACGCGACCGCTCTCATCATGTACACCTCGGGCACCACCGGCCGCCCCAAGGGGGCGATGCTCTCCTATGAGAACCTCACCGCCCAGTCGCTGACGTGCATCCGGGTCTTCCGGCTCTTCGACGAGGAGGGCCGCGCCCTGTGCGCGGCCCCGATGTTCCACATCGCGGCGCTCGGGTCGATCGCCCCGAGTCTCCAGCTCGGCGGTGTCACGGTGGTCCATCCGCTGCAGGCCTTCGACCCCGCGGCGGTCCTGGACACCCTCGAGGCCGAGCAGATCACCAGCGTCTTCCTGGTCCCCGTGCAGTGGCAGGCCGTGTGCGCCGAGCAGCAGGCCCGCCCGCGGACGCTGGTGCTGCGCAACATCTCGTGGGGTGCGGCCCCGTCCACGGACACGATCCTGCGCGCCATGTCCGAGACGTTCCCGGACGCACTGAACTGCGCGGTGTTCGGCCAGACCGAGATGAGCCCCATCACCTGCGCGCTCGACGGCGACGACGCGATCCGTAAGCTCGGGTCCGTCGGCAAGGTCATCCCCACACTCCAGGCCCGTGTCATCGACGCTTTCGGGGAGCCGGTCGGGCCCGGCGAGGTGGGCGAGATCGTCTATCGCGGGCCCACCACCATGTCCGGGTACTGGAACAAGCCCGAGGAGACCGCGGAGGCCTTCGAGGGCGGGTGGTTCCACTCCGGTGACCTGGTCCGGATGGACGACGAGGGCTTCGTCTACGTCGTGGACCGCAAGAAGGACATGATCATCTCGGGCGGCGAGAACATCTACTGCGCCGAGGTCGAGAACGTGATCGCGGGCCACCCGCGGATCCGCGAGGTCGCGGTGATCGGCCGGAGTGACGACACGTGGGGCGAGGTCCCGGTCGCGGTCGTCGCCCAGCACGAGGGGGAAGGTGCCCCGGACCTCACCCTCGACGAGCTGACCGGGTGGCTGCGCGACAGGCTCGCCGGTTTCAAACTGCCCAAGCACCTCGTTCACGTGGACGAGCTGCCGCGCAACGCCAGCGGCAAGGTGGTCAAGGGGGCCCTGCGTTCGGCGCACGGCACCATCGGCGTCTGACCCGCCGGCCGAGCCGACTGCGACGCCCGGACACCGCTGACATGGTCTTCCACCTCCCCGCGGGCCGGGGTCCGGTACGCGACCTGGCGGGTCAGGTCGGGTCCCTGGTCGGGTACTCGGTCTTCACCCTGCTGAGCTGCGTGCGCACGGTCGTCACGGGACGTCTCTCGCTCGCCGAGACCCGCGACCAGGCCCTGTTCGTCGCCCGCGTGTGCTTGGTACCCGCGCTGTTGCTGATGCTGCCGGTCGGCGTGCTCGTCGCCGTGTCGGTGGGGGAGTTGGCGGGCCGGCTGGGTGCGGCCGGGTACGCGGGCGCCGTCGTGGCCTTCGTCGTGGTGGGGCAGGCCTCGGCGCTGGTCTGCGCGCTCATGCTGGCCGGGGTCGGCGGCTCGGCCATCTGCGCGGACCTGGGCTCCCGCACCATCCGCGAGGAGGTCGAGGCCATGGAGGTGATGGGGCTCGACGTGATCGAGCGACTGGTGGTGCCCCGCGTCATCGCCACCGTGCTGGTCTCCATGGTGTTGTGCGCCCTGGTCACCGCGATGGGCGTGACCGCGTGCCTGATCTACCAGGTATACGGCCAGGGGGAGTCGGCCGGGGTTTCTGGAGGTCACCGCGGCGGCCAATCGACTGGTGCCGTGGCCGGTGCGCACGCTCACCTACCGCGTCCTGCTGCTCGAGCTCAAGTGGCGCCTGCGGACCGGGCGTCCGTTGATGTGATGCTCTCGACCCGGTTGTCGTCACCGTCCGTCACCCCGTCACCGTCGCGGTCCTCGTCCCACACACCGGCGCGCTGGAGATGGGCGATGAGCAGATCGGCCCCGTTGCTGAACTCCGCGTCGATCACCGCATGGGCCGTCTCCACATCCCCGGTGCGCAGCGCCTCGAGCATCCGCCGGTTGTCGATGAGTGCGTCCGCCCGCCAGGCGGGATCATCCGCGTAGAGGCGGTAGGGCATGTAGCGGGCGGCGTTGTTGAGGAAGCGCGACAGTTTGTCCGATCGGGACGCCCGGTTGATCGAGCGGTGGAGCGCATACTGCGCACTCACCACGCGGTCCGGGTCACCCGCCGCGGCCGCCGCCTCGAACTCCTCCACCAGGCGGGCGTGCTGCCCGAGGGCCGCCTCGTCGAACCGCGTGATCGCCCGGTCGACGATCCGCCTGGACAGCTCCGCCTGCAGCCAGAAGATGTCCTCGACGTCCCGCCTGCTCATCGGGGAGACCAGGTACCCGCGTCGGGGCACGAGGTCCACCAGCCCCTCTCCGCGGAGCGTGAGGAGGGCCTCGCGCACCGGGGTCACGCTCACCCCGAGGGCGGCTGCGGTCTCGTCCAACCGGATGAAGTCCCCGGGGCGCACCTCGCCGCTCATGATCCGGGTCCGCACGTGGTCGGCGACCTCCTCGGACAGCTGTGGGCGCTGCGCGAGTCGCGTTGCGGCCATCTCCGACACCCCATCTCCGGTGAAGAGGACTGGCCGGAGGGCCCGGCCGTGAATCGAAATCAAATATATCGAACGAACGCGGAAAAACCCCCGGTGGTTCGCGCGTCCGGTCAGACTGACCTCATGACCTCCTCCGAGACCCGGCCCGCCGTCCGCACCGAGCGCCGCGATCACGTTCTGCTCGTCACCCTCGACCGCCCCGAGGCGCGCAACGCCGTCAACGGCGAGGTGAGCACCCTGCTGGGCCGGGCTCTGCACGAGGCCGACACGGACCCGGAGATCAGGGTGGTGGTGATCACAGGATCGGGTGAGCAGTCGTTCTGCGCGGGTGCGGACCTCAAGGCGCTCTCCCGGGGAGAGGACATCTTCCCCGCGGAGAACCGCGAGTGGGGGTTCGCGGGGATGATGCAGCACCCCGTTTCGGTGCCGGTGATCGCCGCGGTCAACGGCACCGCGCTGGGTGGTGGGTGCGAGATCGCGCTGGCGTGCGATCTCGTGGTGGCCGCCGACCACGCGGTCTTCGGGTTGCCGGAGGTCAGGCGCGGCCTCGTCGCGGCCGCGGGCGGAGCGTTCCGGCTGCCGGCCCAGGTCCCTCACCGGGTGGCCATGGAGATGATCCTCACCGGGGAACCGGTCACCGCCGAGCGGGCCCTGGACCTGCACCTGATCAACCGCGTGGTCCCGGCCGGCGACCTGATCGACTCGGCCCTCGGGTTGGCCGGGGTGATCGCCGCCAACGCCCCGCTGGCCGTGCAGGCCAGTAAGCGCATCGCGCTGGGGATCATCGACGGGACCCGCCCCGAGGAGGACGGGCGATGGAAGGTCAGTGACACGGAGATGATCACCGTCATGACGTCGGAGGACGCCGCGGAGGGCCCGAGGGCGTTCGCAGAGAAGCGGACACCCGTCTGGAAGGCCCGCTGAGACCGACCCCACACCCGGACCGGGTGTGTACGCCGTCTCCCCGCACTACATTTCCTTCATGGAAGCCGAGTTCAGGTCCGCGGTGATCGAGGAGGACCTCCAGGTCCTCGACACGGAGAGTCGGGAGCTGGCGCCCAGGGCGTCGGAACTACTGGCCCACCGGCCCGGTGACGTGGTCGCCGAGGAGGTACGGAACTGCGTGATCCGGACGCGCACCCGTCCGGCTCACACCGCCTCCGCCCTCCGCTCCGGGCTCCTCGCGGTACGCGAGGGGCTTCGCCGAAGTGGGGAGCCCCGCGGACTCACCGTCGCCGCCGCGGGTGCGGTGCCGCTCGTCCCCCCGGGGTCGTCCCCGGTGGACGAGAGCCCACAGATGCGGCGACTGCTGGCCGACTACGAGTTCCTGGCCCGGGGCCAGATCTACTGCGGAACCCGGATCAGGGTGGACGCCGAGGACACCGACGAGGCGGTCGCCCTGGCGTGCCGGATCGCTCCGCACCTGCCCGTCTTCCTTGCGCTCACCGCGAGCTCGCCCTATCTCCGCAACGGATCGGACTCCGGGTACGCCAGCTGCCGCTCGGTCTCCGCCTCGCAGTGGCCGGCCACCGCGCCGGTGGCGGGCGTCTGCTCGGCGCAGGACTATCACGCACTCGTCGACGACCTCGTGGGCAGCGGGGTCATCAACGACCGCTCGATGGTCGGTTTCGGGATCCAGCCGGGCGCGGACGGGCGCTCGGTGGAGATCCTGGTGTGCGACGCCTGCCCCTCCGCCGACGCCACGGTGCTCGTGGCCGCGCTGTTCCGCGCGCTGGTCCAACGCGAGGCCGCCGCCCTGGCCCAGGGTGCGGAGCCCGCCGCACCGGTGGAGACCAGGCTCCGGGCGGCACTGTGGCGCGCCGCGCGTTCCGGGCTCGAGGGCTCCCTCGTGGATCCGGTCAGCGTCCGGCCACGTCCCGCGGCCGACGTCATCACCGATCTGGTCGACTCCCTGACCGAGCAGCTCGAGGCCACGGGTGACCTGGACATGGTGCGGGAGCTGGTCCACGACGCCCTGTACAACGGCAGCAGCGCGTTCCGTCAGCGACAGACGCTGCGTCGCCGCGGCCACGTCCAGGACATCGTGGACCTGCTCGTGGTGGAGACCGGCGGCACCAGCGGCTCCCGGTCGCCGGTGCCCGACGCGCACGCGAGGCTGTTCGGTGTCTACCTGCCCATCGAGGGACTCGACTCGGATCCGAGCTGGGACGAGGCGGTCGAGGTGGGCGGGCGACCGCGGGCCCCGTACGACCCGGTCCTGACCGCCCTGCAGAGGATCGGCACCGTGAGGCTCCGCGCCCGGCAGGTGAGGGCGGAACAGGAGGCCTCGGCCGCCGGGGTCACGTTCCGGGTCACCGGCCAGGAACGGCCCCACGCGTTCCCGATGGACTTCGTCCCCCGGATCATCACCGCAGAGGTCTGGGAGAGGCTCGCCGCGGGGATCGAGCAGCGCGCCCGAGCCCTCGACGCGTTCCTCGAGGACGTCTACGGCGAGCAGGAGTTCGTGGCGGCCGGGCACCTCACCCCCGAGGCCCTGGACCGCGCGCCGGGGTTCCGGACCGGCACCGGGCAGGCACCGGGGGCGGGCCGGGTCCGGGCCCATATCTGCGGCATCGACCTGGTGTGCGCTGACGACGGTCGGTGGCTGGTTCTCGAGGACAACGTCCGCGTTCCCTCGGGCATCGCCTTCTCCACCGCCCACCGCGAGATGACGGCGACCCTGTTCGGAGATCTGGTGGACGAGTTCGATCTCCACTCCCCCGACCAGGCGTTCCCCATGATCCGCGAAACCCTGTACGCCGCGGCCCCACCGGCGGCGGGTGACACCCCGAACGTGGTGGTGATGTCGTCCGGTCCCGCGGACTCGGCGTGGTTCGAGCACCGCCTCATCGCCGACCGGACCGGCCTGCCCCTCGTCACTCCCGACGAGGTGGTCTTCCGCGACGGGATCCTGCACCGCAGAGCCGGGGACGAGCTGGTCAGGGTCGACGTGGTGTACGCGCGGATCGACGAGGACATGCTGCTCAGCTCACCGGGACTCGACGGCGAGCCCCTCCGGGACGGTCTGCTGGACGCCCTGGCCGGAGGGCGGTTGACGCTGGCCAACGCCCTCGGGAACGGGGTGGCGGACGACAAGGCCGTCTACGCCTCGGTTCCGGCGATGATCGACTTCTACCTGGGAGAGACCCCGGTCCTCGACCAGGTCCCGACCTATCTGTGTGCGGACCGCACCCAACGCGACCTGGTACTGGACCGGCTGGGGGAGCTGGTGGTCAAGCCGATCGACGGGTACGGGGGACTGGGGATCACCATCGGGCCCGAGAGCTCCGATGCGGAGCTCGCGGCACGACGCGAGGAGCTGCTCACCCGCCCCGAGGGCTTCATCGCCCAGGAGGTGGTGGCCCTGTCCACACTGCCGACCTTCGACGGCACCCACATGCAGCGCCGACACGTCGATCTGCGTGCTTTCGCGCACCTGCGGCGCGAGGGGGGCCGGACGACGGCGCACGCGGTCCCGGCCGGTCTCACCCGGGTGGCGCCCGCCGGATCGTTGATCGTCAACTCCTCGCGCGGGGGCGGCGGCAAGGACACGTGGATCATGCGCTGACCCCGGGCGCCCCTCGGCGCGGGTGCGGACCCGGACCGGTTCCCCTACCGTGTCCCCGATGACCGACGAACAGCGATGGATCAGGATCGAAGAGGAACTCCACCTCGTCGATCTGCGGACACGGCGACCGGTACGACGCGCACCGCAGGTGCTCGAGGCCGCCGACGAGACGGACGGGGGCGGCCGGGGCGGTGGCCCGGCCGGTGAGATCGACGGCGCCCGGGTCGCCTCCGCCCGGCACGGCGCGCTCCTCATGTCGGATGTCGGCGCCCACACCGGACTCGCCGAGCTCGGAGAGGCGCTCCGCGGGACCCGATCGCGACTGGCCAGGGCGGGACGCGGGATCCGGACCGGGGTGGTGGCGGCGGGATCGCTCGCCTCCCCGGGGGTCGAGTTCGACCCCACCCCCGAGGAACCCCACCCCGCTCCGGGCCGCGAATCGCAGACCCGGGCGGCGGCGCGATTCCGGGTGGTGGTCCAGGTCGCGGATGCGGACGAGGCCCAGTACGTCGCGCGACGTGCCGTCACCGTCGCACCCGTGTTGCTGGCGATGGCCGCCAGTTCGCCCTACTGGGCGGATGGCTCGGACTCCGGGTACGCCTCCACGCGCACCTTCGAGGCACGGTGGTCGCCCGCGCACGTCACCGCCGTCGCCACCGACACCGCCGACGGGGTGCAGGCGGCGGAGGACGAGCTGCTCGACACCGGTGTGGTGGTGGGCCGGGAGTCGATCGAGGTCGACATCCGGCCCTCCCGGGACGGGTCGGGCGTGGAACTGGGGGTGTGCGATTCCTGCAGCACGGTGGACACCCTCGTCGTCGTCGCCGCCCTGTTCCGCGCGACGGTCGACCGCATCCTCTCGGGACGGGGCGCCGACGACGCGTGGGAGGACCCCTCGTCCGCGGTCCTCGACGCGGCGTGCTGGCGAGCCGCGCGATCGGGGATGGAGGGCGATCTGGTGGACGTGACCACCGGTCTGCCGCGCCCCGCCTCCGAGCTCCTCACCGACGTGGTGGAGGAGGTGGCCGAGCAGCTGCGCGCCGGTGGCGAGTCCGACCTGGTCCACGACCTCCTCGACGGCATCCGCGGGGCCGGTACCTCGGCGGCACGCCAACGCGCCGCCCACCGCCGTCGGGGTCGGCGCGGTGACGTGGTGGCGGTCCTGCTGGCGGAGACCGTCGACCGGATCCGGCCGCGCGACGTGGCGGACGACCGTGACATGCGGTCCATGCTCGCCGCCTACTCACCGCTGGGAGAGGCCGTCACCGAGGAGGTGCACGACGAGGCGATCACCGAGGACGGCGTTCCACGCCCCGAGTACGTGGACGTGCTCAAGGCCGTGTCCGACCTGGGCCCCGAGACCCTGTGCGACCGCAAGGAGCAGGTCGACGACACTCTGCGCGACCTCGGCGTGACGCTGAAGGTCTACGGCAGGGACGAGCCGCAGGTGTTCCCGCTGGACGCGGTGCCGCGAGTCATCCCGGCCGACCAGTGGTCCCGGATCTCGGCGGGAATAGAACAACGGGCCCGGGCGATGGAGCTGTTCCTCCGGGACATCTACGGTCCCGGCGAGATCATCCGCGCCGGAATCGTCCCCGCCGAGGCCCTCGATCGCGCCCCGGGCTTCCGGCCCACCGGCCGATCGGTCCCGGAGGGGAGGTTGCACGCGCCGGTGTGCGGCGTCGACCTCGTCTCCACGGCGCCAGGGGAGTGGGTCGTCCTCGAGGACAACCTGCGGATGGCGGGGGGTCTTGCCATGGCGGTGGCCCTGCGCGACCGGATCAGTGAGGGCTTCCCCGAGTTCGGTGCGCGGTCCGAGGTCCACGATCCCCGGGTCGGCCTGGAGATGCTGTCGGAGACCCTGCGTGCGGCCGCACCGGACGGCGTCGACGATCCCGCCCTCGCGGTGGTGATCGCCGAGGACGAGCGCGAGGCCTTCGACCTCAATCACGCCGCCACGGCGATCGGCGGCGAGATCGTCACCCCCGACCAGTTGACGGTCGACGACGGCCGCCTCTGGCGTGCCGACGGTGACGACCGCGCCGCCGTCGACGTGCTCTACGTCCGTATGGACGAGGAGATGCTGCTGTCGTCGGCGGGCGCGGACGGCACAGTGCTGCGGCGCGGACTCCTCAGCGCGATGGCGGAGGGCGGCGTGGCCGTGGTGAACGCACCCGGGAACGGCGCCGGGGACGACAAGGCGATCTACGCCCGCGTGCCGCAGATCATCGACTTCTACCTGGGTGAGAAGCCCCTCATCGGCCAGGTCGACACGTATGTCTGTTCGGACCCCGAGCAGCGCAGGCAGGTTCTCGACCGCCTGGGAGAGCTGGTGGTCAAACCGATCGACGGGTACGGGGGCTCCGGCATCACCGTGGGCCCGGAGTGCTCTCCCCGCGAGCTCGACGAGCGGCGGGACGAGTTGCGGCGGCACGGTGAGAGATTCGTCGCCCAGGAGGTCCAGTCCCTGTCCACACTGCCCACGTTCAACGGTCACGAACTCCAGCGCAGGCACGTCGACATGCGGGCGTTCGTCATGCTCCGCAGCGGGGCCTCGGGTGAGATCCTCGCCTCCGCCCCGCCCGTCGCACTGACACGCGTGGCCCCGGCGGGCACGATGGTCGTCAACGCCTCGAGCGGGGGCGGGGGAAAGGACACCTGGATCCACCGTGCATGACACGACCGAGATCACCGAGGAAGCGGAATCGCTGGATACGGCCGGCCCGCCCGACGACGCCGCCGGGGGGCCGGGGGAGATCCGGCACACCACCTCGCCGTGCCTGTCCCCGGACGGGTCGATGCTGGCGTGCGTGGTCACCGAGCGCACCGGTTACCCGCGGGCGGTCCAACGGCCGCTCGGCCTCGGCGGCCTGGATGGCGCCGGGCCGGAGCGCGATGTCGTCCTGCCCGTCAACGGACCGGTCCGACGCGTCGCGTACTCGCCCAACGGCAGGTGGCTGGCCTGCGAGGTTGCCCCCGACGGTGGTGAGCGCGAACGGATCTGGCTGGTCACGACCGACCCCGCGGACCGGGACGTCTACCCGATCGACACCCACGACGACGCCACCGAGCAGATCGTCTGCTGGGACGGCGATCTGCTGGCCCTGACCGCCTTCGACTCCGAGGGTATGGCCGAGGGCAGGCTGGTGGACCCGGAGACGGGTGAGAGCACCGTGGTCGACCGCCGGATGGGGGGCGCTCTCGTTCACGCCCGGGACGGGGCGGCTCTGTTCCGGGTGGGTGCCCGCGGTCACCGCGAGTTGCTCCGCATCGTCCCGGACGGTCGGTGGTGGCCGCTCCTGCCCGTCGACACCGGGTCGACCACCGACGCCGGCGTGATCCTCGACGCGGGGGGCGAGAACCGGCCGATGAAGATGCTCGTGCGCAGCGACCACTCCGCGGAGCGCATGGGTCTGCTCGCCGTGGAGGCGGACGAGGAGAGCACCGAGTCCTGGACGGTGGCGTACCGGGAGGATGCGGACCTGGACCGGGTGGAGGTGAGTCTGGACCGCTCGACGGCGGTGCTGCTGTGGAACGTGCGGGGCGGGCTGTCCGAGCTGGAGGTGTTGGACCTGCGCAAGAGTCGTCCCCGGACGATCGCCCGACCTCCGCTCCCCGAGGTGGTCGCGACCTCGCCCACGCTCACCGCCGACGGCCGTCTGCTGGCACTCACCGTGCAGAGCCTCGATCAGCCGCCGCGCATCGTCATGTACGACGTGGAGCGACGGAGGTGGACGGGGGAGCCGCCGAGGCAACCGGATCCGGCGCCGCTGCTGGTCCACTTCGCGGCCCGGGACGGTCTGGAACTGTCGGGCTGGCTGTACCGCGCGGATCCCGCCGACGAACCGACCCCCACGGTCGTCCACCTCCACGGTGGGCCCGAGGGACAGTCCCGGCCGGGGTACAACGACCTCGTGCGCCGATACCTCGACATCGGCGTGACCTACTTCGCGCCCAACGTGCGCGGATCCACGGGGTCCGGACGCTTCTTCAGCCACGCCGACGATCGCTACGGCCGCTTCGCGGGCATCGACGACGTCGAGGACGCGCTGCTGCATCTCGTCGAGGAGGGCATCGCCGACCCGGACCGGGCGGTGGTGTCCGGCCGCTCGTACGGCGGGTACCTGGTCAACGCGACCCTGGTGCGGCATCCGGGGCGATGGCGCGGGGGCATCGCGGCGTGCGGCATGAGTGATCTGCAGACCTTTTATCGCACCACTGAGCCGTGGATCGCCGCCGCCGCGTACCCCAAGTACGGCAACCCACTTCAGGAGCGTGAACTGCTCAGGGAGGCCTCGCCTCTGCACCTGTACCACCACGTGGACGTGCCCGTGCTCTTCGTCCACGGCGCTCACGACACCAACGTGCCGCTCAGCGAGACGGAGCAGGCGGTGGAGGCCTTGCGACGCCGCGGTGTACCGGTGGACGTGTTGCTCTTCGAGGACGAGGGTCACGAGTTCGTGAAATTGGCCAACAGGCAGCTGCTCGGGGACCGGGTGGTGGACTTCTGTCAGGAGGTGTTCGGTGTTCGGACGAAAGAAGAGTGACACCGCCGACGCGGGCGGGTTCGAGGGACGACTGATCGGGTGGCGGCGCCACATCCACGCGCACCCGGAGTTGTCCTACGAGGAGACCGAGACCACCGACTACATCGAGGGAGAGCTCCGGTCGATGGGGCTGCGACCGCAGCGGTTCCGGATCGGCACCGGCCTGTGGTGCGACGTCCCGGCCGCCGAGGGCGCCACCGAGACGGACGTCGTGGCCCTGCGCGCGGACATCGACGCGCTCGCGATGAGCGAGGACTCCGGCGAGTCCTTCGCCTCGGAGGTCGACGGGGTGGCCCACACGTGTGGACACGACGGCCACACCGCGATGCTGCTGGGCGCGGCCGAGATGCTGGTCGCCGACCCGCCGCCGCGCCCCGTGCGCCTGATCTTCCAGCCGGCCGAGGAGACCATGCCGGGCGGCGCCAAGGAGTGTGTCGAGGAGGGCGTGGTCGAAGGCGTGGACCGCATCCTCGCGCTGCACTGCGATCCGCACCGGCGCGTCGGCGAGGTGGGGGTGACGGGCGGCGCCATCACGTCGTCCAACGCCAAGATCGGCATCACGGTGCACTCGAACGGAGGCCACACGGCCCGTCCACACGAGACCCAGGACACGGTCTTCGCGCTGGCGCAGATCATCACGGGGGTGACCGCCGTGGTGGACCGGACCATCGACCCGCGCTCGGGCACGGTCCTGACCTGGGCATCCGTCAAGGCCGGGGGAACGGCGCCCAACGTCATCCCCGACTCCGGTCAGCTGTGGGGCACCCTGCGCAGCGCCGACCGCGACGTCTGGGCCACAGCGGAACCCGTCGTCCGCGGGGCCGTCGAGTCGATCGCCGCGACGTACGGGGTCCGCGCCGAGGTGGAGTACGTCCAGGGCGTGCCACCGGTGGTCAACGACCAGGCCTGCGCCGACCTCGCGGCGTCCGCCGTCGAGAAGGTACTCGGACCGGACGGGGTGGGGACGGCCGTGCAGTCCAGCGGCGGCGAGGACTTCGCCTGGTACACCGAGGAGATCCCCGGCGTCTACCTGCGGTTGGGGGTGTGGGACGGGGAGTCCGAGGAGACCGACCTGCACCACCCCGGGTTCGTCCTGGACGAGGCGGCACTGCCCCACGGTGCCCGGATCTTCGACGCGTTCGCGCGGCTGGACCGGCCTGAGGAGTGAGCGGGCGACCGCGCCGGTGGAGGACCAGCGAGATCGCGGGTAGACAGGTCACATGACAGCCGCCCCGACCCAGATCGCGTCCCCGGCCTCCGCCCCCGCTCTGCCCGTCGGCAGCGGGCCGCTCTCGGAGGCCGTGGTCACGGCGCTGGCGACGGGCCGGACTGATGGGCTCCCGGACGTCTCGGCGGACACGGATCCGATGGGTCGCGACCTCCAGCTCGCGCTCTACACGCTTTATGAGCTCCACTACCGGGGCTTCGCGGGCGTGGACTCCGACCTGGAGTGGGACCCCGAACTCCTGCGCCTCCGGCGCGCGCTGGAGACCCTGTTCCTCGATCACCTCCGGGGAGCGGTCGAGCCGGGTGACGATCCCGTGGCCGAGATGGACGCACTGTCCGTCGAGGCGACCTCCGGAACGGGCCCGTCCTGGTACTTCAAGGACGAGGGCACCTGGGACCAGCTGCGCGAGTACTTCGCCCACCGGTCGCTCTATCACCTGAAGGAGGGCGATCCCCACGCGTTCGCCATCCCGCGGCTGGAGGGACAGGCCAAGGCCTCGTTCGTCGCCGTGGAGTTCGATGAGTTCGGCGGCGGGCGCGGGGAGCGGGTCCACCAGCAGCTCTGGGCCGATCTCATGCGCGCCGCGGATCTGGACCCCGGCTACCTGGGGTACCTCGACCGGGTGTCGGCGGCGACGCTGTCGACCGTCAACCTGATGTCACTCTTCGGGTTGCACCGGTCCCTCCGCGGCGCCGCGATCGGGCATTTCGCCGCCATCGAGATCACCTCGTCCCCCGGGTCCGCGCGATTGGTCGCAGGCCTGCGCAGGCTGGGGGCGCCGGAGGAGTGCGTGCACTTCTACGCCGAACACGTGGAGGCCGACGCGGTCCACGAGCAGGTGATGCGCCACGACGTCGTGGGGGATCTGGTGAACCGGGAGCCGCATCTCGCGGCGGACGTGGTGTTCGGGATGCGTGCTCTGGACCACCTCGACGAGGTGGCGGCAGGTGAGATGCTCGCCGCGTGGGGCCGCGGGGAGTCCTCGCTGCTGCCCTGACGCAGCGTTCGTTTCCCGCTCACACCGACTCCGCTGCACCGCCTCGCGCCCCTCCGCGCGGCATCCGCTCGCGCGCCTGCACACCCCACTGGGCATCCGCTCGCGCGCCTGTACGCCTGACACCCAGCCGCCCGCCGCGATGCACTCTGGCGCGCACAGAGGGGCAGGCGCGCGTTCATCGAGGGGAGCGGATGCGGAAAGGGGGGAGCGGTTGCAGAAAGGTGGGAGCGGACGCGGAAAGGGGGGAGGGGAGCGGCGGAACGGTGAGGGCACGACCCGGCCCAGGCTCAGTTGTGGTCGCCGGCTCGGTCGTGGTCGCAGGCTCAGTCGTCGGCGCCGGCTGAGGTGTCGGCAGGGGATTCGGTAGACGTGGCCCGGATCTTGCGACGATGGCTGGTGTCACACAGCGGGTAGGTCTTGCTGCGCCGGCAGGTGCACACGGCCACCATGAAGCGGTCGGAGCAGACACGGGCGCCGTCGTCGGTGACCAGGTCGACCGGCCCCTCTACCAACATGGGGCCGCCGGGGACGATCCGGACCACCCGCGCATCGCGATTACCTCCGGTCGACACGGATCACCACCAGTTCCTCCACCCGCCGTCCGGGCTCGAGCAGGCCGGCGGCCTCGAGCCGCGCGGCGTATCGGAGCATCACCGGACCGAACTCCACGACCTGACTCGCGACCTCGCGGGCGTCGAACCCGGCCCGCTCGAGCCGGGCGATGGTCTGGGGCGGGTCGGAGAACTCGGAATGCACGATGAGCATGCTCCCGCCCGGGGCCACGAGGTCGGGCGCGAGGTCGCACAGCTCGTCCAGGACCACCCGCCCGTCGGCGCCGGCGTCCCAGGCGCGGTTGGGTCCGGTCCCGCTCAGCGGCGTGTCCGAGGGGACGTAGGGCGGGTTCGACACCACCACGTCGAACGGCCCGGCCAGTCGGGCGTCGGCGAGTGTTCCCACGCGCGCGTCCACCCGCACCCCGGCTCGTTCGGCGTTGCGTGTCGCGCACGCGACGGCGGCGGGGGAGATGTCAAAGGCGACGACCTCCCGCGCACCGCGCAGTGCGGTCTCGACGGCGAGGATCCCGCTTCCTGTACAGATGTCGAGGACCCGCTTGCCGGTGGCCAGGTCGGCCTGATCGAGCGCCTCGCAGAGCAGCCACGAGTCGGCCTGCGGCGCGTAGACGCCGTCGTCGACCTCGATATGCGCTAACCGTGTCTGGGTCATCGGGGCCTCCGGTGGGGGTCGTCGGATGAGAGCGGTCGGGGATCGACTGATGTGAGCAGTCAATCCCCGGACCGGGGCCCCTGCAACCGCTAGACCCCTAGCGCTGCCAGTACAGTCCGCCGGGAACGTCGCCGCCCCCGGTGAGGCGGCAGGTCAGCACGGTGCCCTCCGGCGTGGTCACCGCCAGGCCCTCCTGCATACAGGGCCGGTCGAGCAGGGCGGGGCCGGTGCCGTCGGGGCCCGTCCCCTCCGGCTGCGGCAGCCACAGCGGGCCGGCCCCGCCCGGATCCTCCAGGCAGAACAGGGGTGAGCCGTCCTCCGCCTGGGCCAGTTCGCCGACCAGGTGGCAGGGGCCGCCGGCGCCCACGACGTTCGCGGGTAGTTGGGTCGAACCCGGCGACACCGGTGCGGCGGGGGCCGCGGGCACCGTGGCCGCGGGGACGGGATCGACGGTCTCCGCCACGGGCGACGGGGACGGGGGAGCCGACGACGACGACGTGGTCACCTGCGAGGTCGGCGAGGCGGGGGCTGCGACCTCCTCCGTGCCCGAACAGCCGGTGAGTGCGACTCCGGCCGCCGTCGCGAGTGCGAGGGCGGCCGGGACACGGCGACGTCCGGTGGTCGAGAGTGGGCGATCCGTCGCGGTGGGAGTCATGCGTTCCTGTTCTTCCTGCTGTGTCAGGCCCCGATGATGAAGGCCTCGAGTTCGGCGCGCGCCTTGTCGTCGGCCATCTGCTCCGGCGGGGACTTCATGAGGTACGCCGACGCCGGCAGGATCGGCCCGCCGATGCCGCGGTCCTTGGCGATCTTGGCCGCCCGGACGGCGTCGATGATGATGCCGGCCGAGTTGGGCGAGTCCCACACCTCGAGCTTGTACTCCAGGTTGATGGGCGCGTCGCCGAAGGCGCGTCCCTCGAGCCGAACGTACGCCCACTTGCGGTCGTCGAGCCACTCCACGTAGTCGGAGGGGCCGATGTGCACGTTGCGGTCGTGGATCTTGCCGGCGAGGGAGCCCTCGAGGTTGGAGGTCACGGCCTGGGTCTTGGAGACCTTCTTGGACTCCAGGCGCTCGCGCTCGAGCATGTTCTTGAAGTCCATGTTGCCGCCCACGTTGAGCTGGTAGGTGCGGTCCAGCGCGACACCGCGGTCCTCGAACAGCTTGGCCATCACGCGGTGGGTGATGGTGGCGCCGACCTGCGACTTGATGTCGTCACCGACGATCGGTACGCCGGCGGAGCGGAACTTCTCCGCCCACTCGGGGTCGGAGGCGATGAAGACGGGAAGGGCGTTGACAAAGGCGACACCGGCGTCGATGCAGCACTGGGCGTAGAACTTGTCGGCCTCCTCGGAGCCCACCGGCAGGTAGCTGACCACCACGTCGACCTCGGCGTCCCGAAGGGCCTGCACCACGTCCACCGGCTCGGCGTCGGACTCCTCGATGGTCTGCCGGTAGTACTTGCCCAGGCCGTCGAGGGTGGGTCCGCGCTGGACGCTGATCCCGGTCGGCGGCACGTCGCAGAGCGCGAGGGTGTTGTTCTGAGAGGCGGTGATCGCCTCCGCGAGGTCCATGCCGACCTTCTTGCCGTCGACGTCGAACGCGGCGACGAACTCGACGTCCCGGACGTGGTAGTCGCCGAACTTGACGTGCATCAGGCCCGGGACGGTCTGGTCGATCGCCGCGTCCTTGTAGTACTCGACGCCCTGCACGAGCGAGGACGCGCAGTTGCCGACGCCGACGATCGCGACGCGCACCTTCTGGTCGGTCATTGGGGTTCTCCTTGTGATGGGTTCTCTGTCCGGATGAGTTCGTTGATCCAGCGCAGCTCGCGCTCGCTGGTCTCGAGGCCGAGCAGGGTGAGCTGCCGGGCGTAGCGCAGTTCGGACGGACCGGCGCGTGTCGCTGCGTCCCGTTGACCCTCGCGGCGCTCCTCGAGGACGCGCCGCCTGCCCTCCAGCAGCCGCACCCGGGCGGGGCCGGGGGTGCGGTCGAAGAAGGCCAGGTGGACGCCGAAGCCGTCGTCGGTGAACGAGGAGGCCCCGGGCGAGTCGAGCAGGGCGGCCAACGTCGCCTTGCCGCCGGTGGTGATGCGGTAGGTCTTGCGACCGCGCCGTGCGGTGGCCGGTGGACGCGTGGCGGTGGCGGCCGTGGCGTCCTCGACGATGTCCCCCTGGTGCCGGAGGCGACGCAGGGTGGGGTAGAGCGAACCGAAGGACACGGTTCGCACCGTCCCCAGCATCTCGGAGAGGCGCTTGCGCAGTTCGTATCCGTGCATGGGGCGCTCGTCGAGCAGCCCCAGGATCGCCAGATCGAGCACTCCACCCCCTCACCTCGACACCTCATGCCTGCGGGTTTCCGCGACGGTCACCGAGAGTACACCCTCTGATGTATCGGCCCGATATACCTATTCGCGACATCGGACGACACTCACCCTGAACCACACCGGGGACCCACCCTGGGCCCACACCCTGGACACCCGCCCCGGACTCAAACCGGACTCGCCCCTTACTCGCCCCGGACGCATACCGGGACCGCGCCGGGGTCGTAGGCTGGCCCCGTGGACCAGGCCGACTCCCGCTACCGGCGACCCGGCCCCCCGCCGGGGCCGGAGGACCCCACCGGCCGAGAGGCGCTCAGGCGTCGACGGGTGGTGGACTTCGCCCTGCGGCGCCGAGGGGTGTTGGCGGATCTCCGCGAGGGCGTCTCGGCACTGCGGGAGGTGTGCGACGCGGATGTCTATCTGCTGCGTGCGGCCGGTTTCCACGGCGTGGAGACCGAGACCATGTGCCCGGTCTGCCGCAAGGAGAACCTCACCGAGGTGTCGTGGGTGTTCGGCGACGACCTGGGTGCCGCCTCCGGTTCGGCGCGGAGCGCGGACGAGATCGAACAGCTGGCGCTGACCCACGACGCGTTCACCGTCCACGTGGTGGAGGTGTGCCGCAGCTGCTCGTGGAACCACCTGGTGGAGTCGTATGAGGTGGGTCTCGCCTCGGGGGAGGGCAGGCGCGTCCGTCGGGCCGTCAGGGAGCTACGCCGCCACCGCTGATCGCCCACCGTGAGCGCCGCCGGGCGCCGTACCCGGGTGCACTGGATTCCGGGTGGAGCGCGATTTCGTACACAATGGACCCCGATGCACCGTCAGCGGGGGTCGCCCGTGTCGGTCGTAGCTGTTCGCAGGAGGGTGGAAGATGTCGCAGAGTGACAGGACGCGCGGGGGATCCGACGGGGGTCGGGACGACTCCGCGCACCGGCGCGGCTGGTTTCGACGCCACCCGGCCTGGACGACGCTGATCCTCGTCGTCGTCGTCCTCCTGGTGATCCCGCTCGTGATCGTCGGGGTGGTCTACAACCGCACCGAGATCCCCCGCCCGGGCAGCGTGGCCACCAACCAGATCTCCGAGATCTACACCAACGACGGGTCGACCATGATCGGGCGCATCGTCCCACCGGAGGGCAACCGGACCCTGGTGGAGGTCGATGCGATCCCCGTGCACGTGCGCAACGCGGTGATCGCCGCGGAGGACCGCAGCTTCTACACCAACGAGGGGTACGACCCCACGGGCATCGGGCGCGCGGTGATCGGGCAGATCACCGGCGAGTCGAGCGCCGGCGGTGGCTCGACCATCACCCAGCAGTACGTCAAGAACACCATGGTCGGTGATGCTCCCACCTACGAGCGCAAGGCCCGGGAGATCATCATCGCGGCCAAGATGACCAACGAGTGGTCCAAGGACCAGATCCTCGGCGCCTACCTCAACACCATCTACTTCGGCCGCGGTGCCTACGGCATCGCCGCCGCGTCCACCGCGTACTTCAACAAGCCGGTCGAGAACCTCACCGTCGAGGAGGGCGCGCTGCTCGCCGGTGTCATCCAGTCCCCCTCGGCCCTGGACCCGCTCAACAACGCCGTTGCCTCCGAGAACCGCTGGAACTACGTCATGGACGGCATGCGGGACATGGGGGCCATCGACGCCCAGCAGCGTGGCGCCGCGGTGTTCCCCCAGGTCGTGGAGGATCCCCAGGCGGTGGACCAGAACGTGGGCGACCCCACCAACGGTGCCATCAGGCGCCAGGTGTTGGCGGAGCTCGCGATGGCCGGCCTCGACGAGCAGATGCTCAACACCCGCGGGCTCAGGATCACCACCACGATCGACCCCGCGACCCAGGAGGCGGTGGTCCAGGCCGCCCGCAGCAACATGCAGGGCGAGCGGCCGGAGAACCGCACCGCGGTGGTCTCGATCAACCCCCGCACGGGCGGCGTGATCGGCTACTACGGCGGAGAGGACGCCGAGGGCTGGGACTACGCCAACGCCCCGCTGCAGACCGGCTCGACCTTCAAGATCTTCGGCGTGGCCGCCGCCCTCGAGCAGGGCATCGGGCTGGGCACCCAGATCTCCTCGGCTCCGGTGACCACCGGAAACGTCACCGTCACCAACGTCGACGGTCAGTCCTGCGGGTCGTGCTCGGTGTCGCTGGCGCTCAAGATGTCCCTCAACACCTCGTTCATCCGCCTGCAGAGGATGCTCGACAACGGGGCCAACGACGTCCGGGACATGGCCCACCGCGCGGGCGTCGCCAAGGAGATCCCCGGTCTGCCGTGGGAGACGCTCACCGAGCAGGGCGAGGACCCCTATGACGGCCTGATCCTGGGCCAGTACCCGATCCGGGTCCGCGACATGGCCACCGGCCTGGCCACGTTCGCGGCCGAGGGCGTGCACCGGCCCACCCACTTCATCGAGAAGGTCGAGACGGCCGACGGCGAGGTCCTGCTGGACAACACGGAGACCGAGGGGGAGCGGGTGGTCGACGCCGACGTGGCCAACAACCTCACCTCCGCGATGGAGCCGATCGCCGCGTACTCCAACGGCAAGTCGCTTGCCGGAGGCCGCCCCTCCGCCGCCAAGTCCGGCACCACCCAGCTCGGCGACACCGGCTACAACAAGGACGCCTGGTTCGTGGGTTACACCCCGTCCATCGCCACCGCGGTGTGGGTGGGGACCGACGACAACGAGCCCCTGCTCAACGCGTGGGGCGGGACGATGTACGGGTCCGGGCTCCCCGCGGACATCTGGAAGTCCGCGATGGACGGCGCCCTGTCCGGCACCGACTGGGAGAGCTTCCCGACCCCCGGGTACATCGGCGGTCAGGCCGGCGCGTCCCAGTGGGAGTCGGCCGGATCGGGGACCGGCACCACCGGGGGCACCGCCGGCACCCAGCAGGCCGTTCCCCAACCCAGCGCCGAGCCCGCTCCGGTGGAGCCCGCGCCGGCGCCCGGGGCCCCGGGTCCGCTCACACTCAACGTCCCGGGGCTGCCGGAGATCGTGATCCCGGGCGCCGGAGCTCCCGCCCCGGCTCCCGCTCCCGCCCCGGCCCCGGTCCCCGGCGGGGGAGGCAACGGCGGAGGTACGGGCGATGGGGCCGATGACGCGGGAGACGGCGGGGCCTGACCCGGATACCGTGCACTAGGGTGTGGTCGTGCAGAGCAACGGCTACCACTCCCCGCTGCCGCTGGACGAGGACCCCCGCTCGCTGAGCCCGCAGGACCGGGTACGACCTGGTGACGGGGCCGGCAGGACGGTGCTGGACGCGTGGGGTGGCCCGGTCGGCAGGCACGCGGTCGTGGGACGGCAGCGGTTCTGGACACCACTGCGCGTGATCATGCTGTTCGCGGTGCTGTTCCTGTCGCTCGGGTTCTTCTCCAAGGCCGCCTGCCTGGTCACCACCACCCCTACCGACGGGTCCGCGCCGGGACTCAACTGGACCGGGCAGCAGTACTACAAGGCCTGCTACGCCGATCCGCTCCCGCTCTACGCGGTCCAGGGCCTGGCCGCGGGCGAGCTGCCCTACCGGTACATGTGGGTGGACGACGACGGCGGCGCCCGCTACATGGAGTACCCGGTGCTGTCCGGGATGTTCCAGTACGTCACCGCCCAGGCCGCGCAGGCCTGGCACTCCCTCGCCCCCGGTGGCCCCATCGAGGTGGTCAAGTACTTCGTGCTCGGATGCGTGATCCTGGCGTTCCTATGGATGGTCGCCGTGTGGGCCACCTACCTGTCGGCCGGGCGCAGGCCGTGGGACACGCTGCTCATGGCGGCCAGCCCTCTGATCATCTTCCAGGCCTTCACCAACTACGACCTCATGGCGGTCGCGTTCGCGTCCGTGGCGTTGCTCCTGTGGGCGCGCAGCAGACCGGTGTGGGCGGGCGTCGTCCTGGGTCTTGGCGTGGCGGCCAAACTCTATCCGTTGTTCCTGTTCGGGGCGTTGCTGGTGGTGGCGCTCCGGCGGCGACGATTCGTCGAGTTGGGCAAGGCGGTCGCCGCCGCGGTGGCGGCGTGGCTGGCGGTGAACCTGCCCGTCATGATCCCGTTCCCGGAGGGCTGGAGGGAGTTCTTCCGGCTCAACTCGGACCGGCCCGCCAACCCCGAGAGCATCTACGCCGTCATGCAGACCCTGACGGGCTGGGCGGGCTTCGACGCCGGACGCGCCGCGGGCGAGGCCCCCGCCACACTCAACGCGGTGTCCCTGGCCCTGTTCGCCCTGGGGTGCGTGGCGGTGCTGGTCATCGGCCTCACCGCGCCCACCACCCCGCGGATCGCCCAGTTGGCGTTCCTCATCGTGGCGGTCTTCCTGCTCACCAACAAGGTGTGGAGCCCGCAGTACTCGCTGTGGCTGGTCCCGCTCGCGGTACTGGCGGTGCCGCGGGCCAGGCTGCTGGTGCCGTGGATGGCCGTCGACGCCCTGTTGTGGGTGGCACACATGTCCTATTTCCACGGGGTCGCCGAGAAGGGGATCGGGGCGGAGACGTTCCACCCGCTCGTGCTGGTGCGCGACCTGCTGGTGGTGGCCGTCTGCGTGGTGGTGATCCGCGAGATCTACCGGCCGCACCTGGACCTGGTCCGGCTGGCGCACCAGGGCGCACCCGAGGGGCCGGACCCCCTGGCCGGGGTGCTCGCCGATCCTGGGGAACCGCTGGTCGGCCCACCGGCCGGTGCCGGCGGCCATGACGACGACGATGGCAACGACGATGACGACGACGGGTCCCGCCGGGTCCGTCAGAAGGAGGACACCACCGGATGAGCACCACCGCGATGATCTGGATGTTCCTGTGCATCCTCATCGGATTCGTCTGCATGGTCACCGCCGCCGGCGGTCATCGTGCGGGCTGGCGCCAACCCGTGTGGATCTCCTGGACCGTGGCGGCATTCCTCTTTCTCACGGTGATACCCGTGGCCCTGGCGTTGACGATCGGCCTGCGGCACGGGTGAAATGTCTGCGTTAACAGGTCTCCCCGGGGGCTGATGGGGTAGATCGGTTCCAGGGAATGTTCGGGTTGCCTGGATTCGGGGGAGATTACGAAGGTGGCTGTGAAACGGATCGGTGTCGTCGAGGACCATTCATCGGTGGTGCTGGGGCTCGAGGTGATGCTCTCCGGTCACCCGGGGCTGGCGGTGGCCGCGTCGGCGGCCACCGTCCCGGAACTGTTGGCCCAGGACGTCGAATTGGATCTTGTGCTGTTGGACCTGCGTCTGTCCGATGGTTCGTCGCCGACGGTGAACGTCGAACAGCTTCGCGCGGCAGGTCTCGAGGCCCTGGTGTTCACCGGGGCGGAGAACCCCCATCTGGTGCGGCTCGCCGCGAAGGCTGGGGTCTTGGGAGTCGTGCGGAAGTCCTCGCCCGACGACATGGTGATCGAGGCGATCGTGACAGCAGCGCAGGGGCGTCAGGTGGTGACGACCGAGTGGGCGGCGGCGATCGACGGTGACCCGGATCTGCCGGGTGTGGGGCTAAGTCCTCGGCAGCAGGAGGTGCTCGCGTTGTACGCGTCAGGCGAGAAGGCCGACAGGGTCGCCCGGCTGACCGGTCTGAGTCCGCACACGGTCAACGAGTACGTCGGAAAGATCCGGGGGAAGTACTCTGCTGCGGGACGCCCGGCAGACACCAAGATCGAGTTGTTCAAGCGGGCTGTCGAGGACGGTTATCTCCCGGTTCCGCAACGCGAGGACCGATGAACAGGGGCTCGGACCGGAGGCTGGATCCGGCCGTCGCGGGCCAGAATACTGAACGGATCTCGCGGATGTTCGCGAGGTTCATCAGTGTCGGCTACCTCGCGTATCTGGTGGTCCTGTCGCCGTCCATCACGCTGATGGCATCTCGTATGGATCCGTGGTGGACGCCGACGGCGGTGATCATGGTGTTCGGCAGTGGGTTGCTGCTCGCAGTGCTGTCGTTCCGGGCCGATATCCGCCTGGTGCGCCGGGCCGCGGCTGCAGCGGCACTGCTGTACTTCGCTGCTATGGCCTGCTGGCCTGCGGCGTGGAATGGGCCTGACCTCCCGGCCCATGAGGTCGTGTGGCTCGCGATTCCCGGACTGGCGGCCTTGGCCGCGGCCATCGCCTGGCCCGCATCGGTGGCGTTCGCATATCTGATGATCGCGTGTGTGGGTGTGCAGGCGATGAACACCGCCGCTCGGGAGGAAGCGCAGGTGGCGATGTTCATCCCGGACACCATGTTCGCGTTCATCTACTCCACCCTGTTCGTCGGGGGCGCGGTGATGGCCCTGCGAACGGGGCGACTACTCGACGCCACCACGGAAGAGGCCCACACCGCGGCGGCCGACGCTGCGGCGGAGCGGGCCCGGGCGGTGGAGCGGGAGCGGTTCGACGCCCTCATCCACGACAACGTGATGTCGACGCTCCTCGCCGCCTCACGCGAACAGCCCCGGGAGCTCGTCAGCTCTCTCGCGGCATCGACGATCGCTCAGCTCGACGACTTCCGCCGGGGTGGAGGATCGAACGAGCCGTTCCCGCTCCAGCGTGCGCTGGCACACTTGCGGGCCTCGGCGGCTGATGCTGACGATCGCACGGATTTCATCGTCTATCGCAAGGGAGATCTGGAGTCGGTTCCTGCTGAGAGTGTCCGGGCGCTGGGTTCCGCACTGGCGGAGGCGGTCCGCAACAGCCGTCTGCATGCCGGCGCCGACGCCACTCGCACCGTGACCGTCACGGTGACGGACACCGGCATCAAAGTCCAGGCTCGGGACGACGGCGCCGGATTCGACCCCGCCACTGTGGCTCCGCACCGCCTCGGCATCGCGGTGAGCATCCTCGGACGCATGAACCGCCTTCCCGGTGGGTCCGCCGGTATCGACACCCGCCGCGGCGCCGGCACCACCGTGCACCTCGGGTGGCGGCAACCGTGACCCCACCCGATGACGTCCGAGATGTGCGCGAACTCCTGGGCATGCGCACCCACGCGGCAACCGCGATCGTGATCGCCTTCGTGGCGACGTTCGCGATCGTGGCCTGGGCGAACCGTCCCGCCGAGGGGGAATGGGCGGTAGCCGGAGCATGGCTGGTCATCTGCATCGGTGCGGTCGCGCTCATCAGGGTCCCCGGAGACCCGTTACCCGCGCCATGGACCGCCTACCTGACCGTGGTGGGCCCGATCGCCATCGCTCTGATCCTCATGGTCGTACCGGTCCCGATCATCGGGTTGTTACAGGTATGGCCGCTCGCTGCGGCAACCGCCGTCTACACCTACATGTGCGTTCGCGGCCGGACGCTCTGGGCATGGGTGGGGATGACGGTCATGATCGTGACCTGCATAGTGTGGGCCGAGATGACCGGGCAAGGCGCCGCCCACGGCCTGTCGATCTCTGCGATGAACCTCGCACCCGTGGCGATGGCGACCTACTTCGCCCTGACGATCCGGCCCGCCGCCCGCGACATTTACGCTCTCCGCCGCCAGACGCTCGCCCGTGCCGCCGCCGAAGCCGCCGACCTCGCGATATTGGAAGAACGGGACCGCCAACTCGCCCACCTGGACGATCTGGCCCGCCCGCTGCTCCACCGTCTCACCGAGAGCGAGCCGCTCGCCGACAACGACCATCGGGCGTGCGCGTTGTTGGAGGCCCACCTCCGGGACTCTCTCCGGGCGCCGGGCCTCGCCGGTCCCGAGCTCACCGCGGCCGCCCGCACCGCGCGCTCACGAGGTGTCGAGGTCGTCCTGCTCGATGACCACGGCCTTGACGCAGCCGAGGAAACGGCCCGTGAACGGATTCTCGCCGCTGCCTCTGACGCGATGGAGGGGGCGGTGAACGGAACGCTGACCATTCGCATCCTCCCACCGCGACGTGACGCCCTCGCGACCATCGTCCACACCACTCCCGGGGGGATCGCGCGACTGGAGTACGACCACGACGGCCACCCGGTAATCGTGAGCTAAGCAGCTCTTCATACCCCTGCTTCTGGGGGGTGGACCTGCCCCGCGTCGGCTCCTAGGGTTAGTGCCAAGGGCGCTGATCAGCAGTTTCCGGTAGCGCGAACGCTGCGAGAGGGCCTTGTACGGACTGTCGAACGCGCCTGGACCAGGGCGAAGCCGGATCTCGGTTTATCGGTACTATCAGGTCGCTCTCATCCGACGGAGGTCAATGTGACTGCCACCATTCCTTTTGAGCCCACGCGGGGGCCCGTGCGCCGGCCTGAGGTCCTACCCGGGCCCCGGCCCGAGCTCAGCGAGCGCGAGGTCGAGGTGCTCATCGCATGGCTCGCCTGCGACAGCAAGCGGGAGGTCACCGAGCGCCTGTTCCTCGCGGACTCCACCGTCAGCACCTACATCCAGCGGGTGCGGTCGAAGTACGACGCGGTTGGCCGTCCTGCCCGGACGAAGGTCCGATTACTGATCCGCGCGGTCGAAGACGGGTACATCGGGCTCGACGATCTCTGACGGCTCTCACGGGTCGGGCAGGCCGTCGGAGGGTCGCAGTGGCTTGAGAGGTCAGGCGGGGCCGCGGCCCCGGGGGATTTCGTTCGCCGAGCGCACGCGGGGTAGCCTTACCGGGTTGCTGACGCAACGACCCTCCTGCCACGGAGATCCCGTGGCCGAATCTGTAGTCCACAGGAGGTGATGAGGTCCCATGCGTCAATACGAAGTGATGGTCATCCTCGATCCGAGTCTCGACGAGCGCACCGTGGCGCCGTCGCTGGACACGTTCCTCAACGTGATCCGGCAAGAGGGCGGTTCGGTCGACAAGGTCGATGTCTGGGGCAAGCGCCGCTTCGCCTACGAGATCAACAAGCAGACCGAGGGCATCTACGCCGTCGTCCAGATCAAGTCCGACCCGGACGCGGTCAAGGAGCTGGATCGTCAGCTCGGTCTGAACGAGAACGTGCTCCGCACCAAGGTGCTCCGCGCCGACAAGTGACCCGGACTGTCCGGCTCGCCCGCTAACCTGGGCGTGGTCGGTCGAGCTCCGATCGCATCCACCTGAGCGTCAACACGGAGGACAAGCGCATGGCACAGGGCGACACCCCCATCACCGTGGTCGGGAACATCGTCGCGGACCCCGAGCTGCGGTTCACACCGTCGGGTGCCGCGGTGGCGAACTTCCGGATCGCCTCGACGCCGCGCCGCTTCAACTCCCAGACCAACCAGTGGGAGGACGGCGAAGGCCTGTTCCTCACCTGCAACGTGTGGCGTCAGGCCGCCGAGAACGTGGCGGAGTCCCTGCAGAAGGGGATGCGCGTCATCGTCAACGGTCGCCTGCGTCAACGGTCGTACGAGACCCGTGAGGGCGAGAAGCGCACGGTGTACGAGGTTGAGGTCGACGAGGTCGGCCCGTCGCTCAAGTACGCAACGGCCAAGGTCACCCGCACCAACCGCGACGGCGGCGGGGGCGGTTTCCAGGGCGGTGGCCAGCAGGGCGGCGGTCAACAGGGCGGCGGATACCAGTCCGGCGGCCAGTCGCAGGGTGGTTACGGCGGCGGCCAGCAGAACGACGACCCGTGGGGCAGTGCTCCGCGGGCCGGCGGTTCCGGTGGCTTCGGCGGCATGGACGACGAGCCCCCGTTCTGATCCCAGGGTCTTTTCCCTCGGGGCGCGGAGTGCGCCCCACCCCATATGCAAGAGACATGACCTCGCGAGAGTCCGGCCCCGGTCGGCTCGTCGGAGGAAAGAAAGGTAGACGGATCATGAAGCTGATCCTCACCGCCGACGTCGACAAGCTCGGTGCGCCGGGCGACATCGTCGAGGTCAAGGGCGGATACGGTCGTAACTTCCTGCTCCCGCGCGGGCTGGCCATCGTGGCCACCCCGGGCGCCGAGCGTCAGATCGAGTCGATCAAGCGGGTCCAGGAGGCCCGTGAGGTGCGCGACTCGGACCACGCCAACGAGCTCAAGCAGAAGCTCGAGTCGCTCGCGGACGTCAAGGTCGCGGTCAAGACCTCCGGCACCGGCAAGCTGTTCGGCTCGGTCACCGCGGGCGACGTCGCGTCCGCGATCAAGTCGGCCGGGGGGCCGGCGGTCGACAAGCGCGCCGTCCACATGCCCAAGGAGCACATCAAGTCGACCGGCGCCCAGAGCGTCGTCGTCGAACTGGGGCACGACACGACCGCCAAGGTCGCGTTCGAGGTCGTTCCCGCCTGATCTCCCACGAGGGGCCCCGGTCGTCGTCCGAGACGGCCGGGGCCTTCGTCATCAACGCCCGGGGGTTGTGGACCGCCTGTGGATAACGCCGGCGGCTAAATACAATGGTGTCGGTTCCGATACCGATAATGTTCATCTTTCGTTACCTATTGCGTCGACGAGGGGTTCGTGTTAACGGCAGCTCTCCACCGACCACCGGGGCGACAAAGTAGGGGATGACCAGCACGTTTGTTCATTCGCGACCGTGTACTCCACTGGTTGTCCACAGGTGGCCCGGCGTCGGCCCAGCGAATCGCACATTCATCCACAGTTGTCCACAGTCGGCCACCAACGATTGTGGAGAAACCTGTGGATAACTTGATGGGTGACTGCCGGGCGTGTCGCTCCGGTGGCCTACAGTGAACTGGTCACGCGGAGCAGGCGAGTCGGCTCGGGAGTACCGCACGCAAGGGCGTGAGGCGGAGAGGAGAGGTCATGGCGCAGGGGGTCTTCGACGGATCCGACGAGATGCCGCCTCCGCCTGACGAGGGTGGAGGCTCGGACTTCGGTCGCACACCGCCGCAGGATCTCACCGCGGAGCAATCGGTGCTCGGCGGGATGCTCCTCAGCAAGGACGCCATCGCGGACGTGGTGGAGGAGATCCAGCCGGGCGACTTCTACAAACCGTCGCACCAGGCCGTCTATGACGTGATCCTGGACCTCTACGCCCGCGGCGAGCCGGCGGACGCCGTCACCGTGGCCGCCGAGCTGGACCGTCGTGGCGATCTGCGGCGTGCCGGCGGCGCCACCTACCTCCACACCCTCATCTCCACGGTGCCCACGGCCGCCAACGCCGGGTATTACGCGCAGATCGTCTCGGAGAAGGCGATCCTGCGCCGTCTGGTCGACGCGGGCACGCGAATCGTGCAGTTCGGCTACTCGGGGTCCGAGGGCGCCGACGTGGCCGAGGTCGTGGACCGGGCGCAGGCGGAGATCTTCGAGGTGACCGAGCGCCGGACCACCGAGGACTACGTGATCATCGAGGAGCTCCTGCAGCCCACGATGGACGAGATCGACGCCATCCACACCGCCGGCGGGCTGAGCAACGGTGTCCCCACGGGCTTCGCCGACCTCGACGCCGTCACCAACGGCCTCCACGGCGGGCAGATGATCATCATCGCCGCCCGCCCCGGCGTCGGTAAGGCCCTCGCCCTGGACACCGTCCTCCCAACCCCGGACGGCGAGACGACCATGGGGGAGGTGGGCGTCGGCGACCGGGTGCTCGGCTCCGACGGGCAGCCGACCGAGGTGGTGGCCGTGACCGACGTGTGGGAGGACCGTCCGTGCTTCACGCTGCGGTTCAACGACGGCGCGGAGATCGTGGCCGACGCGGAGCACGAGTGGCGGATCGAGATGGGCGGCACCCACCAGACCGTCACCACCAAGTCCCTCGAGACGCTGATGCTGGTGAGCGACTTCGGGATCCTCGTGCCCGAGAGCGCCGGTTCGGGCCGAACTGACCGGCTGATCATCGACGTCCGGGGCGCGCACAGCGTGCCGGTGAGGTGCATCGAGGTGGCCGCCGACGATCACCTGTACCTGGCCGGCCCCACCGCGATCCCCACGCACAACTCCACCATCGGCCTGGACATCATGCGCTCGTGTTCCATCAAGAACGGGCTGTCCTCCGTGCTGTTCTCCCTCGAGATGAGCAAGACCGAGATCGTCATGCGCCTCATGAGCGCCGAGGCGCGGGTCAAGCTCTCCGACATGAAGTCGGGGAAGATGAGCGACGAGGACTGGACCCGCATGGCCCGGCGGATGGGCGAGATCTCCGAGGCGCCGCTGTTCATCGACGACTCGCCCAACCTCACCATGATGGAGATCCGGGCCAAGGCCCGCCGGCTCAAGCAGAAGCACGACCTGCGCCTGATCGTGGTGGACTACCTGCAGCTGATGTCCAGCGGCAAGAAGGTCGAGTCCCGCCAGCAGGAGGTCTCCGAGTTCTCCCGCCAGCTCAAGCTGCTGGCCAAGGAACTCGACGTTCCCCTGATTGCCATCTCCCAGCTGAACCGAGGCCCCGAGCAGCGCACCGACAAGCGGCCCCAGGTCTCCGACCTCCGCGAGTCCGGCTCGCTGGAGCAGGACGCCGACATCGTCATGCTGCTCCACCGCCCCGACTCAACCGAACGCGACGACCCCCGCGCCGGCGAGGCCGACCTGATCCTGGGCAAGCACCGCGGCGGCCCGACCTCCACCATCACCGTGGCGCACCAGCTGCACTACTCGCGGTTCGTCGACATGGCGCGGGGGTTGTAGTGCCTGTCGGTTGCCAAACAGTTTGTCAGTTTGCCAAACCGGTGTCAGCAGCGTGCCACGAGTTTGTCAGTGGTGGCTGCAAGTCTGGCAAGCAATACGGCGCGGATGTAGCGTCCCCGATCGAGCTAGCGACCTGTTGAGTTCGACGCAAGAGTCGGATCTGTCTTCCCCTGACCGCGCGATGCCCTCAATCTTCTTGACGAGCCGCCAATCCATTCCCTTTTCAGGATCGGTAGACGGATACGCGCCGCGCCTACGGAGAAAGGGCACGGCGGCCCTGGCTATTTCTTGACGCCGCTGAGGTTCTTCTTGATGAGAATCTGGGCTACAAGGTGTCCAGACCCGCCGTTGAGTCCGGCGCCGGGGTGCGTGGAGGCACCGACGTGCCAGACTCGGGGCACGTGCGTCTGGTGCGAGGCGTGCGGCAGTGGTCGCCATAGGAGGTTCTGGTCCAGCTCCGACGAACCGCTGTACGGGTCGCCCTTGACGGCATTGGGGTTAGCTGCGGCCAGCTCCGGTGGAGTGATGGTGTCGATTTTGAGGATGGTAGAGGTCAAGCCTGGCGCGTGCTCCTCGAGCCTGTTCAGGACGCGGTCAACATAGGCTGCGGTCGTTTCTTGTGACCAGGTGCCGTCGACATCGATGGTTCCTCCGGCGTCGCCACGCGGTTGCCAGGGTGCTTCCTGCAGTTGAAGCCAGAGGGCACCTTTGCCTTCGGGCACACGGTCCGGATCCAGGATCTGCTGGCGGCCGACAACGATTGTCGGTTCGGTGGGAAGGAGGCCGGCGTCAGCTTGCGCGCATGCGATTCCGGTGCTCGCCGAGCCATCGCTGACGTGAACGAGTGGAACGTCGGAAAGTCGTTCGTCCGCGAACTTCAGGGGCCGGTCCAGGGCGACATGAATTTGGATGGCCGCCCGACCGTACCGGTACTGCTGTGCTTCTCGCTGGATTCTCGGTGGGACGTCACTGAGCAGCGTCCCGTACAGTGCTTGCGGTGTGACGCTGGCGAGTACAGCGTGACGTGCGCTCACTAGCCCTTTGTCGGTAACGACTCCGGTAGCCTGCTGGTCGGCCACGGTGATGGATTCAGCAGTTCTGCCGGTCATCACCGTTACTCCGAGCTCGGCGAACAGGCTCTCGAAGGCGGCCACGAAGTTTCCTGCGCCGCCAGCCACGATGGGCAGACCAAATCCGTGCATCGTGGCGGCGAGGACCGGGATCATCATCCCGCCGGAAGCGTTGTCGGGCGACATCCCGGCGTGCAGTAGCCATGGCGCCCAGATTTGGTCCGCTTCGGTACCGTTGAACCGTGCCCTTGTGAATGACCGCCCGCTGGTCAGTGCGTCGCGGGCGAGCATTTCAACACCGTCGAGTTTCTGCTTGCGCAGTGCATCGAAACCCAGCTTCGCAAGGGTCTTCTTCGATCGCAGGTCTGACCCGAGGGCCCCGAACACTGTGCCTGAGCGTGCCCCCATCTCATCCAGCATCGCCACGTACGCATCTTGGTCGTGGGCTTCGGCGAACCCTTCGGCCGTGCGCTGGGGGTCTCGATAAGCGACCGAGGTAAGGTCGCGGGCGACGCTCCCAGTGAGGGCAGCGTCGGTGTTTCGATACTCGAGTCCGTGCGCATGGAGTTTGTCGCCGATTGCGGCGTAGGCGCCGCCGGAGACGAAAAGCGGATGCCAAGAAGAATAGATGTCATGTTCATATCCGGGCAGCGTTCGTTCGCCTGAGGCAATGAATCCACCTAGATTCTCATTGCGTTCAATGATCGCTACACGCCAGCCAGCCAAACCGAGCTCGGCGGCCGCGACGAGGCCATTTACGCCAGATCCGATCACAACTGCGTCAAAAGGTTCCATGATCTGTGCTCTCGCTTCCACTCGTTCCGCTGGCTCCAGGCTGCGTGTTGCAACCTCGGGCTGACTCTCCTTGGCGACGTCGGAGCGCCTGTTGAATCAGGCGGGCTGAGCACTCGACATGTGATGGGTACCGTTCAACCGCTCGTGCCCGACGCGTGTTCGATTGCTGATCGTCAAGTGCAGGAGTTCTGTGTTCAATGATCGGGCACCGGCGGCGTTCCCGCGGTCGATTTCGTGCATCGGGTCGGTCTTCGGCGGAAAGTGGCCGGAGCGCCGCGGAATTTGGCTGTGACGCGCATCTCCAGGGATCCTAACGTGAGATGCAGCGCACTGGCCTGCGGGTTTAAGAGGAGCCGAGTTCGGTCAGAAGAAGCTATTCCTGATTATGCAGACGGTGAAACACCGCATAGGAGGAATTGGCCATGGCAAAAGTGCCTACCGCACGCAGTGATCATCGCTCTCTGGCACCGAGGAACGGCAGTCGCTCGCGGCGTCGCGGTCGCGGACCACTTGGTGGACCGTCCGCTGTGTGCCTGGGTGCTCAGTAAGCGGCGCCGAGCTCAATTAGGAGTACGCCGCCGACAATGAGGATGACGCCGAGCCCCATCAACCAGGTAAGGGGCTCCCTGAACAGGAAACGGCTGATGATCGCCGTCAACGCCACCCCAGAGGCGGCCCAAATTCCGTAGGCGACACCGAGAGCCATGCCGGCGGCCAACGCCAACGACAGCATCGTGAACGCCAGTAAGTACCCGACGGCCACGCCCGCGTACCAGAGCTTTTTGTCCACAGCGATGCGCAGTGAGATAGTGCCGAACACCTCAAATGCGATGGCGGCGATGAGAAAGAGCCAGGTCATCGGGCCACCTCGCCCTTCTTGTTCTTGTGTCCCATCTGGGCGCCGAGTTCCACACACAGCACTCCACCGATTACGACGACGGTGCCGATACTCATCAGCGTGGTCAGCGGCTCATTGAAAAACACCATCGACAACAATGCCGTCAACGCGACCCCGGATGCGCCCCAAATACCGTAGGCGACACCAAGGGCCATTCCTGTGCGCAGTACCAGAGCCAGGAACACGAACGCCCCCACATAGCCGATCACGACGACCGCATAGAGAGCAGGCGCATTAAGCGCGGCCTTCAGTGACAGCGATCCCGCGACCTCCAATAGGATCGCGCCGACCAGCAACAGCCACCCCTTCGCTTGTCGGCTCACTTTGCCCCACCTTCGTCCAGCAATCTCATCGCAGCCGAATACACTGCGTCTTCCCCATCCCCGCGAACCGCCTGAATGCCAAGTCCTTTGTTGAACCACGCCCCGTCAGCCAGGAGCCTGGCGGCCCGCAGCGCACCACGCTGCCGGGGTGTCCCTGTGATCTCGGTCCCGAACCACGGGTCCATGCGTTGCGTCCACTGGGCTGCCAGCATTTCCCTCAGTCGGACGTCGACCAGCAGCGCAAGGTCGCTCTGGTCGAACTCTCCCGTCACCGCGTGCTCCACGTAGGCTCGCAATCTTTCGGCTGGGCTGCTGTCCTCTCCTGCCTGCTTGCGCAGCACTGTCAACCACCGATCTGCGATCCGGTCCACCACCGCCAGCACCAATGCCTCCTTAGTTTCAAAGTGGTGCACTACCCCTGGCTTCGTCAGGCCAGCCTCGCGCGCAACAGCATCGATCGTGAACGGCTCACCACGGCGCAGCACTTCGATCGCATCATCAAGAATCTCCGGTTTCGTGGCCATGCCACCACCCTACCGACCATATGGTAGGTCAGAGAGCTTCGACCGTCGTGGGCTCCAGATAGCCGGGTCGGAGTCGCTGTTGAGGATCGTCCAACGCGACAGCGATCCTCTGCTCGTGGACAGAAACGCGATCCGACAATGAGCCGACTCAGGTGCCGTTGTGAGTCTCCCCGGCGCGGAGGTTCTCGTGTGGGGTGGCGCCGAACTGGCGGCGGTAGTCCGCAGAGAATCTCCCGTAGTTGTAGAACCCCCAGCGAGCGGCGACGGCCGTAGCGGTTGTGTCATGTGGGGAGGACTGGATGAGTTCGTGGCGGGCTCGCTCCAGGCGGACCCGGTGTCGGTATCGCATTGGCGTTGTGCCGACATGGCGGGTGAACCCGTCTTGGAGTGCACGGACGCTCAACGCCACTTCGCGGGCGAGATCGGAGACGGATGCGTACTCGAGCGGATTCTCCTCCAGTGCCTCGACGGCCGCGCGGATCGGTCGGGGGCCGGTGAAGCCAGATGGCGCAGCGAGCGCTTCTGTGTAGTTGCTCGGGATGGAATGGATCAGACTGCTGACGGCCATTCGACTGAGGTGGTGTGCAGTTCGCGCGCGCTCCAGGACGCTGGCCTGTCCAAGTTCCATGCGGAGCAGGGTCATTATCGATTCCAACGCGCGAAAGGTGCCGACTGGGGGGTGGGGGTCGAACCGAATCGGTTTGAGCACTGTCCGCCCGAGGGTTTGTGCGATCTCGTCATGGACCAGCTGTGGGGCAAACCGCAGGGACGTCGCACTAGTGTCACTGAAGTAGTCGACGGCCGCGTCTTCCCCCGCAGAGACGACCACGCACTGGTGGCCCTCGGTGGCGATCTCCCGGCCGCCGAGTCGCGAGACAACCTGGCCGGTCGTGGAGATTAAGACGCTGTAGAAGGGGTTCTCTGGCAGGAGCATGGACGCGGTCGAGATGGAGAAGTTAGCGAACCACAGTCCAGGAAGCTGATGCTCTTGGAACCGGACATCAACGACCCTGTTCAGCGGCGGTGAGTCGACCCGCGCGTCTGGGTAGACCTGGCTGAGCCGGGTGGACAACTCCGCAGGATCGCTTGTGGTGACTGTCACTTCGGTCGGTGTGGGGGTGTTGTCGGCCGTCGAGGTCAGATGGGCATTCATGGTGCGCGTCACCCTTGATTGGAGTGATGAGTATCACGCATCAGTGTAGTCGCGGGTGTCGCCGCCATCAGGTGACTGGCCTCCCTTTGTTAAACGGGCAGGCCGCGGGACTGCCCGGGGTGTCACCGCGGCAGCCGTTTCCGGCGGGGGAGGGTAGTGCCTCGGACTAGTTGTTCCGCCGAGCGCTGGCCAGATACCGCGTTGACCCCTGCACCTGGCCACGTCGATGCGCCGGCGAGGTAGAGCCCGTCTATTGGCGTGCGGTAGCGCGACAGTGACATCGAGGGCCGCATGCCGATGAACTGGTCGAGGTGATGGCTGCCCGAGACCGAGTCCCCGCCGTGGAGGTTGGCGTTGCCGGATTGCAGGTCGCTAGGGCTCTCCGCCGCATGTCCGATGACTGACTCAGTGACTCCGGGAGCGTAACGTTCGAGTTTCTCCAGGATTCGCTGGACGAACGGCTCGGTCGCTTCGTCCCACGACCGGCCGGTGAGGTCGCCACCGGCGCCGTGCGGATTCGCGTCACCGGTGATCTCAGCGGGGACCATCCGGACTTGAATCCACACCGCGTGAAGCCGATCGTCCTCGCTGGTGTTGCGGCTCGGGTCGACGGTACTTGTTTGTCCGACCACTAACAGCGGTTCGTCAGGAAGAACCCCGGCGAGGGCCTGTTGGTAGGTGCGGGCCATGTCGTCGACGTAGGGCCCAAGATGCACGTAGGCCGAGTCCGCGAGACGACTGTCTTGCCATGGAATCGGACCCGAGAGTGCAAGGTGAAGCATGAAGGTCCCGGGCCCAAAGCGGAAGTTGTCGGCGGCGAGAGCCATCGAGGAAGGCACCGGCTGGTTGCGGAGCAGGCGGTGGACCACGGCCGGCAGCGTGGCAGTGGACAGGATGCCGTGACGGGCGGTGATGTGTTCCCCGTCTGCGAGTCGAACACCCTGGACACGCCCGCTTGCCACTTGGATCGACTCCACGGCCTTGCCGGTGTGGATAGGCACACCGCGGGTGGAGAGCATTGCGGCCAGCGCACGGGGAAGGTTGGAAGCCCCTCCTTTGACTACATTCATTCCGTGTTCGGCATCGGCGTACATCTCCAGCAGTGGGAAGATCGCCCCGGCCGCGACATCGGGAGCGAAATCGACGTGCATGCCCCATGCTGCGGCCATTGATCGGGCCTCTGGAGATGCGAAGTATCTCTCGCCCAGCGAGCGGGTAGTGGAGGTCATGACCTGCAGGAGTTCGGACACGCTGGTGTGCTGCCGTTTGAAGAGCACCGAACGGATCACTGACGCGGTGCTGCGCGACGGGAAGACGTTGCTGGATAGCGGGCCGTAACTGCTGGCAACGTCGGCGAATACCTCGCTCAGGCGACGCCAGCCCTTGGCATCCCCTGGATCGTGCTCCTCCCACATGCGCTGGTTCTCGTCGGCGTCGTCGGAGATCCGGATACTGGGTGCGTTGGGAAACGCCGAGGCATACGCGTGGCGACAGTGTGAGAACTCGAGACCGGCCGAGGACAGCTCATCACCGTAAGTGGCATAAAACGGTGAACCGAGGAAGAGGTTCATGTTCATGGCGTAGCGGTCGTGCACGAGACCGGGGCGCACTAGTTCACTGCTGCGGACCGCGCCGCCGATCTCGTCAGCCGCCTCCACCACAACGACCTTCAAACCCGCATCGGCGAGCGTGATGGCAGCGACAAGGCCCTGGTGGCCTGCACCGATGACGACGACGTCGGTTGTGGGCATCAAGATGTCTCTGTTCTGCGCTGGTGACCGCAGGGCGGTCGACGGTGGTGAATGTACTGGGTGCTCTGGCGTGGCTGCGCTGGGGCAGCCACGCCAGAGGCTGGTATCAACGCCAGTCGGCGAGATTGTCGGCGAGGTAGTCGGAGAAGGTTCGCGCCGGTCGTCCGGTGAAGCGTCGCACCGTATCAATGCGAGGGTTCAACAGGCCGGTGTCGTACATGAAATGCAGTCCGACCAATGAGTCGGCGACCCATCCGGGAACGCCGTCAGCAACGAAATTGGCGCGCGCTTCATCAACTGAGACCTTGCGATACTCAATGCTTGTGTCGAGCGCCTCGGCCACCTGGGCGGCGCACCCCGAGTAGGTGACTTCCTCGGGACCGGTGATGAGGATGGTCTCGTTCTGGTGGTTGTTCTCGAGCAGGACCTGGGCGGCAACTGCGCCGACGTCGCGAACATCAATCATGGTGATTCCGGCGTCAGGCCGCACGGCGGCCTCCATGATCCCGTTCGCTCGGATGCGACCGGCGAACTGCACGGCCATGCTCTGCATGAACGAATGTGGGTGCAGGATGGTGTAGTCCAGCCCGCTGGCGGCGATGTAGCGGTCGTTGACGACGTGCCAGCGGCTGAATCCGCAGGGCGAGTCGTCTGCGGCCGTGTAGACCGACAGCTTCACAATGCTGTCGACACCGGACTCTACGGCTGCGTCGACGAGTTTGTTCTGAACTTCGACCTGATCTTCGGCCGGCGGGGTCAACATGAACAAGCTGGTGACTCCCTGCATGAAGTCACGGACGTCCTCGTCGTTACGAACGTCGCCAATTACGACCTGCACGTTGTCGCCGCTCAGTTTCTGTGCCGATTCGGGACTGTGCGCGAGGGCCTTCACCGGGACATTAGCCGCGGTCAATACCTCCATCAATGGTGCGCCGACCTGACCTGTGGAACCGATAACCCCGATCATGGGATTCCTTTCGTTGCCGTGGCGGCTTGCCACGGATTGGTCCGCAGAATGCGAACCGCGTGTAGTGGATGAGTGTGCTTAGTTCGGTTAGAGGGCCGGCCGCTTTTTCCGGCCCGTGGTCACGTGACCGGTGCCGTTATCGCGTGCGCCGCCGACGGCCGCAGTGTATGAGAAAGCGCGTCGGCTGCTTCGGCGCCCGCACAGGTGGAGTCTTGGGTGTGAGTGGCCCAGGCGACGTAGCCGTCGGGGCGGACGAGCGCCGCGGTGACTGCCGTCCAGCCGGCTGTATCGATTGCGTCTGCATCAGCGGCTACCGTGTGCACATCCTCGAGACCTTCGAGTGTGAGGTCGTCGCGATGAAGCAGCACAAAGCGGGGACGATCGAGCTGATCGAAGAGGCTCTGTCCGGCAGGACTGGTGAGCTGCACGTCGGGAGCGCGGGTGCCAACGATGGGAAGAGAACCCTCGGGCGCCAGGTAGCGCACTGCCAGCCCCGACAAGCGTAGGGCGAGTTCGTAGTTCATCTCTGTCACCGAGCCAATGAGGTCGTTAGTCAGTGTGCGTAGACCTTGATCGCCCGGGGCGAAGGCTTTGATTACTGCGGTCTGAGCCTGACTGGTGGTCATCAGTGCTTGCCCGACAGGGTGGCGATCTGCGTGATAGCCCTCGAGGAGGTCTTCGTCGGCCGTTCCGTTGATGACGTGACCGAGCCGCCAGCCAAGGTTCAGCGCGTCCTGCAGGCCGATGTTGAGTCCGACTCCGCCAGCGGGGTAGTGAATGTGCGCTGAGTCGCCGGCCACGAAAACCCGCCCGTTTCGGTACTGCGACGCGAGCCGCGACGCGTCCCCGAACCGGGTCAACCAGACGGGGTCACGCATGCCGAAATCGTCTCCGGCCGTCCGGATCACCGTCTCTCGGAACTCGTCGAATTCGAGCGGGCCCTGTGGATCTTGGCGGGCAAGGTCGATGCCTGACACTCGATAGAAGCCACCGGGAACCGGTGCGACGAAGATGGCGCCGTGTTCACCGTGGCGAACGAAGCCGCGCTCGGGCGGAGAGTCGAGGTAGACCTCGCCGAGGAAGGACCAAAAGGTGACCTCTGAGCCGGGAAAGTCGATGCCGGCCGATTCGCGGACCACACTTCGGCCGCCATCACAGCCGACCAGGTACTCGACCTGTTCGGTGTAGTGCCCGTCGGGGCCATCGACCTCCAGCGTCACCTCATCGGCGGACTGACTGGCTGAGATGACTCGGTGCTCACGACGCAGTTCCGCGCCGGCCGAAAGGGCTGCGGATTCGAGCGTGTTCTCGGTGCCGACCTGCGGGTAGGCCAGCACGAATGCGTATGGGCTCGGCAGTTTGGAGTAGTCGATGCTGTTCGGCAGCATGGCGTAGTGGTGCCGGGGCAGCCTGATGCCGCCAGCGAGCATGTCGTCGGCCAATCCGCGCATGGTGAGGATCTCGATCGTCCGGGCGTGGATGCCGAGGGCCTTGGAATAGGGAGAGCGTTCAGCTGCTGCTTCCAGCACGACTGTGCGCACTCCCTGCATCTGCAGTTCCCGGGCGAGCATGAGCCCGACGGGGCCGGCTCCGGCGATGGCTACTGTGGTCACGGCGTTCTTCCTTTTCGCAGGACGCCTCACCCGACTGCGCCTCGTAGCGCGCAGTCGAGTAGAGGTGTGGCGGTGGGTCGCTTCAGGTAGTGGGAGAGACGGGGTCGCGGAGTTCTCGTTTGAGGAGTTTCCCGCTCTGGTTCCTGGGTAGGGCATTGACGAAGTGGATCGACTTGGGCACCTTGAACGGCGCCAGCAGGGTCTTCGCGTGCCCGGTGAGTTCGGTGTCGCTGACCTGCTGGTCGTCCCGGACCACGACGAAGGCGGTGACCGCTTCGATCCAGCGGTCATCGGGTATTCCAACGACCGCAACCTCGGCGACCGCGGGGTGCTCGTAGAGGGCCTCCTCGACCTCGCGGGGTGCAATCATCACGCCGCCGGAGTTGATGACGTCCGAGAGGCGATCGACGACAGTGATGTACCCGTCGGCATCTTTGGTGACCAGGTCGCCGGAGTGGAACCATCCGTCGCGGAAAGCTCGCTCGGTGGCTTCAGGGTTGTTCCAGTAGCCCAAGCACAACTGCGGCGACTGGTAGAGCACCTCCCCGGGCTCCCCGGGTTGGACGTCGTTCCCGGAGTCGTCGACGACCCGAGTGGTGACGAACAGGACCGATCGTCCGCACGATGCTGGCCGGGCGTCGTGTTCCTCAGGACGCAGCACGGAGGCCAGCGGGCCGATCTCGCTTTGGCCGAAGCAGTTGTAGAAGCCAGCGTTCGGCAGTGCCCGCCGCAGTTTCGCTAGCACTGGTGTGGGCATGATCGATGCGCCGTACTGTGTTAGGGACGTGCTTCGGA
>NZ_AOSR01000031.1:0-54722 GCF_000349585.1 Dietzia sp. UCD-THP
TAATACGCAGACCTTCCACCTAAGGGTGCCGAGTTTTAGATTGTGCGAACTCGACCCCTCCCCGGACAGCTCCCACGTTCGTATTGCCCGCCACCTCGCATGACGTGCGCTCGGACAGGTGCCGGACCGCGGCGCTCCGCCGTTTGTTGGACCTTGACCACTGGCCGATTACGCAAGGGCGGACAACGCCGCTACCTGCGGCCCTTTGCCGACAGTCCGCTGACCCGGCTCCACCGGCCGCCACCTGGACTGATTGATCGACCTACGGCGCATGGCCCGACGACGTCGGAGACTCAGCCGGGTGGGCCGAGTCGCCCGCCGGTCTCAGCCGACCACGGGCACCCGAATGAGCAGGGCATCACCCTGACCACCACCGCCGCACAGCGCGGCCGCACCGAGTCCGCCGCCACGGCGGGCGAGCTCGAGCGCCAGCGTGAGCACCACGCGGTTCCCGGACACACCGATCGGGTGACCGATCGAGATGGCGCCACCGTTGACGTTGACCGCGTCCGGACTCAACTCGAGCATCCGGGTGGAGTGCAGGCCGACGGAGGCGAACGCCTCGTTGAACTCGAACAGGTCGATGTCCTTGACGTCGACGTCCGCGCGCTTGCAGGCGTCGAGGATCGCGTCGGCGGGCTGGTGCTGCAGCGTCGAGTCCGGGCCGGCCACGGTGCCGTACCCGACGATCTCGGCCAGGACGGTCCAGCCCTCGGCCTCGGCGCGCGCGGCGCTGGTGACGATGACCGCCGAGGCGCCGTCGGAGATCTGCGACGACGAACCGGCGGTGATGGTGCCGTCCGCGGAGAACGCCGGCTTCAACTTGGCCATCGACTCGGGCGTCGACTCGGCGCGGATGCCCTCGTCGCTCGCCACGACCGTGTCGCCCTTGCGGCCCTTGATGGTGACCGGGACGACCTCATCGGCGAAGCGCCCCTCTGCCCACGCGGCGGCGGCGCGCTGGTGGGAGATGGCCGCGAACTCGTCCTGGTGCTCACGGGTGATCTCGAGCTCGACGTTGCGGGCCTCGGTGAGCGCGCCCATCGGCTGGTCGGTCGGCACGTCGTGCAGACCGTCGAAGGCCATGTGGTCCAGGACCTCGATCGAGCCGTACTTGTAGCCGGCGCGGCTCTTGGGCAGCAGGTGCGGGGCCTGCGACATGGACTCCTGGCCGCCCGCGACGACGACCTCGGAATGACCCGAGCGGATCGCCTGGTCGGCGAGCGCGATCGCGGTGAGCCCGGACAGGCACATCTTGTTGATGCTCAGGGCGTCGACGCGCTTGGGGATACCCGCGGCCAGCGACGCCTGGCGTGCGGGCATCTGACCGTTACCGGCGGACAGCACCTGACCCATGATCACCTGGTCGACGGCCTCCGCGGGGACGTTCCCACGCTCGAGAGCGGCGCGGATCGCGATGCCGCCCAGCTCGGGTGCGGACAGGGAAGACAGACCTCCCTGCAGGCGGCCGAACGGGGTGCGGGCACCGGAGACGATGACGGTGCGGGTGGGGTCGGCGGTCATGGGACACCTTCCGATCGAGGGGAAACGACTGTGCTGACCAAACTATTTTCCCGGGGCACGGACGACGGGGCCTTATGACCACTACCCCAACCGGCCTGGTACCGCGACAACCTGAACATGAATAACTTCCACGAAGTGGTCAACGAGGAGCAGTGCGTGCGCGATGCCGTGCTCGGCTCCCCGGATGCTCCGAGGGCGGCGTCCTGCTCCAAGCGCTCGCCCGGTGGCTGCGGAGCTCATGGGCAGATGGTAGTTCCGCCGGCGCACCCGTAGGTCAGGCCTGGCCGGCGCGCTCCTTGCGCAGCAGGAAGCGCTGGATCTTGCCCGACGGGGTCTTGGGCAGCTCGCGCACGAAGTGGATCCTGCGCGGGAAGGCGTGCGCGGCGAACTCGGTCTTGACCCACTTCTGCAGCTCGGCCTCCTTCTCGGCGCCACCGTCGAGGCCCTCGCGCAAGACGATGTAGGCCTCGAGGACCTCGCCGGCCAGGTCGTCGGGCACGCCGATGACGGCCGACTCGAGCACGTCCGGGTGCTTGGCCAGGACGGACTCCACGTCAAAGGGCCCGATGCGGTAGCCGGACATGATGATCACGTCGTCGTCGCGGCTGGAGAAGTAGAAATGGCCGTCGGCGTCGAGCTTGGCGGCGTCACCGGTGTAGTACCAACGTCCGTCCGGGCTGAACCGCTCGGCGGTCTTCTCGGGCGCCTCGTGGTACCCGGTGAACCACATGAGCGGGCTCGCGGGGACGTCGATCGCCACACGGCCGAGCTCGCCGGCCGGGGCCGGCATGTCCTCGTCGGCGGCCAGCACCGTGCAGGACCACCCCGGCAGCGGCACGCCCATCGAACCGGGACGGACGTCCTCACGCAGCGAGTCGTGCCACGGGTTGATGATGAACATGCCGTGCTCGGTCTGCCCGTACTGGTCGCGGACCTCCACTCCGAACTGCTCGATCGACCACTCGATCACCTCGGGCGTCAGCGGCTCACCGGCGGCCGAGGCGCGGCGCAGGCGCACGTCGGCCGGGGCGATCTCCTTCTTGGCGCGCATCGTCCGGTACACCGTCGGCGCGGCGGCGAAGTTCGTGACGTGGAAGAACTGCAGTACGGCATACGCCAGCTCCGGCGAGTAGCGGGCATGCAGCAGCAGGCTGCGGCGACCGACGGCCATCGGGCCGAGGATGCCGTAGTAGAGGCCGTAGGCCCAGCCCGGGTCGGCGCCGTTCCAGAACACGTCCTCGGCGCGCACGTCCAGGCCGGTCTCGATGTACTGGTGGAACGCGGCCAGCGCGCGGACCGGCACCACGACGCCCTTGGGGGTTCCGGTGGTCCCGGAGGTGAACAGCAGGACCATTCCGGCGTCCGGGCCGGTGACCGCGGCGGGCCGGCCCGGCTCCTGCGCCGCGGTGATGGTCGCCAGGTCCAGGTCGCCCTCGCGGGCATCGGGGCACTCGCCGAGTCCCGCCACGACCACCGGGACGGAGGCCTCCTCGATCTTCCCGCGCTGGTCGGCGTCGGCGATGATCACCTTGGCGTCTCCACCGGTGATCCGCATCTCGATCGCGGGCCACGCGAACGCGGTGAACAGCGGCATATGAACGGCGCCCAGACGCCAGATGCCCATGAGGGTGAAGACCAGGTCGGACGACTTGGACATCAGGGTGGCCACACGGTCGCCCTCGGACACCCCGAGGTCGGCCAGGGCGGCCGCGACCTTCTCGCCCTCGGTCCGCAGCTCGCCATAGGTGATGTCGCGACCGGAGAGGTCGGCGTCGATCACCGTGAAGGCCACGGCCTCCGCGCCGTGCCGGTCGCAGAGGAACTCCGCGGCGCTGGCACCGGGGACGTCGTAGATCGCCAGCAACTCCTCCGGCGACAGGGGTACGTCGGTGGGCGGGGCGATCTCGGTCGTATCTGCAGACATGTCTGCAGAGTTTCGTGCAAGGGCATGACGCGCACTACCCTCTAACGGGCACCCCCGCTTTTGGGGCTGGCACCGCCGCGCCGGAGGGGTGCACTCTGAAGGGATTACCCGACGATGCCCCCACGTATCCGGAAGGACTCCCATGGCCGTGGACCGACTGCTCCCCACCGACGAGGCGTACGAGCTGCTCGAGATGACGCGCGACGTCGCGGACAAGCTGCTCGAGCCGATCGCCGCCGAGCATGAGCGGAACCACACCTACCCGGAGGGCCTGTTCGCCCAGCTCGGTGAGGTCGGCCTTCTCGGCCTGCCCTACCCGGAGGAGTTCGGCGGCGGCGACCAGCCGTACGAGGTGTACCTGCAGGTGCTCGAGGAGCTCGGCGCGCGCTGGGCCGCCGTGGCGGTGGCCACCAGCGTGCACGGCCTGTCCTGCTTCCCGCTGGCCACCGCCGGCACCGACGAGCAGAAGGCGCAGTGGCTGCCCGGGATGCTCGCGGGTGAGCAGATCGGTGCGTACTCGCTGTCCGAGCCGCAGGCCGGCTCCGACGCCGCCGCCCTGCGCTGCCGGGCCGTCCGGGAGGGCGAGGGCCCGGGTTCGGTGTACGTGGTCACCGGCACCAAGTCGTGGATCACGCACGGCGGGATCGCCGACGTCTACAACACCTTCCTCCGCACCGGCGAGGGCTCGCGCGGCATCTCGTGCCTGCTCGTGCCCCGCGAGACGCCAGGCCTGCACTTCGGCAAGCCCGAGGATAAAATGGGCCTCAACGGTGTGCCCACCACCACCGCCTCCTACGAGGGCGCCCGCGTGGACGCCGATCGGCTGATCGGCGCCGAGGGCGACGGTCTACTGATCGCCTTCTCCGCGCTCGACTCGGGCCGGCTGGGCATCGCCGCCGTCGCGACCGGCATCGCCCAGCGGGCCCTCGACGACGCCGTGGCCTACGCCAACGAGCGCGAGGCGTTCGGCAAGACCATCATCGGCCACCAGGGCCTGGGCTTCCTGCTCGCCGACATGGCCGCCGCCGTCGGCTCCGCCCGCGCCACCTACCTGGACGCCGCCCGCCGCAAGGACGCCAGCCGCCCGTACTCGCGCGAGGCCTCGATCGCCAAGCTCACCGCCACCGACGCGGCCATGAAGGTCACCACCGACGCCGTCCAGGTGCTCGGCGGCGTCGGCTACACCCGCGAGTTCCCGGCGGAGCGCTACATGCGCGAGGCCAAAATCACCCAGATCTTCGAGGGCACCAACCAGATCCAGCGCCTGGTGATCGCCCGCAGCCTCGCCGATTGAGCGTCCAGCGCAGCGCCCTGGCTTGCAGAATTGCGGATCTTCCGGATCCAGAGTGCGTTGATTCGGGTCTAGAGTTGGCCGGAGCGGTCTGTGACCGCAGGATGTAGTGACCGAGGTTTCGGGTGCTCGAGGCCTCGGTTGATGGGCCCGTTGGAGGCGCCCACATCGAAGTACGCCGAGATTTTGCGGTGGCTCCTCCGCAACGAGCGACCGAGGCGCGCGCGCTCAGGTAACTCGGTGTGCACTCCGGTGTGGATGGAGCGCACGGACTCGCACGTCGCGATCTTGCCGTCCTGCCGCCAGGGTTGCTTGTAAGCGTCAATCATTTCCTGATTGACGCCGTAGGTGCGTCGGCGACGAACACCTTCGCGAGGCGGACCTTCTGCTTGTCGGGGAGCAACTCGACACAGAGTGCGCCTGTCTGCGGCCAGGTGCATCACGAGCAAATGGTCCATGACTGCCCGCTCCGCGGGGACCGCATTCGCCACGGCAGCCTTAAACCAGCTCCAGCAGCCGGGCCGAGCCGGCGCCATCGACAATGGGGGTGAGGTCCACCAGGACGGTCACCAAAGAGCTCGGCCGGTCGCCACAGACGTACTGCGACTTGTGCTCATCCACCCCGAGGACACGAACGGCCTCGAAGTGCCCGGGCTGGTCGTAGACCATACTGCGGATTTTCGATACCTCCAGGTCATTGACCAGAACCCAGCCAAAGCCACTCCGGGTCCGGAAGGGCCACTAACGTCCCGGCGAGCGGACCCACGCACCGCGATAGCCATCCGCTAAATCCTCGTTTGAAGTGCCAGCCCCCGCGGGAGAACCCGCGCGTAGCGCTAGCAACTCGTCGAGATCGGCGATGGCGGCCTTGACCTCCTCTGGCGATGCGACGGTGAGTTGCTGGAGGGACAGGCTTTCCAGCGATGAGAAGATCGCTCGGGCCAGCGGGCGGCGATCTGGATAGCCGTAGAGGCTCAACATCTTCTGGAACGTGTCTATGTACCGGTCGTAGAGCCGCTCGACAGTAGGACGCAATTGCGGCTGTCGTCGTGAAGCGATGATCATCTCGAACTGAAACAGCTGCAGGTCGGGATCAGCGCGCACGAGGTCCACTACTGCTTCGGCAAACGACGTGCCGAGGCGTGCTTCGGCAAGAATCGAGAGCTGCTCTAGAGAACGGTTGGTAGCCCATTCCGTTGCAGCCTCTAGCAGTCCATCTCGGGAGCCGAAATAGTACGTGATCAGGCTGTTGTCCACGCCCGCGGCCGATCCCACTTTGCGGTTGGTCAGTCCGACCAAGCCGCTTTCGCCCACCACCTTGACGACGGCAGCCAACAGGGCCTCGCGCCCGTTTCCATACTTCATGCCCGACCCCCCCACAAGCACTTTGCCACTACCCACCGTACTGCCAGCAAAATCACGGTCCCCCTTGACGCCGAACTTCTGCACGTGCAGACTAATGCCAGTGTGATGAGCACCACACTTCTGGGATGGTGCTGCACCTATCGGCAAGTGGATGCGCCTAGTAGCTGCATCCCTGCCAGGACAGGAGAGTTCATGCATGCCTCACAGCGTCTTCGCGAGAGCCACTTCAGTGTTCAGATCGAAAGCGAAAGTGCCTCTGTCGCTGATCTGTTGCCCGAGTGGACGGTTGCCGACCGGGTTGGTGTCGTCGTCCACGAGCCGTTGGGGGCTTTGGGTGCGAGTCTGCTGATCCAGGCAGCAATCTCCCGTTTTTACGCCTTCGACCCCCAGCGGCGGGATCACGCTGCGCAGTACCCCCCAATATTTATGTTCCATGTCGGAGGGCGGTTCGGAGACCACAGTCCCATGGACTTTTGGCCTCCTCGCCGGGAGGTGTTCTTCGATGATCCCGACAATCCCTATGAGGTTCTCGGTGCTCTCCGAGACCGCGGCATTACCCGGTTGCTGGTGCCGGAAGGGGTCGCCACCGGTTTGGACTATGCCTATGCCGCGCCCAGTGGCTGGACAGATATTCACTCCGCCCGTGAGCAAACGGCCTCCGCATTCGTCTACTCCGAATCTGGACGTTTAGGCGGGCATGATGTGCAGTTGAGCACAGATAAAAAGCAGGTCGAGGCCATGGTCACCGACGTTCTCCAGGTCGAGGCGATGATCGAGCAGTTTGAGCGTTCTAGCGACCAGGATCTACTGGACCTTGAACTGGGCCCGTCTACGCCGGCAGACCTTCACGGCTGGCTGCGCATGTTCGTCGCTCGCAGCGGTGAGGTGCCCTCAGCATTGCGACGAAGCATGGAAGCTGCCCGCAAGGAAAAGGTCGCACAGGGCGACTTCACGCAGACGTATCGCAGAGTTTCGGTCGATGAAGCACTTGGCCTGCTCGTCCCCGCAGAGCACTCACCGGGCATTCCCGCTGCATCTGTGAAGCAGCCCGCACACGCCTGAGGGCTCGTCGCAGCTCAATGGCCGGATACCTACCAGCCGAACTGAGCCCCGGACGGACTCCCCCTCCGCAGCCACCACGAACCGAACGCCGCTGAGTGTCAGTGCCGAAGACCACCGATGCTGCGCCTCGTCGGCCTCCGAATCCACCCCACGTGCATCAATGGGCTCTTGCCATCGAGTAGTCAGATGCATTAAATGAAACGGACATATACTAATGGTAAGCAAGACCCTGCCTGCGACGGCGACGCCGCCATTAGGCGCGCCTGCGAAGTACACAGACTTCAAGACAAATGCCTACATCATTGGTTTCAGCTCCAGCCTTTACATGGTGCTGCTAATAACTCCCATGATTACAACCAAGCTTGTCGAGCAGTATAGTTTGAGTGCATCAGCCGTCGGGACTTTGTTGTTCATCGAGATCGGGGCCTTCAGTTTCGCGACAATTCCGTCATACTTCTGGCTTCGCCGAGTGAATCTGACGCGTGCCACCTGGATCTTTGGTACTACTGCTGTGGTGGGTAACGTGCTTTCAGGTTTGGTGGGTAGCTACGAACTGTTAATTGTATTTCGGGTAGTGGCGGCCTTGGCGGCGGGGTCGGTCACCGTGATCATCCTGACCATGGCACGGAAGACAAACAATCCGAGCCGCAGCTATGCCCTGTTCCTGGCTTCGCAGCTAGGCATGGCCGCTATTTTCCTTGCCGCCTATCCGGTCTTGTTCGAAAATCGATCGGTCTCAGCAATTTACTACGCCCTAGCTCTCCTTGCGCTTGTGTGTCTTCCCTTGGCCGGGCTGATCGATCCCAACGCATATAAGCGCGAAGCGGCCGCAGAGAAAGCTGAGCGATCTCCGGTGTCAGCCCGCACCTCTAAGCGGCTGGATCTGACGGGCGCCATGGGCTTGGCAACCATCCTTCTTTTCTACATTTCCCTCAGCGGTGTGTGGGCCTTCATGGCCGAGATCGGTGCCGCCTCCCAGGTAGACATGACATCGATCAGTCTGGGACTGTCGGCCGCCACCATTACCGGGATCGTCGCAGCCTTGGCCGCTACCGCATTAGGCGAACATAGGCGCAGTAACCTGCTGGTCCTGGTGAGTTACGTAGGCCTAGCTGGCTCCATGGCTCTCCTTTTCGGGACAATCTCGGCCGCGCAATTCATCATTGCGGCTGCATTGTTCAAATTCACCTATACCTTCATCTGCCCCTACATTGTGGCATCCGTCGCTCAGCGTGACACACGCGGTTACTTGACCGGAACAATTAATCTGGTTGCAGCAGGAGGGTTCTCCCTAGGGCCATTGTTCGGCGGATTTATCATCAGTTGGTCGGGGCACTACGTAGTGCTGCTGACAGTTTCGATCATTCTGATGCTTACGTCGATGCTGCTGGCTTACAAGGTCCAGAGAATCCCCACACAGCCAGAGGGGCTGGTGACCGAGCAGGTCTAGCCTGCCCATGTGATACTTGCAGCGAGGGCATGGGGCTCTCCAGCGGCACGCAACTCGAGCTGTTGGAGAGCCTCATGCCCACTAACGATAGATGAGTCAGAGAAGCACAATTACGGAGGGCAGCGAGGGAAGTCGCCCCGCTCGCATCGAATATAGATGGTGGGGAGACTTCAGATATCGCGCCTTCTGATGATTGGGCAGCAGCAGAGCATGCCCGAGATCACCGACCAATCCTCAACTCGATGGAAATTGGGCGGGGTTCAGCATTGCTACGCTATGCCTAGGACCTCGATCGCCGTTCTGCGCATGTCGACCTTGCGCACCTTGCCCGTGACGGTCATGGGGAATTCGTCCACCACGTGGACGTACTTGGGGATCTTGTGGCGGGCGAGCTTGCCGGTGGCGAAGTCGCGGACGTCCTCGGCCGTGAGGTCGGCCCGGCCCGGCTTGAGCCGGATCCACGCCATGAGCTCCTCGCCGTACTTGGCGTCCGGGACCCCGATCACCTGGGCGTCGAGGATGTCGGGGTGGGTGTAGAGAAACTCCTCGACCTCGCGCGGGTAGATGTTCTCCCCGCCGCGGATCACCATGTCCTTGATTCGACCGGTGATCTTGACGTAACCATCGGCATCCATCTCGCCGATGTCGCCGGTGTGCATCCACCCGTCGGAGTCGATCGCCTCGGCGGTCTTGTCGGGCTCATTCCAGTACCCGATCATGACGCTGTATCCCCTGGTACAGAACTCGCCCGCCTCGCCGCGTGGGAGGGTTTCGCCGGTGGAGGGATCGACGATTTTGATCTCCAGGTGCCGACCGACCCGGCCGACGGTGGACACCCGCCGGTCCAGCGAGTCGTCGGCCCGGGTCTGGGTGGACACCGGGGAGGTCTCGGTCATGCCGTAACAGATCGACACCTCGTCCATGTTCATCCGGTCGATCACCTGACGCATGGTGGCCTCCGGGCACGGCGAGCCGGCCATGATCCCGGTGCGCAGGCTCGACAGGTCGTAGGAGTCGAAGTCCTCCAGGGCGAGCTCGGCGATGAACATCGTCGGCACGCCGTACAGGCTGGTGCACTTCTCCTCGACCACGGCCCGTAGCGAAGCGGCGGGGTCGAACGCCGGTGCGGGGATGACCATGCACGAGCCGTGCGTGGTGCACGCCAGGTTGCCCATCACCATGCCGAAGCAGTGGTAGAAGGGCACCGGGATACACACCCGGTCAGCCTCGGTGTAGCTGACTGTCTCGCCCACGAAGAACCCGTTGTTGAGGATGTTGGAGTGCGACAGGGTGGCACCCTTGGGGAAACCGGTCGTGCCGGAGGTGTACTGGATGTTGATCGCGTCGGTGGACTCGAGGCCCGAACGGATGGTGGCCAGCTCCTCGGCGTCGGTGGGTCCCGACATCATCGACTCCCACTCCTCGTCGCCGAAGAGCACTACCACCTCCAGGTCCGGGCAGTTCGGCTGGACCTGCGAAAGCATCCCGGCGTAGTCGGAGTCCTTGAACTGCGGCGCCGCCACGACGGCCTTCACCCCGGACTGGGTGAGCACGTACTCCAACTCGTGGACGCGGTAGGACGGGTTGATGTTGACCAGCACCGCGCCGATCTCGGCGGTGGCGTACTGGATCATCACCCACTCCCACCGGTTGGGCGACCAGATGCCCACCCTGTCGCCGGGGCGGATGCCGAGGCGGTGCAGGCCCGAGGCCAGCCGGCGGACGTCGGCCAGGAACTCGCTGTAGGTCCACCGCCGTCCGGCCTGAACGTCGACGAGGGCGTCCCGGTCCCCGAACCGCTCGACCGTGGCCGCCAGGTTGTCGGGGATCGTCTGCGTGAGCAGGGGGACGTCGGTGCCCCCGCGCGTGTGGGACGGTGCGGATCCTGCAGTGGTGGAATCGAGATCGGTGGTGGTCATCTCGGAGCTCCTCGGGGGCGGGGCCGGATCAGGCCCGGGGGGTTATCACTTCGGTGGTGGCTCCTGCGCGACGCATCGCCGCCTCGGCCTGACGGAACGCGGGACCGTCGACCATGCGACCCTCCAGCTGAAACATGCCCTGGTTGTGTCCTGCGGCGGCGACGACGCTGCGGTTCCATGGCCTGCCCAATTTCGTGGGCCGAGTGCCGGAGACGGGCACAATAGTAGAGCCCAGCGCGCACCTCGTAGACCGCCCTGCGCCCCGCTCCCTGGTTGGGGAGCGGGGCGCAGGGCAGTTCTCTGTACAGCTCCAGATCAGAGCTGGATGTTGACCGAGCGGGTCTGGGTGTAGAGGTCGAGCGCGCCCTTGCCCAGCTCCCGGCCCCAACCGGACTGCTTGAAACCGCCGAACGGCATCGCGGTGTCGAAGCCGTTGTACTGGTTGACCCACACCGAGCCGGCCTGCAGTCGGCTGGCCACCTGATGGGCCTTGGAGATGTCCTTGGTCCAGATGCCGGCGGCCAGTCCGTACATCGAGTCGTTGGCCTGGCGGACGGCGTCGTCGACGTCGGAGAACCGCAGCGCGGAGACGACGGGGCCGAAGATCTCCTCGCGCACCACCCGGTGGTCGGGTTCGACGTCCACGAAGACGGTCGGCTGGACGAAGTAGCCCACGTCGCCGTGGCGTGCGCCGCCGGTTAGGGCCCGGCCGCCGTCCTCGATGCCGGCGCGCAGGTAGTAGGAGACCTTGTCGAACTGGTCCTGGTCGACCAGCGGGCCGAGCTCGGTGGCGGGGTCGAGGCCGTGGCCGATCGTGGCTTGGGCGGCGGCATCGGCCACGGCCTGCGTGAACTCCTCGTAGATCGAGTCCTCCACGTACAGGCGGGTGCCGGCGGTGCAGGCCTGCCCGTGGTTGAACATCCACGCGGCCACGGAACCGGCCACGGCGGCGTCCCAGTCGCAGTCGGCAAAGACGATGTTGGCGCTCTTGCCACCCAGCTCCAGGGAGACCTTCTTGAGGTTGCCCTTCGCGGCGTCGACGATCATTTTGCCCACCTCGGTGGAGCCGGTGAAGGCCACCTTGTCCACGTCGTCGTGGCCGGAGATGGCCGCGCCGGCGTCCCCGAAACCGGTCACGACGTTGACCACGCCGTCCGGCACCCCGGCCTCGCCGCAGATTTCGCCGAGGATCAGCGCGCTGAGCGGAGTCTGCTCGGCGGGCTTGAGCACCAGCGTGTTGCCGGTGGCCAGGGCGGGCGCGAGCTTCCAGGAGGCCATGACCAGCGGGAAGTTCCACGGGACGATCTGTCCACACACGCCGACGGGCACGCGGGTGGTGTAGGCGTGGAACTGCTTGTCGCCGGCGAACGGCATGGACACGTCCACGGTGGTGCCCTCGATCTTGGTGGCCCAGCCGGCGTAGTAGCGGAACACGTCGGCGGCCCAGGCCACGTCCACGGCGGTAGCGATGGTGGCGGCCTTGCCGTTGTCGAGCGCCTCTATCTGCCCGATCATCTCGGCCCTGGCGTCGAGCATGTCGCCGATCCGCCACAGGATCTGCTCGCGCTGGTTGGGCTTCATGTTGGCCCACTTGCCGTCGTCGAACGCGCGGCGGGCGGCGGCCACGGCGCGGTCGACGTCCTCGGGTCCGCCGTGGGCGACCTGGGTGATCTCATTGCCGGTGGCGGGATCGTAGGTGCCGAACGTGCGTCCGTCCGCGGCGTCGACCCACTGGCCGTCGATCAGCAAACGGTGTGGTCGGGCGAGGAACTCACGGGCCTCGGCGCAGAGCCGCTCGTCGACCGTGGGGGCGGTGTCACGGTTGAGTGTGTCGGTCATTTTTACCTCCATGTGCGTTCTGACAGTCTCGCTGTGAGTCCAGTCACAACTCATAATGGTGGCGCGCAAGGCGGTTGGAGTGTCCAGTTTCTGAACACCACTGGGTTGCGGCCTGGACGGCAGTGGCCGACCTAGAGCAACCCAAACTCCCTCATACGGGAGTAGAGGGTGGTTCGCGAGATGCCCAGTCGTTTGGCCGCGTGGGAGCGCACACCATCGCACTCGGCCAGCGCCGCGACGATCACGTCGTACTCCCCACGCGCGAGCTCCCCGGAGCGGGGCGGTCGGGCGGATCGGGCGCGGGCAGGCAAGGAGTCCACGTCGAGGCGCGCACTGCCCTTGCCCAGGCATTCGGCGAGGATCGACCGTAGAGAGGTCAGGCCGTTGGGCAGGTCCGCTGTGCACGCCGCGTCCGCGAACCGAGCGCTTACCGGGGGTGGGTCGATGCCGCATTCAGCGCAAAGGTCGGCCACCACCCGTTCAACGATCGCTGTGCTGTCACTACGCTCGTGCAGGGGCCGCAACTCCGTCCGCGCACCGCACGTGTCCAGTACTTCTGTCACCGCGGTCCGTGGATATTCACGGGAGGTGACGACGACAATGCCCGCCCGCGTCGACCCCCTTCCGGCCAGCTTCGCGGCGAGTCTGCGCAGATCTGCGTCGTCGAGCAGATCCACGTCGTCTAAGATCAGTGGCCCGGTTGCGCTGCGTAATGCTGGCACAGCGAGGTCGTTCCACGCCGTGGCCGAGTCGTCTGCCTCGGCCAACCGTACGTTCATGGCGTCCGCGCCTGCGATTGACCTTGCCGTAGTCGATTTCCCCGATCCCGCCGGACCGGTCACCGCATGCACACGGGCGGCCGTCGCGTTCTCGTGTTGGGCCATCGCCTGTACGCGGGCACTCGCCTCCCGCTCTCGGTCGACCGCGGGCACCTGCCTGCGTCGCATAGCGGGCGCTTGAGACCCGGGCTCTGTGAGATCGTCGGGAAACGCCAGGTCGAGAAGATACCCGCGGCCGCCGACCCGACTCGCTGTCAGCCGCACCGTGCCAGAGGAGAGTTCGACGCTGTCGCCCATCTCATCGCGCTCGACTAGGCGCCGGAGCGTAGTTATGTCGCGAAAATCCAGCCGCTCGAGACTCGAACGCGAGGCCAGCACCACTTCGTCACCGAACGCGCAGGTGGCCGTGTCTGAGTTGCGGGTGCGTTCGACGAAGCGGTGCCAAAGCTCCCGATCGTCGGCGCGGGCTGTGTCCACGTAGCGGGCCTCAATGTCGGCCACGATCTTGCGCACGAACGGTGCGAACATCCGCGATGCGTCCACGTCCAGTCCCGTGAGATCCACGGCCCCGACCAGCCGGCGCGTGAGCGGATCGACGATCGGGTGGCCGTAGCAAACGAAATCTTTGAGGGTTTCCGCGAAGTGCTGGTTACCGTAAATTGACACGCCTCGGCGAGTTTCGAGCGCGGTGCCGATACCGTTGTTGCCAACCAGATCTTCGGCGAGTAATGCCCCCTCGTCAATGCCGATTCTGCGAAGTCTGCGTGAAACTGGGGCATCATCCCTGGCCGTCCGGATGATTCGCCCGTCCCTGTCGCCGAGCAGGATCAGCGCCCCCGTGCCCTTGAGTATGGCGTCGAGTCCGTCCATTACCGGTCGCGCAGCTTCCGCGAGTCGGTGCGAGCGGATCCCTGCGGGGTCGGGAGAGCCGGGCCGCGCGCTCTGAGGGGTCAGCCCGAACGCGGCTGATCTACGCCAGGATGTGCCCAGCTGATCCTCCGGTGGGGAGTGGCTCGGGGACTCATTTCGCTCCGCGTTCAGAGTGCTGCTTCTACTCGGATCCTGGTGCGTGTTTTGATTCTGCCTTGGGCTGCCTTGCGAGGGGCCGTCACTGTGGAGGGCGACAGGTCCGGTAGTCCGTGTCATTGGGTCACCTTCGGAGGGGCGAGAGTGTGGTCTGCACCATACAGTCACATGCGGTCAACCGTCCGTTCGTAGCCGCCGTACTCCCCTCCCCTAAGCGACTACGAACTCTGCGGCGTCAAGCAGGGCGACTATGCCTGCCGAGGCACGCCAACAACAGATAGGAGCGAACTTCTCCGGCCGGTGGAGCGAGGGCCCATTCGCTGGATCGCCACCTCCTCCAGTCAGCCACTTTTCTGATCCCCGTCGATGCTCCATCGCAGGGTCGGCTTGGCGCTCGACGCCTCGTGCGCGCTTGATCATCGAGCAGGCCAGTACGTCGCGCGTGAACTGGCCGACGACCGTGTCGTCCCACTCCGGATTCTGACGAACTGCCGCGCCGGGTATGGACTCGCGCGGCCCGACATCGCCGGTAGGCGCCCAGCTCTGGCGCCTAACATGGGGGGATGATCACCAGCGGAGGGAATCGCGACGCTGACACGATGGGGAGCACACCTTCGGCCGAGAGTTCGGCCAGTTACGACGGGCCGAATGGCCGTCCGGGCCTGGTCCACGGAGAACGGCGCGAAGCGTTGATTGCGGCGGCGGTTCAAGTCGTAGCCAAGCGCGGTTTCCGGAGATTGACCTATCGATCCATTGCAGAAGAAGCTGGTGTAGCTCATGGGCTGGTCCGCCATCATTTTGGCACCATTGACACGCTCATCGTGGAAGCCCTCAAGCATTGCTGCGATGTCACTCTCGCAACCATTCAGCTCGATCCGCCCAGCGGTGACGTGGAGGACTTTCTACAGGGCCTGATCGAATCGTTGCAGTCCGATTCCGAGACGCAGTTGTTTCAGTACGAGGTAATGCTCGAATCCCGCAGAACTGAGTCGCTGCGCAAGCCAGTCGCAGACATGCTCAGTCTGTACAAGGGGATCGTGCGGCAGGGCCTGAGCCGAATGGGTCTGGCCGATGATTCCGTGCTCGTAGAGTTTGTCTACGCGTGTCTTGAGGGGATCGCGCTCCAGGAGACAGTGCAAGGCGTAAGCCCTGCGACCGATCAGGCCGTAAGTCAGTTGCGCCGGGTGATCTCTTTGCTTCGCTCCGCCGAGCGAGACCTCTCCCGCCCCGGTTCGGTGGGTCTGAGCGACCGCAACGCCGGGGGCGCCGAGACTGTCTCCTGACTCGATTTTTTCGGAAAGGGCGGATCCGTCCACGTCCGGACCAAAGGAGAGGGCCGGGGCGGTCGAGGGCGAGCTGGCGCGTCCGCGTCGCCACTCGGGGCTCTCGAAACGCCTGCTGACGGGCGCTGGTCGAGAGGCTGTCCCCTGTGGCAACCCGACGCTAGGTTCCCCCAGACGGATGGGCGATCGCTATTGGCCCCGGCCGTTCGAAGCTTCAACCAAACCTCTATGCCCCTAGCCATAGGGCCCTCTCGCTTCTTCTGCCTCGCTGAACCTCGTTCCACCGACTTGTCAAATTCTCCACTTGTGCAATTTGCGTCGGTAGTGCATAGTGATGTGCATCACTCCTTCGGGGGTGGCCCGAGTCCCGCGAGTGCAGGACACCACGTAGTGAGGAGAAGGCAATGCGCAAATCCCAGATTGACGCAACCGAATACGAACCGTTCCTGGAGGATGGGCAGCAGCTCGGAGAGGTCCATTGGCTCCGACAGTCCTCAGGCGCCGAGGTCGTTCATCTGGCCGGGGTCTGGCGTATCAGCCCAGAAGAGGCTCCGGAGTCGTTCGAGTATCCCTTCGAGACTGAAGAGACCATTCACGTCCTAGAGGGCTCAGTGACCATAGATGTCCCGGGTGCGGAACCCTTGTTTCTGACCGAGGGCGACATTGCGTCGTTCACCAAGGGAACAGTATCTACTTGGACTGTTCAGGCTCCCTTCCGCAAGTTCTTCGTTTGCTCCTAAAGGAATGGGCAGGGTCGGCGTTTCAGTAGCGAACTCTGATATCGGCGACCTCGGGTTGGATGCCCAACACTCCGCCTTGGTGCCGCCCCTAATTGGCTTCAATGCCAGGAGGAAGTAAAGCCCGACTCGGTATCCCCCTTAGCGGGCCGACAGCAACCATTTCGCTCACGGTTCTAATTCTCATGGTCGAGACCGTCGAACTGGCGATAGCTCCAGTTGGTTTACGGGCGGATACGACGGATTATGCCGAAGAGGACATAGGTTTCTCGCCATCTCTAGTTTCCGGTGGCCTAAAACTGGGCATGAAGCGCATATAAGAGATCCCCACATCAAATTCTCTGGCTAAGAGCGCGTTCACCGACGGCATTGTTGGTGCTCATCTCCGCGCATCACTTCGAAAGTGTCTGGGTTCTGTCCTGCACTTTCTCAACCATGAAAGGACCCGTCATGACTAACAACAGGTATGACGTCGTAATTATCGGCGGTGGCTTCGCAGGCGTCACGGCCGCTCGAGAACTGAGCAGGACCGGAAAATCGGTGCTCATCCTTGAGGCCCGGGACCGACTCGGTGGTCGAACCCACTACGAAGAAGTGCCACAACTTGGCCGCAGCGTCGAAATGGGCGGAACGTGGGTGCACTGGTTCCAGCCGCACCTGTGGTCCGAACTCAACCGGTACGGAGTCGACCTGGTCGAGAGCATTGGCGCAGCAGCCCCGGAGCAGGTCATTTACCGCACCAACGGTGAACGAAAGCTTGCTGAAATCGACGATGCTTGGCCAATCCTCGAGAGCGCGATCACTAAGTTCTTCGCCGACCATGCCCAAACCGCTTTGCCCCGGCCGTTTGATCCGCTGTTCGCCGCCGAGAAGATCAAGGAGTTCGATGGCTACTCGTGCCAGGACCGCATTGACGTCCTCGGCGTTTCTGATGAGCAGAAGGACCTTCTCAATGCAATGTGGTCGCTGTGCTGCGGAGGTGCCGCCAGTGACGGTGGTTTCGTGACCATGCTTCGGTGGTACGCCTTGTCGGGGTACACGCCAAGCGGCATCTTCGACACATGCACTCGATTCAAGATAAATGGCGGAACCAAGAGACTGCTTGAGGAAATCAACGCTGACAGCAACGCCGAGATTCGCCTCAACGCTCCGGTTTCCGCCGTCTCTACCACCGACGACGGCACCACCATCGTCCTGCGTGACGGCGAGCGAATTCCCTGTTCGGCCGTGGTTGTGACGGTCCCTCTCAATGTTCTCGCCGACATCGAATTCACCCCGCCCCTGAGCGAGGGCATGCGCAACGCTGCGAATCGCAAACAAGCCAGCAAGGGGCTGAAACTGTGGGTCCGAGTCAAAGGCGACCTTCCCCGGCCACTTTTCGCGATGGCACCGGACGACGAAGTGTTTCACTACGCACACACCGAAGACATCTACGATGACGGTCAGTTGCTAGTCGTCTTTGGCCCCGATCCGGAAAAGCTCGCTGACGTTGAATCTCCCGAGGATGTACAGCCCCATATTCGACGCCTTCTAGGAGACTGTATTGATGTAGTGGCGACCTCCGGCAAGAACTGGCACGACGACGAGTTTGCGAAGGGTGCGTGGTCTGTATATCGACCCGGCCAGCTCACCGAATCTCTCGCTGCGCTACAGGATCCGACGCCGCCGGTATTCCTCGCTGGCGGAGATATCGCTAGCGGCTGGAATGGCTTCATCGATGGGGCAATCGAATCCGCGCACACAATCGCTCGTCAAGTCAACGAGTACCTGCCCTGATTGAAGCGCCCCTCGGAAGGGGGCCCCGCAACTTGAATCCAATCTGCCGTTAACTGGCTCTCCCGGATCCGGAGCGCGTAGCGGGGGTTCGGTGACGGAACTGGTGGACCGGGGAATGAAGGGGTCCTGGGGCGTGTGAAGATGCAGGCTTTTGCCCCTCGCATCGAACACCCCAGGACCCGTCCAGAACCCCGCCGCCAACCTCCTCGCTGGCTCCATCTGCCGCACCGTCGAATCCGGGGCGACGATCACGATGCCGCCATGGTCGGCGATCTAACGCACCTGTTCTGCGCACCCGTGACCCCGGACCCGGTCTGCGTCGAGTGTGGGACTGCCGGGCGACTTCGGGGCAACGTCGAGCTCAAGGTGACCAATCTGCCTACCGTCGGCCACCCCACCAGGCTGCAAGTTCGGGTACTGCAATTCAGCTGTGACAGCGCCGAGCATAAGACGAGGATCATTCAGCAACGCTTGCCGCCGCTGGCGGAGCCGCGGACCACGACCACCCGGCGGCACACGCGGCAGCTTCTGCAACGTTTGGCGATCGAATCGGACCAGCGTGTCCGCGGCCGGGCCGTGCTGGCCGGATACGGTTTCAGGGGCCGCAGCCGAAACCCGCGGTACGGAATCCGAAGAACTTTGAAGGTTTGACGTTGCCGAGTTATCAATCACGCGACCTCGGCCCCCTCTGACTTGTCTATACACTGCCCCGGTTCAAACAGTCGACGAACTGCTGCTGCGGTAACGAGGGCTTGTCCACGGTGGCTGCTCGAAGCTGAAAGCTCTAGGTAGCCCACAGCCACAGCCACGTAGTGGTCGTCCAGTCTGTCCGATTCTGCCGATGGTGCAGCCGCGATCGCTCGCGTCGGCACCATTGCATCACGCCCACCTGCGGACGGTGCCCGGGGGATCACCCGTCTGTCCACGGCTGCCAAACGCCGCCGGCTCATTCCAATCCTCACCCGGCGATGTTCTTGCTGGCCCCCCCTGGCAGCTGCGGTCAACGCAGCCCGTCCACCACGCCGAGGCTCCCACGCGTGCCGAGCGGTCCTCGCTCATGAACACCTCATGACCGCACAGCCCGCCTACCAGCGGGTACAGTTCCACCCGCCGCCTACGCGGCCATCTACCAGTTACCTGTGCCGGTTGTCCAGTTCGGCTCCCGCGCAACTGAGAAGCCCTTTCGCCTACCCGCATCACACCAACGCGTCCGGTACTACACAGGGCTAGTAGCTGCGCATTCCGTTCCTCTCAAGACACCGTCTTGCGCAACGCGCACCCATAGGGCACACTTCCAAAGAAGGTGATCTGCATCACCCACATGATCTGTCCAGGCACTAGTAGGAGGTAACGGTGACCACCATCGAAGGCGTCAATGCAGCACACGAGACAGTTTCCGCGTCGTGGTACATGGACCCGGACCTGTTGGAAGTCGAACGCAAGCAGATCTTCTCGAAGACTTGGCAGCTGGTCGCCACAGTCGATCAATTCGAGCGAGTCGGCAGCTACTTCGCGACGAAAGTCGGAGACGTGCCGATTGTGCTCACGCGTTCCAAGTCGGGAATCAACGCGTTCGTCAATGTATGCCGCCACCGATTCCACGAAGTGGCCTCCGGTAGCGGTCACGCGCGACGTTTGACGTGTCCGTATCACGCATGGTCATACGATATGGACGGACAGCTGTGCGGGGCTCCACGCACGGAGAATCTGGATAGCTTCGACAAATCCACCATAGCTCTAGGCAAGCTCTCGACTGGAACATGGGGGCCGATGGTCTTCGTCAACCTTGACCCGAATCCCGCTGTCACTTTCGAGGACTGGATCAAGCCTGTGTCGGAGTCATTTACAGACGCTGGCGTGCAGGTTGAGCGCCTCGCCCACTTCAAGCGCACCACCTTCGACATCAACGGGAACTGGAAGCTTATCGCCGAAAATTATCTCGAGTGCTACCACTGCCAAGTTGCTCACCCTGAGTACGCGAGGACCTTCACGGTCGACTCGTCCGAGGGGTACCCGTTCTCATTCTCGGGACATGCCTTTTCCTCCTGCACGGCACCAAAGGCTTCGACCAACGGGAACGCCACATCCCCATATCAGATGGAGGGGCCCGTCGGGGTCAACCAGAACGATTTCCTTTGGCCAAACTTTGGCCCCACAACGTGGCCTGGACAAAACTGCCTGCTTGTGTACACCTTTATGCCGACAGAAGTCGGGAAGACGGTAGGCCATTTTGACTATTTCTTTGAACCTGACTGCGACCCGGAAGCGGCCAATGGGCTGACAGAATTCCTGGATCGAGTAGGAACCGAAGATGTCGGCCTCGTTGAATCGGTCCACAGGGGCATGGAGTCTGGAACGCTAGACAAAGGCCTTCTCTTGCCGGACGAGGGCCAGGTTGAGCATTTCCAGAACCTCTGGAGGAAGGCACTGGCTCTGTGACCGAACTCCGTGAACGGGTGCCGGTAAGAGTGAATGGGGTTATCCCCGAGGCTTCCGACGTAGTCTCGATCACACTAGCCCCGGCCAACGGTTCGCATCTCCCGTTATGGGAACCGGGTTCACATATAGATGTAGACCTGCCTAATGGCTTGACGAGGCAGTACTCACTGTCGTCGTCACCGACCAGATCAGCCGAGTGGCGTATTACCGTCCTCAGCCAACCCGGTGGTCGGGGCGGATCGGTCAACGTGCATTCCGAACTCAGAGCCGGTTCGGAGTTGTCTGTTAGTTTACCACGCAACAACTTCCCATTAGTTCGGCGGGAAAGCTACCTCTTCATAGCAGGAGGAATCGGCATTACTCCTTTCATTTCCATGATCGAGGAGGTCGACAAGGCGGGCGCAGAGTGGCGATTACTATACGGTGGCCGGTCGCGCAACAGCATGGCGTTCCTCGACGTTCTCCAAGACTATGGAGACAAGGTGGAGGTTGCTCCGCAAGATGAGAGCGGACTGCTGGATCTCAAACTAGCGCTCGGCCAAACTGCGCCCGAAGCTGCAATCTACGCGTGTGGCCCAGCTCCGCTTCTAGATGCCTGTGAAGAGCATTGCCTATCGGCGGAAAGAGAACTCCATATAGAACGATTCTCTGCCGATCTACACACGGCTCAGAACAGCCAACCCTTCGAGGTTATCGCCGAGCGGAGTGGCGTTCGGGCGCTCGTCGCGCCAGGCCAGTCGATAGTTGATGTCCTTGAACAACACGGGGTGTTTGTTGATACTTCGTGTAGATCTGGGACATGTGGCACTTGTGAAACCGCTGTGTTGCGGGGCACTCCCGAGCACAGAGACACACTTCTCACAGATGCGGAGCGGGAAGAGAACGAGACAATGATGATTTGCGTTGGAAGAGCGTTGTCTCCCTCGATTACCCTGGATGTCTGAATCGACTGACAGGACCAGTCTTTTCCGACGACTCGGCAGCCCACTCAAGAACGTTCTGAAGCTGGCAGGCCCCCGCCGACTAGTCCCAACTGCGACGCACTGCTGCCCGGGAGAACTGCTAACGATCTGCGATTCGACAATCCTCGTCGGACCGGAGCAATGAACTACTTCACATACAGGTCGAACACCTCGCGCTCTATAGCTCATCGCGTGGATCTTGTACTTGATACCTATCTTTACGGTCCAGAAACCCCTGCTGACGTTCATCAAGCCGAGAGGCCCGGCGAAGGAGATACCTTCACGTACCTCATAAATCCAGATCTCCCGTTCATTCCATGAAGCATCAACCTGTGAGTTTCACATACATAAGCATCTACCGCTCAGCAGCTACTAGGGCACCTGCCATTAGGGGTCACGATATACCCGTAGCATCCGCGCTCTTCAGAACGGGGATCTCCGCAAGGCGGACACTAGGAAAGGTCTAAGAACGTGGCGATAGAAATGTCTCGTGAATCGGAAGGTCGCCCACCGAGTCAAGCCGGGCCGGAATCACGCGGTTACGTCAGGACAATGACGTGGCGTGACGGATTCAGCCTGGCACTCGTTGTCCCTGTTGCAATTTTCGCAACTATTGGACCAGCAATCGGTGGAATCGGCTCGGGCGCTTTGGCAGCGGTTTTCGGGATTGCCTGCTTGATTGCTATCATACAAAACTTCATTTATGCCGAGATGGCCTCGATGTTCCCCGACAAGCCGGGCGGGATAATTCTGTACGCACATGAAGCCTGGAAGAAGTACTGTACGCCCTTGAGCGTAGTGGCCGCTTTTAGTTATTGGGCAGCATGGTCATTGGGGAACGCCGTTTTCGCTTTGACCGCAGGCGATATGCTTCACGCCCAATTTTTTTCGGATAATGATTGGGCCATTTCAACTGGCCCGATCGAAATCACCGTTGCACACCTGATAGCCGCTGGCTCACTAGTCTTAGTCTGGACATTAAACGCTTTCGGCGTCAAGCAGGCTGTATTTTTGAATAAGGTAATCGGGGTACTTGCAGTCGCGCTCATTCTACTACTCGCAGTAGTTCCGTTTGTGACCGGCGATTTTAGGTCTGAGAACGTTACATGGGGGTTGGGCCTGGAAGGCCAGGAATGGGGCGGCTGGCAACTCGCAATGGCGTTCCTCTTTGTCTGCGGGTGGTCCTCGTATGGGACTGAAACGGTGGCAGCATTCGGACCGGAGTATAAAAAACCGAAGTCTGACCTCCCTAAAGGGCTGTTATCAGCCGGATTATTCACTCTTGTAGTCGCCGTTCTGATGCCGTTGGGCTTGGGAGGAACTGTTGGCGACGCGAACATCGCAGCTGACCCTGCCGGGGTCTACGCGACCGCCTTCTCTTTAATCCTCGGTCCCGCTAGTGGAATAGTCACAATTCTCATTGTGTTATCCCTCTTGCTTGTAATGAATTCAACGACAGCAACCGCCGGGCGTGCACTATACGGAATTTCGGCTGATGGACTCACCATCATGCATCTTGACCGCTTGAATAAAAGGGACGTACCCTCTCGAGCAATGCTGATAGGACTCGTGTTGAACCTTGCCACCGTCTTACTCCTCGGCAACGTACTTGCATTAATTTTCGCCGCCAACATTGGCTACTTTGTGGCAACTATCATTGCTCTTATCGGCTTCTTTTTGCTACGCAAAGATCAACCTCAGACTCCCCGATCGTTCAGAGTTCCTCGATTCATGCTCCCAATTGCCGCGGTAATAATTGTCATCAATACAGCCACACTCGCGGTTGGCTTCTTATACCCAGAAGCTGGTGGATACGGCGGACCGGTTGAGCAGCTCACGGGTATTGTCATAATACTTAGCTCATTGGCGCTGTACGGCTACCGCAAATTAGTTCAGGAGCGCAGACTGTCAAGTATGCCTCGATAGATTCCAGGATTTTAGGACGGAATGAAGGTAGAGGCTTCTTCGTACCTGGCCTGAGTTTCAAGGCTTGACAGCGTTCTATCCTCTTTGCGGGGAACTCAGGTCTGAGTGTGGGTTTCTAGTTCAATTCGCCGGCGATGAACGGCATCCTACGGCGGTAGTTGTCGCGGTCACGGTGGCCGTGGGAGAGGCTCCGCTAGAGCTTGATGAGGCGATCGATTGATTCGGCTGCGCCGCTGCTGAAACGGTCGGTGGTCCAGTGGGTGAGGAAAGCGTCCTTTCCACTTGACGTGTGTGCGGCCGAGCCGAGCGATCTTCGGAATCGAACACGGAAGGCATCAGGCACGCACGCGAACTCGGCTCCACGGAGCCCTACCCTGCGTCTGCGGTCTTGTCTGCCGCAGCAGAGCGTGGGGCGACCTGCCGGGCAACGGTCAGCTCCTCGTGGCGGGCGCCGGCGGCAGGGGGCTGCGAAGCGATTCTCCTGTCGCTCGGTCGAACGGACGATCCCGACGCCGCAGCGGATGATGGTGCGTGCCCCGGGGCCGGGGTCCCCTCTTGATCCGATGGCCTCTGATCTGTTGTTGTCGGACGCGGCGCACGTCTTCGACCCCCGGGGGCCAGGTTGACCAGATGGGAGGCGTCGGGAACGGCGGCGGCCTCGGGCACCAGAACGGTCCCACTCGAGTCCAATGATCTTTCTGGGCAATCGATAGCTCCATCAGCCTCAGGGCACCCCGACCTCCCGAGACGACCGGCAGCTCCACGCGCCCGTCAGTGAAGGCCGCCGTTAGCATGCCATGATTGCGAGCATGGGTGATAGCGACAGCGGGAAGCGACCAGACATAGGGTCAAGTGCGATCCAGTTCGACGATCTAGACCGCAAAATAGTGCACGAGTTGCAGATTGACGGACGTCGTTCGTTTCGGGATATCGGCAGGCATCTCGAAATACCAGAAGCAACTATCCGGTCCAGGGTAAAGAGAATGCGGGAGAGCCGGTCGTTAAGGATCCTTGGTTTTGTCGATCCGCGTGTCCTCGGCGCCGACTTGCTGGCGACTATTCTATTGAAAGTAAGGCCGGACGCCCAAGAGGACACAATATCCGAAATATGCTCCTGGCCCGAAGTTATGTATGTTTCTACGTGCCTCGGGCGAGCAAACTTGCAAGTTCAGGTGATCTGCGAGTCTACCCATTCACTCCAGGGATTAATCGCAGGCAAAATATCCCCGCTGGACGGCATCATCGAGATAGAGGTCCTTACTGAAACTCGAGTCCACAAAGCAGAGTACATTTATCCTGAACTATAGTGACCCTTCCGGTTGGAGGGTTAGCCTTGGGAATCCCAATGGAACAGGGGCGACTTCCCGGAAGGCCTCCAACGCTTAACGGGCTATGGTGCGTGAAATCTATTGCGCCGTCAATGAGGCCATTCCGGACGTTTTGGCGGAAGTAGCAGTGCACCCCAACAGTCCAGGTAAAATGGGGTCAGTGGGTGCTAGCGAGTTCAATGGATAGAACGCCAGCGATGATGATGCCCATGCCGAGTAGCATGCGTTTCGTGAGGGGTTCTTTCCAGATTAAGCGGGCGAGGACGGCGACAAGGATGATCCCTACTGAGATCCATATGCCGTAGGCGACGCCGACAGCCATCCCGGCACTGAGCGAGAGTCCGAGGAAACTGAAAGCGATTGAATAGCTGACGATTACCGGGATCAGCCAAAGCCGTTTACGCAATCCATCGGAGGCACGCAAGCTGAGCGTGCCAACAACTTCCAACAGGATGGCCAAGATGAGCCAGACCCAGCTCATGCGATGACCTCCTTCAGCTCGGAGGAGTCGTCATGGGAACCAAGCTCGACCACGACCACACCGATAATGACTATGCCGATGCCGACGATCTGCCCAAGGGTCAGCGCCTCCCCGAACAGCACCGCACCGCACAGCGCCACCAGCGCCACGCCGGAAGCACCCCAGATGCCGTAGGCGACACCGACCGACACTCCTGTGCGGAGAGTTAGGCCTAACAGGCCAAACGCACACAGATACCCGACCACGACCAATACGATCCACTCAGGCTGGTCGACCATCGCGCGCAGGGACAGTGTTGCCATCACTTCGGTGATGATGGCCCCGGCCAAGAGTAACCACTTCTTCATGCTTCACCTTAGTGATCGTTTCAACTCGGGCTTCTTGCATTCTGCTTGTGTGACGAGCGTCGCATTGACGTACTCGCTATCGACGAGCTCTGATACATGGAACTCAACCGCCGTGGCGCTGCACTGCTCTTTCGACTTCTCGCCGAATGCTAAGTAGCTATCCTAATCAGCCATTCTGCGGCCGATCAAATACTTTCATAACGCCCGAATATGTGCTGCGATCGTCGACCGGCCCACCTTCAACCGCACCGTCATCGAAGCTGACGAACTCTAGATCTTGCCTGCTGCATTGATCTGGGGATTTCGGTCTCTCCCAGATCCATTGTACGTATCGGGGCTAAGGTGAGGTACCGCCCCGTCTATTTCTCCCTCCGGAGTGCGCGGTAGAGCGTGGAACGGCCAACTCCGAGATCTTGGGCGATTGCCGACGGCCCCTCCCCTGCCGCAATACGGTCGCGAGCCTTGTCGACCTGCTCGGCGGTCAAGACGCGTTTGCGACCCTTGTACTTGCCTCTCGCCTTGGCAATGGCGATACCTTCGGCCTGGCGTTCACGGATGATCGCCCGCTCGAACTCGGCGAACGCCCCAAGCAGAGAAAGCATGAGGTCCGCTCGAGGATCCTGGGCGCCGGCGGCGTAGGTGGCCCGTTCGTGGACGAACTCCACGCTTGCGCCTTTGACAGTGATCTCGTTGACGATCTGCTTGAGGTCGACCAGGGATCGCGCGAGTCGGTCCATCGAAGCGACAACAAGCTCGTCACCGTCTCGGAGGTACCCGATGCACTCGGCGAGCTTCGCGCGGTCGGCACGCGAGCGCCCGGACTCCTTTTCTACGTAGACCCGGTCGCACTCCCCCACCGCGTCGAGCTGGCGCGCTTCGTTCTGGTCGGCAGCAGACACCCGCACGTACGCCACCCGCTGCCCGCGTGGCCGTGAGGATCGGCGTGCCGGCTTCCCCTCCCCCTCGATAACGTTCTCGGAGTCTGTTGTCTCCACTCGCAGACTCCAATCCAGCTCGTCCCGGCGACGGAATCGAGTCTGGACCTTCCCGCGGCTGACGATGAGCACCTCTTCGCCACCGTCATCCAACCGGTTGAGCAACGTCCCGATCCGATCAGCCATCGAAAAGTCCCTCCACCGAACCTGTGTATCAATACACTCTAGACCCAATGGGACGCTGTGTCATAGACCGCAATAACCGCCCTGCGACACAGCGGGAACGGCGGGCTCTTAATCGTCCCGCACGGGTGTACCCCAGAGGGACAGGGGACGCCTCGTTCTTTCGACAGTCGTGTCGGAGTCGACTTCTAGGGTTAGCCCATGCCGATCACGCTCTACGTACTCCACAGCCTGGCGTTCTTCGCGCAAGTCGTCGGCGGCTACCTGGTCGTACGCGAGACTGTGACGACACTGCGTAACGTTCATGCACTTCGCGACGGCCTGAAGGCCGCCGAGACTGCCAAGCAAGAGCACCGAGAGTCTCTGCGAAAGATCCCGACCTCGGTGTCAGGGATCGGCGGTGGTCGAATCTCGCTTCCAACTATCTCAGCGGAGGCGCGTGAGGGAATAGTGGAGCAGCTGGGCCCCGGCGCCGCGGCCGAACGGGCGGCGCTGCGGAAGTTCCTCGAAGGGCAGTTCCCCGGCGACCGTAAGTTCGCGTGGCTCGGCGTCGGCTTGCTGGTCGGAGGCATCTTCGCTGGATACGTCGCAAATATGCTTTCGGTCGCTGCGTAGCTGGTCCCAGCAGCGAAGGACCCAGTCGTGTCGGACTGGTTTGTCAGTATCCGGTCTATGAAGTGGATCGATTTTGTGGAATTCGCGCGGATGATGATGCCGGCCCGCTGGAGAAGGCCCCTCAAGCTGTTGCTCATATTCATGTGTTTGCTCGCTCCCACCTACGTCGCCTGGTGGGTGGGCCTGTACGGGGAGGCGCATGCCCAGCGGCTCCTAGACATCGTGGTAAGTACGCTCCTGCCGACGGTGGCCCCTCACTGACGGTGTCGCTTCGTAGAGGCGATACCAACACCGCATCGCGACTCGGCCAATTCCCCAGCGCAGAGCTCTTCGCGATGTCCCCGCTGTCGTATGTCGCCGCTAGTGTCCCCAGTGAAGATCGTCCAGATGCCGGGGAGGCGGAAATGGGTAGCGACAACCGACGACATGTGGTCCCGGGCGCGAGCGGGGGCTGGGACATCAAGAAGCCCGGTGCAAGCAGGGCGAGTGGGCACTCTAAGACTCAGGCCGAGGCGATCAGCCGGGCTAAGGAGATCGTGAAGAATGCGGGCGGCGGGGAAGTTCGTACGCATGGTCGCGACGGGAGGATCCGGAACTCGGATACCGTGGCGCCGGGCAACGACCCGTTCCCTCCGCGGGACAAGCGGTAAGGGCGGACGATGCAGCACCAGTTTTACGACCTAGGTCGGCAGGAAAAGGGCGCAACCGCGGTCGTCAAGTTAGACAAGCAGGCCAACGTCCAGCTCATGACCGCCTCGGACTACCGCTCGTACAAAGCGGGCCGGCAGTACCGATACTCCGGAGGCCTCGCCAAGAAGTCGCCGGTTAGACTCGCGATTCCCCGGGCGGGCCATTGGTTCGTGGTGATCGACCTCGGCGGTCGCGCAGGGAAGGTACGGGTCGGCGTCCAGGTGATGCCACCTCCGCGAGGCAACCTGCCCACCCTGCGGGAATCGTCAAATCCGGCCCGGGATGTCCAGCTCCGAGAGCCTGTCGCGCCCGTCGGCGACGCCCTCGACGGTCGGACCTGGGATGTGTTTCTATCGCACGCCTCAGAAGACAAAGATTCAGTCGCCGTACCACTTCATGATGCTCTCGAAGCCCGCGGCGTGCAGGTATGGCTCGACAAGACCGAGATCAAACTCGGCCAGAGCCTGCGCCGGAAAATTGACGAGGGAATCAGGTCGAGCCGCTTCAGCGTGGTTGTACTGTCTCCGGCGTTCTTCGCCAAGGGATGGACAAACCACGAGTTAGACGGACTGATCTCACGCACGGTGGCCGGCGAACAGACGATGCTTCCGATTTGGCACGAGGTCAACCCCGATGACGTGCGCGGTTACAGCGCCTCATTGGCCGACAAACTGGCTCTGAACACGGCTGAAGTGAGCATCAGCGAGATAGCCGAGCAGATCGCGGATGCCGTCCTCGACAAGTAGACGACGCAATCGAACAGTCAGGGGTCGAACCGCGCGCCGGCCCCCTAGACAAGCCCTCAGCCATATAGCCGAGGGCTCGTTGCCTAGTTACAGCTGCCCGCAATTTTCGCCCCCCACGCGCAATATTGCACTTATAAGTGCAACGGCGTACCGTGGAGCACACATCCGGCACACGACTCAGAGTCGTCGAGGAGAAACGCCATGACGATCACGATTGCAGCCACCAACGAGGTCTTGCTCTCTGCGGACGAACAGTCCGCCGCTCGCGACTTTGTGCAATCACTCGGTGGGCAGCCCGTCCAGATTGGAACCGGTCAGGACGCCGAACTTCCTGTCGAGGTGGCCAGAGTGTTGGAGTTGGTGCTCGAAGCGATGGCAGAGGGCCGCCCGGTCTCGATCGCGGCCATGCCCGAGAACCTCACCACCACCGCCGCCGCCGGCCTGCTGGGTCTTTCGCGACCGACGCTGATGAAACTCGTCCGCGAAGGACGCATCCCCGCCCACAAAGTGGGCTCGCACCATCGACTGCGTAGCGCCGACGTTCTGGAATTGAAGGATGAGCTACGCCGGGAACGCCAGCAGGCCGTCTTCGACGTCATGGACCTGGAAGACGAGCTCGCCAACGACAATCCCTGACCCCTGCCCAGCGACACCCTGGGGGCACCCTCGGTGTCGCTGGGCACTTATAGGGTGGCGGCCATGGCGATCGTGCGACCACACTCTGTTCTTCCCGACGCGAACATCTGGTGCTCCGCCACACTTCACACCTGGTTCGGCCTCATCGCTACTGAAACCATCGGCTCATGGACCTTTCACTGGACCGAGGACATCCTCGCCGAAGCGGTGTACCACCGCCGAAAACGATTCCCCCGAGCCTCGTCCAAGCAGATCGAAGCGCTCCGGGATCGATTGATGGCCTCCATGGGCGAGAACCGCATTAGCGGTTTCCCTATCGACGAGTCGGTCACCTACCCGGACGAGTACGACGCGCACGTCCACAGCGCCGCCATCCATGAAGGCATCGCCATCATCGTCTCGAACGACCGCACAGGTTTCACTGGCCTGTACCCCGACCCTGACGAATGCCCCTACGAGGTGCACACCGCTGACGAGTTCCTCACCCTCGTCGCCGACAGTGCCCCCCAGGTCGTCGACGCCGTCATCACCGCCCAGCTCATTCACTGGACAAGCAAAGGCCACAGCTTCTCCCTGCCCGACAAGCTCAGGCAGGCCCAGGCGCCCCACTTCGCCGAGTACGTCAGAGCCCGACTACAAACGATCCCCCTGCCCAGCTCGGCCTCGAAGCAGAGTTGAGCTGGATAGATGGCTGAGCGGAGATCCAGTTCTTCAAGAGTCCCATCCGACGGATACCAGTGAACATCGTCTTGTAAGACTGTCCACATGGCATCTGTGCATGAGGTGATCGAGGCGTTTCGTCAGGCTCCGACGAATGTGGAGCGGGGAACGAAGTTCGAGCAGCTCATGGTGCGCTACTTCGAGCTCGATCCGATGTTGTCGCAGCAGTACGACAAGGTGTGGCGGTGGATCGACTGGCCAGGCCGGGACGGCAAGCCCGACACCGGGATCGACCTGGTCGCCCGGGAACGCGACACCGGTGAGTACACGGCCGTCCAGTGCAAGTTCTACGAGCCCGAGCATTATCTGCAGAAGGTCGATCTGGACTCGTTTTTCACTGCTTCGGGCAAGGCCCCGTTCACCAACCGGGTCATCATCTCCACGACCAACAGGTGGGGCAAGCACGCCGAGGACGCCCTCGATGGTCAGACCATCCCGGTCCAGCGGATCTCGCTCGAGGATCTCGCCGAGTCGGCGATCGATTGGGACATCGCCTGGCCCCAAGGCGAGCTTCAGGTGGACCTGGCCCCGTCAGCCCCCTACACCCTGCGCCCCCACCAGCAGGAAGCACTGGATGCGGTGTTCCGCGGGTTTGCCGAGGGCAACGAACGGGGCAAGCTCATCATGGCCTGCGGCACTGGTAAGACCTTCACGTCGCTGAAGATCGCCGAGCAGACCGCCCTCGACAACGGCGGGCGCGCCCGAATCCTGTTCGCGGTCCCCTCAATCGCCCTGTTGTCACAGACTCTGCGGGAGTGGACTGCCCGTGCCGAGCTGGATATTCGAGCGTTCGCAGTCTGCTCGGACACCAAGGTCTCCCTTGCAGCGGAGGACTACGACACCTCTGACGTCGCCATTCCAGTCACCACGAACCCGGAACAGCTCGCGGAGAAGATGAGTCACCGCAAGCGGGCAGCGGGGATGACGGTGGTCTTTACCACCTACCAATCACTGCCCACGGTCTCGAAGGCCCAAAGCCTTGGTGTGGACCCGTTCGATCTGGTGATCTGCGACGAAGCCCACCGCACGACCGGCATCACCCTCGTAGGCGAGGATGCGTCGAACTTCGTGGCAGTGCACGACCCGGACTTCCTCAAGGCCAGCCGGCGACTGTACATGACCGCCACCCCGCGCCTGTTCAACGACGAGACCAAGGACAAGGCAGAGGAGCACTCCGCGGAGATCGCCTCCATGGATGACCTCGAGACGTACGGTCCCGAGTTTCATCGGCTCTCGTTCGGCGAGGCCGTCGACCGCGGACTGCTCACTGACTACAAGGTCCTGGTCCTGACTGTGGACGAATCGGTCATGGCCAGCCGGCTTCAATCAGATCTGGCCGATGCCGGCGAGCTTAAGCTCGATGATGCATCCAAACTGGTGGGCTGCTGGAACGGACTGGCCAAACGGGCCGGCACTTCCCCGACAGGTGAGGGCTTCGCCCCCGGTGAGCCGCCGATGCGCCGAGCCGTCGCCTTTGCCCGCGACATCAAGTCCTCCAAGCAGGTCGCCGAGATGCTTCCCCGGGTCGTGGAGTCCTACCAAGACCTGCTGCGCGACGCCGAGGTCGACGGCGTGGACGTCGCGGACACCAATCGGTCCCTGAACTGCTCGGTGCACCACGTCGACGGCACCTTCAACGCCCTCAAGCGCAACGAGGAGTTGACCTGGCTCAAGGCCGAACCAGATGCCAATGAGTGCCGCATCCTGACCAACGCCCGCTGCCTGTCCGAGGGCGTGGACGTACCCGCCCTGGACGCGGTGCTGTTCCTGCATCCCCGCAACTCCGTGGTCGACGTGGTGCAGTCTGTCGGTCGCGTGATGCGCAAATCACCAGGCAAGGACTACGGCTACATCATCCTGCCCGTCGCCGTGCCCGAGGGCGTCAAGCCGTCGGAGGCACTGAATGACAACCGGCGGTTCAAGACCGTGTGGCAGGTTCTCAACGCCCTGCGGGCGCATGACGATCGGTTCAACGCGATGGTCAACTCCATCGCCCTGAACTCCAAGACCCGGGACAAGACCGGCCAGGGCGTCGACCAGCTCCTCGGCGGTCACGTCGGTCCCGCGGAGGATTCCACCAGCAGTGGTGGCACCGGGTCCGATGCAGGCTCTGACGGCTCGGTCGATGCTGAGCAGACCAAGCAGATGGCGCTGTTCTCTCTGTCTGAGTGGACTGAGGCGATCTACACCAAGATCGTCGACAAGGTCGGCACCCGCACCTACTGGGAGGACTGGGCTGCCGATGTCGCCGACATTGCCGCCGCGCAGATCACCCGCATCAACGCGACCCTTGCCGCTGCGAGTCCCGAACTGGCGCAGGGGTTCGACGACTTCGTCGACGGACTGCGGGCAAACCTGAACGAGTCGATCAGCCGCGAGGACGCGGTCAGCATGCTCTCCCAGCACTTGATCACCAAGCCCGTCTTCGACGCCCTGTTTGAGGGCCATGACTTCGCCGCTCAGAACCCGGTGTCCAAGGTCATGCAGACCATGGTCGACCAACTCTCTGGTGCCAACCTCGACGCCGAGACCGCGAAACTCGACTCCTTCTACGATTCCGTCCGCGTCCGCGCCTCCGAGGTCACCTCCGCCGAAGGCAAACAACAGGTCATCGCCGAGTTGTACGAGAAGTTCTTCAAGCTCGGATTCGCCAAACAAGCCGACGCCCTCGGCATTGTCTACACACCAGTAGAGGTCGTGGACTTCATCCTCCGCGCCACCGACCAAGCCCTGCGCGACTCCTTCGGCCGAGGCCTGACCGATGGAGACGTGCACATCCTCGACGGGTTCACCGGCACCGGCACCTTCATCACCCGCCTGCTCCAGTCCGGACTGATCCAACCGGCGGATCTAGCCCGTAAGTACGCATCAGAGATCCACGCGAACGAGATCATGCTGCTCGCGTACTACATCGCCGCGGTCAACATCGAGACCACCTACCACGCCATCGCCGGCCACACCGACACCGCCGACTACGAGCCGTTCCCCGGCATCGTGCTCGCTGACACTTTCCAGATTCACGAACACGGCGATGAGCTCGACCTCAAGGTTTTCCCCGCCAACAACGACCGCATCACCCGCCAGCTAGCGACCCCGATCAACGTCATCATCGGCAACCCCCCGTACTCCGTCGGCCAAGGGTCGGCGAACGACCTCAACGCCAACGTCAAGTACCCGCACCTGGATGCGCGCATCGCCGAAACCTACGCGGCCCGCTCCACCGCACAGCTAAAGAACAGCCTCTACGACTCCTACCTGCGAGCCTTCCGCTGGGCCACCGACCGCATCGGAGACACTGGCGTCGTCGCGTTCGTTTCCAACGGCGGCTGGATCGACGGCAACACCGCCGACGGCATCCGCCTAAGCCTCGCCGACGAATACAGCCACATCTACGTCTTCAACCTCCGCGGAAACCAGCGGACAGCTGGCGAGATCTCCCGCAAAGAAGGCGGCAAGGTCTTCGGAGGAGGAAGCCGCAACACTGTTGCCATCTTCATCGGCGTCAAGAGTCCGGCCCACGCCGGCCCCTGTGAGATCTTCTACCGAGACATCGGCGACTACCTCACCCGCGAAGACAAGCTCCGAATCATCGCCGACTCAGACCTGGCCACCATAAGTTGGCTTCCCGTTGCACCCAACAGCCACGGCGACTGGATCGGTCAACGGGACGATACCTTTACCACCTGGCCTGTAATCGGTTCAAAGAAAAAGTCCTACAAAGGGACCAAGATTTTCCGAACCTATTCAGGCGGGATGAAGACAAATCGAGATGCCTGGAGCGTCAATTACTCGCCAACCAAAGTAAAGCGCAACATCGAGAGAATAGAAGCGGCTTACGCCGAAGACAAAAAGCGTCTCGAGAGCGATTCGGAAAGCGAGCTCAACACCGACCCGACCCAGATGAACTGGCACTACTCGCTCATGAACGATGTGCGATCGGGAAAGAATCTACGCATCGAACTAGATGGTTTCCGGTCAACTATTTACCGGCCTTTCAGTAAACAGACTGTTTACATGGACTCGATGCTTGGTACCCCAGGGCTTCTACGCCACGTCTTCCCGACCGCCCACCACGCCAACATTGGCTTTTACGTTGTCGGCGCAGGGTCGGACAAGCCTTTCTCCGTTCTGATGACCGACAGCCTTCCCGACCTCGCGCTCTGGGGGTCAAGCAGCGGTCAGTTCTTCCCCCGGTGGTCATACGAGAAGTCCGATGCGACTGATGGCGGGTTCGACTTCGCCGACATCACCGAAGTCGATGAGTACGGGTATCGCCGGGTCGACAACATCACCGACGAGATCCTCGCGAGCTACCGCGAGGCTGTCGGCCCTCAGGTGAGCAAGGACGACATCTTCTACTACGTCTACGGCCAGTTGCATGACCCGTACTACCGGATCTCCTATGCCGCTGACTTGAAGAAGATGCTGCCGCACATCCCGACCCCGGAGACCCAGGACCGGTTCGAGACGGTCACTCGCGTGGGCCGGTGGCTCGCCGACCTCCATATGAACTATCAGAAGGTCGAGCCGTACCCCGTGAAGGTTGAGCTCAAGAAGGGCGCTCCTGCCGAGGACCGCGAGACATGGCGGGTGTCGAAGATGAAGTGGGGCCGCATCCGCGATGACGAGACGGGCAAGCTCGTCAACGACCCGACCACGATCATCTACAACTCGAAGGTGACGATCACCGGCATCCCACCCGAGGCCGACGATTACATGCTCGGCTCCCGCTCCGCGCTTGGCTGGGTCATCGATCGGTGGCAGGTCAAGACCGACAAACCCTCCGGGATCGTCAACGACCCCAACGACTGGTGCGACGAGGTCGGCGATCCTAAGTACATCGTCGACTTGATCGCCCGAGTCACCACCGTCGCCACCGAAACCAACAAGCTCGTCGCCAGTCTCACCGCCGAGGACTCCCAGTGACGATCCCGGACTATCAGACTCTGATGCGCCCGGTCCTTGAGTACCTCGCCGACGGAGGCGAGCATCGGTTGCGCGACCTCAAAGAAGCGATGGCGGACCAGTTCAACCTGACCGCCGAAGAGCGGGCCCAGATGACCCCGTCGGGGCGCTCACGTCTGATCTACAACCGGGTTGGCTGGGCCACCTCCTATCTGGCCCAGGCAGGGCTCATTCACCGCCCACGGCGCGGCTACTCGGTCATCACCGTCGAGGGGCGCCGTGTCCTCGCAGAGCACCCCGACCGTGTCGACCTGACCGTGCTCGAACAGTTCGAGCCCTTCCGCGCCTTCCGCGACCGAGCCCGGAACCGAGACGACAAGAAGACACCGCAACCCCCGGTGGACCTGGACGATTCGATCGCCACCCCACAGGACCTCATTGACGCCGCGGTCCTGGAAAACCAGGCCACCCTGGAAACCGAACTCCTCGACCGAGCGCTCACCCTGTCCCCCACCGGGTTTGAAGACCTCGTGATCCGCCTGCTGGAGAAGATGGGCTACGGCCGGGCGGGCAACGTGGAGCGCACCAGCGCCAGCGGAGACGCCGGCGTCGATGGCATCATCAGTCAAGACCCCCTCGGACTGGACCGCATTTACGTCCAAGCCAAGCGCTACGCCCTCGACCGCACCGTCGACCGCCCACGCATCCACGAATTCGCCGGCGCCCTCCTGGGCAAACAGGGCGACCGAGGCGTCTTCATCACAACCTCGTCGTTCACCCGCGGCGCCCTACTGGAAGCCGAGCGAATCAATGCCCGCATCGAACTCATCGACGGAGCTCGACTGGCCCGCCTCCTGGTCCAGTACGGCGTCGGGGTCCAGGAATTGCACACCGTGGTGCTGCATCGCATCGACGAGGATTTCTTCGAAGAAATTTAGAAGCCCGCCATCGCGGATGCACTGAGCGGTAAATTCCCATGTGAACACCCCTCCGGAACCTCAAGGGGACGCATGGACTACCTCCCGCCCGTCGCATGTGTCGAGCTGACGGCAGACCGTTTCTTCATCTGCCTCATCGACGTCAACGGCGCCGCTGACTTGCCCCGCCAGCTCGGCGGCTGGACGGTCGAACGTGACGACCGCGAGCTTCTCCGGACGCTTCTTGGGGGCCGGCTCGTCGTCAAGACGACGGACGACCCGATGCCCGAAGTGGACCAGGCAGAGATCGCCGGGTACTTCACCGTAGAAGACGCAATCGGCAGGGTTGAGGCTGAGATCGCCGAGCTGAAGAACCGGTTCAACACGGTTCTCGAATCGCCCGAGCGGCAAGGACTGGGCGCCCTGACCGAACCACGCTGGCCCGACCTGGCATCGCTCACCACCCGGACCCCCAACCCCCAGGCCTCACGGGAAGGCCAAGGGCGCGCAGCTTTCGCTCTCGGAGTCACCGTCAAAGACCTGGCCACCGGGTGGGGCAAGCTGGAATCGATTCGTCTCACCGCGGCCTACCCACTGCCTCGAGACCCAGGATCGCCGAAGAGTCATCCTCGACAGTTCAGGTACTACCTCAACGATGATTCCAGTCCGACTGCTCGGCCTCTGCCGGTGGGTGGCCGATGAGCTCCGAGATGACATTCGTCGCCTTCGACACCGAAACTGCCAACTCCAGCCGCGCCAGCATCTGCTCGCTTGGCGCGACAGTGGTCACCAACGGCGTCGTCACCGACGAACGTAGCTGGCTGATCCGTCCCCCCGAGGGACACGACGAGTTCTTTGCCCGCAATGTTTCCATCCACGGCATCACCCCGGAGATGGTCCAGCACAAGCCCCGGTTCGGTGAACTGTGGCCCGAAATCTCGCAGTACCTCGACGGGCACACCGTCGTGGCGCACAACGCCTCCTTCGACACCAGCGTGGTGCGCTACGCATGCGAGACCTCTGGACACCCGTGGCCGGAGTGGACCTACGGCTGCACACTCGTCATGGCCCGGCAGGCCTTGGACCTGGTGTCCTACCGACTGCCGATCGTGGCCTCTCACCTGGACGTACCGCTTGAGCGCCATCACGACGCCGCGGCAGATGCCCGCGCGTGCGCCGGTATCCTCCTCGCGCTCGCCGACCGCAACGAGTGTGCAGACCTGACGCACTTGACCGCCGCGCTGACGGTGAACCTCGGTCGTCTCTTTGCCGGCGGCTGGGACCCATGCAGGCAGACTCGCGCTCTCCGATCCCCCAGTCACGCTGCTCGCGGCCCATTAGTCATTCCCGAGGCGTCTATCGACGCCGATCCCGATCATCCTCTCTACGGTCAGGTTGTGGTCTTCACTGGAGGTCTGGGCAGCATGACAAGGCAAGACGCCTGTGACGCGGTCGCAAACGTCGGAGCCACACCCGCCAAGGGCCTGACGCGAAAGACCACCGTGTTGGTGATCGGCGATGGATTCCGCGGCGACGACCTCGCAGAATTCCAGACCGGCAAAGCCCGCAAAGCCCTCGAACTGCGAGCCAAGGGACAGCCGATCGAAGTCGTGACCGAGGACGAACTGCTCGAACTCCTGACCACCGAGCGCACCATCGCAGAATCAATTCGGGTTGTATGACCAGGACTCGCCTGGCTTGACCACGCGGGCGCAGCCAAGCGGTTCCCTACGGCCCCGTCTTGAAGTGCCGATAATGTCAGATTCCGTCAAGTGTGCAGGTCAAAAGTACGGCACTGTCTCATCATTACTGCTCGTCAAGCCCAGGATCTACCGTAGGGACTGATGCGGCAAATGATCGGCCACCGCCGTTTCGTGGGCTGTACCCCAAAGGAACGGACGCCGGCTCCCGGCCCGACAATAAGGAAGGCTTCCAGATCGGACGGGACCTCCCGGCGGAACACCCCAAGGTCCAGCGGGGTCTGGTCAACCACGGTCCGAACCTTTGGCCCTCGGCCATGCCAGAGCTCCGTGCCACGCTTGAGGCCTACCGCGACCGCATGGCGGTCCTCGGGCAGCACCTGGTCCGTTTGGTTGCGCTGTCCCTCGAGCTCGACGAGGACTACTTCGACGAAGGCTTCCAGGACCACGTCATCACCACCCGCCTGCTGCACTACCCCCCGCAGGACGGCGTCGGCGAGGGGAACGAGCTCGGCGCCGGCGCTCACACCGACTGGGGCCTGATCACCATGTTGTACCAGGACGAGGTCGGCGGACTGGAGGTCCTCAACGCCGATGGCGAGTGGGTCCGGGCCCCACACATCCCCGGCACCTTCGTGGTCAACCTCGGTGACCTCGTCCCGAAGCTCACCAACGGGCTCTACCTGTCCAACACCCACCGCGTGCTCAACACCACCGGTGTCCGCCGGTACTCGGTGCCGACGTTCTTCGACCTCGACTACGACTACGTCGTCACCGCAGTCCCTACGGTCCTCGACGAGAACGAGCAGCCCGGCCCGGGCATCACGACCGGCGACCACCTCGCCGAAATGCTGCGTCGCACCTACGCAGCCAGTTGAGCCAGACACGCGCCGAAGAGACGACGTCCGGTGTCACAGAAACGTAACTCTACATTCCCTTGATGAATACACATTCCGACAAGACTTGGGACTACCGAACTGAAATGGAGGAGCACATGAACACCCCCGCCTTCGAGGTCCCCGTCGTGGACATCTCGGCCTACACCAGCGCCGGCACCGCCGAAGAGCGTGCCGCCGTCGCCCGCGCCATGGACAAGGCCTGCGCCGCCGTGGGATTCATCCAGATCCTCGGCCACCAGGTCCCCGACTCCGTCGTCACCGGCCTCAAGGAGGCGGTCGACGACTTCTTCGTCCTCCCCCTGGAGGAGAAGAAGGACTACGTCGTGCCGGGCAACCGTGGCTACAGCCCGCCCAAGAGCGAGTCGCTCAGCCTCAGCCTGGGAGTCGAGTCCGCGACCCGCATGAACGACTTCTTCGAGGCCTTCAACGTCGGCGCCGAGGCCGGCTGGTTCGACCGCCTCGACCTTTCCGACGACGACTACGGCGTCAACACCTGGCCCAACGTCGACGGGTTCCGCACCAAGGTCGAGGCCTACTACGACCACGCCGCACGCGTCGCGCGCACGCTCACCACCATCTTCGCCGACGCCCTGGGCGAGGACTCCGGCTTCTTCGACTACCTCACCGACCACTCCGTCGACGTGCTCCGGATGAACAACTACGCCCTCCCCGAGGGCACCGACGTCTCCCTGGACGGCGACCTGACCGGGATGGGCGAGCACACCGACTTCGGAATCGTCACTGTGCTGTGGGCCGACCAGGTCGCCGGCCTCCAGGTCCTCGCCAAGGACGGCACCTGGCACGACGTCCAGCCCATCGAGGGAGCGCTCCTGGTCAACCTCGGCGACCTCACCGCCCGCCTCACCAACGACCAGTGGCTCTCCACCCTGCACCGCGTGAAGCCCCCGGTCATCGACGGCACCGTCCAGCGCCGCCGGTCGGTGGCCTTCTTCCACGACGGCAACATCGACGCCACCATCTCCACCCTGCCCAGCCGTCTCGACGCCGACGGCGGACTGGCCTACGAGCCCATCCTGGTCAAGGACCACATCGCCGCCAAGCTCAACGGCTCCCAGTACGGCAAGGCCAACACCGCCGCCGTCCGCGAGGCCTCCCGCGTCCTCGCCGCCAAGAACGCCTGAACCCAGCCCACGCCCACCCGGAAAGAGACCCAGCCCATGTCGAACACACTGACCGACGTCATCCCCCTGATCGACCTCGCCGACTGGCGCACCGGCGACGCCGGCGTCCAGGCCGCCGCCGCCGCGAAGGTCGACCAGGCCCTGCGTGACTCCGGCTTCCTCATGCTCGCCAACCACGACGTCGACCCGCAGCTCGCGGCCGACCTCCGCAGCGCCGCCAAGGCCTTCTTCTCCCTGCCGCGAGAGACCAAGGCTCGCTATGAGACCACCGTCGGTGGCCGCGGCTGGCTGCCCAGCGGGAAGGAGGCGAACTCCTTCGCCGGCGAGGAGGCTGACAAGGCCACCCCCGACATGAAGGAGAGCCTGACGATGGGCCGCCCGTACGCCACGGGCAACCCCACTCTCGACAGCACCGCCTTCGCCCCGAACGTGTGGCCCGACGAGGTGCCCGAGCTCGAGCTCCTCGCCACCACCTACATGGAGGCCATGTACGGGCTCTACGACGAGCTGCTTCGCATGTGCGGCGAGGCCCTCGGGCTCGGCCGCGAGTGGTTCATCGAGCGCTGCGCCAACGGCACCCGGACCCTCAACATCAACCGCTACCCCTCCCTGGAGGAGACCGGCGTCCCCAAGCCCGGCCAGTTCCGCGTCGGCGCGCACACCGACTGGAGCATCTTCACCCTCCTGGACCGCCAGCCCGGCTACGGCGGCTTCCAGGTCCAGCTCAGCGACGACGGCGAGTGGCTCGACGCGCCCTTCGTCGAGGGAACCCTGCTGGTCAACATCGGCGACCTCCTCGCCCGCTGGACCGGCGACCGGTGGCGCTCCACCCGCCACCGCGTCCTGCCACCGCAGGAGTCTCGGCCGGCCGAGGAGCTGATCTCCTTGATCCAGTTCTGCGACGCCAACGTCGACGCCATCGTTGAGACGATGCCCGCCCCGATCGGCAGCGGCACCACTTACGACGCCGTCCTGGCCGGGGAGTACCTGCGTCAGCGCGCCATCCAGGCGACCGTGAAGTGAGCACCGACGTGAACACCGAGACAGTCCCCGACGCCAACCCCGACACCAAGGCCGGTGTCGCGCTCTCGTTCGTGACCCTGGTCTGCCAAGACGTCGACGAGGTCTCCAACTTCTACGCCGAGCTCTTCGGCCTGGACCACGTCACCTACCTCGAGGGCGACTACTTCCGGGCCCTCCAGCTCGGAGGAACCATCCTCGGCTTCAACACCCCCGTCGCCTACGAGCTGCTCAACCTGCCCGAGAGCGACCTGTCGGCCTCCGCGCCGTCGTTCTGGACCTTCGAGGTCGACTCCGAGGAGGCCGTCGACACCCTCGCCGCAGCCGCCGTCGCAGCGGGCGCGACCTACCGCAAGGAACCTTTCCGGACCTACTACGACGCCTGGCAGGCGGTGCTGCTCGACCCCGAGAAGAACGTCTTCCGGATCAACAAGTCCGCCTGAGTCAGCCCACGGTGCGGGCGAGGCCTCTGTCAACGACGCCAGAGCCCTCGCGCGCACCGTGGCAGTGAGACAGGTCGGTAGACTTCTGACGCCCGCTGGGCACCGCAGTCCGTAGAGAGAAGTCGATGTTGCAGGCACCGTCGCCCGTCGTCCCCGCCCGAGCCCGGGAGTTCGTTCTCATGGAATCCGAGGAAGCCGTCTCCGACGCCGTTGCTCAGGCCGTCGGCGAGCGCGTGAAGTACTGGCGAACCGAGCGCGGTCTCCTGATGCGCGAGCTCGCCGACGCCGCCGGCATGAAGCAGCCCTTCCTCAGCAAGATCGAGAGCGGCAACGCCTCACCCTCCATGCTGAGCCTCTACCGGATCGCCACCGCCCTGAACATCACCCCCGGCGACCTCCTCCCAGCCGTCGCCCCGCAGCCTGGCGCGACCGTCATCCGAGCCGAGGAGGGCCGCATCGTCGCCGGCACTGAGCAGTCCAGTGTCCCGGTTCGATTGGTCGGCGGCTCCGAACAGCACTCCTTCGAGATCTCCGAGATGGAGTTCACCAAGGACCAGAACAACAATGAGTGGTTCGACTACCCCTCACCAGCGGCCACCTACCTCATCGAGGGACAGCTCAACGTCATCATCGAGGGCGACACCATCCATCGCCTGAAGCCGCGAGACACGATTTTCTACCCCGCCCGCATCCGCTCCAAGTGGGAAGCCGTGGGCGACGAGACCGTCCGCGTCCTCCACATCGTGACCCGGCCACGCCAGGCCTGACCTAGGGTCGGTGCTCGGTTGACGGACGGCGCCGGTCGGACGCTGGAGTAACCGGCGGCACCGAGGCTCGCAGCCCGTCTGTTGCCCACCGTGCGCAGCCCTGCACGTTATCCGCTCGTCCCGGGCTTCTTCGCCGCCGGCGGCGGCCGGCTCAGACACGCCACGTGCTGGCGAGCTGGCGGTCTTGCGGGAGAACGCCTACTCGCCGGTGACCACGGCTTCTGGCCACTGATTGCAACGCTTATCCCGGCGTCCACATGAAGCACTACGACATCGGCCTGGCACGGCCTGCGCCAGATCGCGTACTCCGACATCGACGGCAGATAGGCCGCTGCCGGGATCCCGCCTTTACCGGGTTCAACCACCCCGACACCCGAGCCGAGGAGATCGCACTTCAGCTTGGCGCTGAGCCAGCTCCGGAGCTGCCGAGACCCAGTCTCGTCCTCAAGGTCAATGGCGCCGGCGCCACCGACGACCCGGATACGATCTATGAGGTAGCCCGCCGCGCCTGGTCAGTTAGGGCTGACCTCCGGTCCACCCCTGATTTGCCGATCTTCGTCGTGGCTCATGATGTCGTTCGTGCGGTGTACCGGGCCCATAGCTGGGTTTCCCTCGACCCGGCGGATGGCAAGAGTCAAGTCGTGTGGGAGTTCGACGGCGTCCTTGATCCCGAACTCAACGCCAACTTCACCGGAAAGCGACTCGTCCCGACCGACTTCGGGCAGCTCAACTGGGGCCAACGGGGATGCCACCCTCTTATTTGACCGTTCGCAGGTGATCGGAGCGAATGGCTGAGACAACCGACGACAGGCGTTAACCCCTGGCCGGTCTCGTTTCCGCGCTCCTTGTAGCTAACCGCCGCCAGGTCCAAAGCGCCGATAAGTCGCGTTCCGACAATCCGCAGCCGGCACGGCTCACGATGGCAGGATCCAACGCCTAAGCAGACAAGCCGAAGCTGCTAGAGCTGCTCGTTACCCAGGGCCTCGACGCCACCCAGGGCGGCCCACTAACGGCATGAAAATCATCCAGTCACCGACTGCGCCGATATGCGGGAACACCCGTGGGAGCAACGCAGCCCGGCCACCAAGAGTTCTGTCAGCGGGGAGGCGACCCAGGACAACAGGAGCAGCTCCGGCCGGCACGACCGGCAGCACGGCCAACCATCAATCGGACCCACCCACAAGTGCCGGCGAACGCGAACATGGAAAGTTCGCAGTTCAGACGCTGATTGCCCCCCCTCATCACAGGGCGGGCTCGTCACGCGGCTAGGCACCCGTGCTCGTTGCTCGCACCGGACTTGCCTACCAGCCTGAGAAGCACGATCTCTTCGGCGCCCGACACCATCAGCGGTATATACCTCGATCCGTATTAACCGACGACGGTGTTTACCTCTAGCGAAACTACTCAGGAAGTGCGTTTCGAATAGCTGCCTCGATAAACTCAGACACGGTCTCCCCTTGTTGGATGGCCGCGATCTTCGCTCTCCGGTACACCTCAACATCAAGCGCTAAAGATGTCTTCGTACGCCGAGGACCGGCCGGACGTGCGGGTTCAGAAGCAGAGAACGTTTCCGAGACCGGCCGGATGGGAGCTGCGGCCCGTGGGCGCAAACTACGGCTCACCGGTTCCGATTTACCACTCATTTAGTCACCTCAACGATCTCGTCCATCAAGTCTCGATAGCCGAAGAAGCTTGTTGGACATGTGCCGAATGACTGGCGTATCGCCTGTCGCTTCCCAATCACATTCTCGAATACGAACACCCCTTCCGATTCAAGGGCCTCCTTTGTGAGCTCGAGCAGCTTAGTGCCGAGCTCAACGCTCGTGAGAAGGACGCCAGCTGGCTTATGTGCAGCAGCCTCCAACGTCGGCCAGACGCGCTGGAGGTCCAACCCAGACGGCGCAGTGGGGACCACGACAACATCAGCCGCATCGATCGCGGCCTGAATGATGTCAGCAGCACCCGGAGGCGTGTCGATCACTGTGATGTCGCTACTAGATGCGCGCGAAAGCGTGATCTTGTTCGCGGGCGAGACTTGAAACGGCAAAGGCGCACTCCCCTCCGTCGCAATCTCAGCCCAACTAGTGGCCGACCCCTGAGGGTCCGCGTCTAGCAACTCAGTCGACTTGCCCTGCGCGCTCGCGACCGTCGCTAGGTAAATGGCGGTGGTCGTCTTACCGACGCCACCCTTGGTGTTAACTACCGCAATCTTCAAAACCCGCTACACCTCAATCCTTTTATACCGCGATACCGCTGTACCAATTGTGGTCATCACCTTGATACCAAAACTGCAGCACAGGAGTCCGCCAGCCACGCCGGCCACCCCGAAATACCTCTAAACCGATACCGGTACATCAGTAGTCACCGTTAGACGGGTAATGGTGTTGCGGTATGTACCGCTCACGGGTTTGCGGTATGTACCGCTGCTGGTGTGCCGCAGCCGCTGACCGCCGACAGAGCCGTAGGCGGCGCCAAAAACTCCACCTCACCTAGGCGTGTCGATAGGATTTGTGGCGCCAAGTGTGGGAGTTTTCCTCCCATGGCGACGAAGCAGCGGGGCCCCGGGCGACCGTCATTCGGCGAGCGCATGCGCGTGCCCGTCCGCATGGCTCCTGAGGTGTACGAGGCACTTCGGGTGGAAGCCAGGTCTAGAGGCGTCTCGATGTCTCAATACTTGGCTGACCTCGCCGCCATCAATCTTGGCCTGCCCGAGGCCGTAGTTCCACCTGCAGATGAGGAGGCAATTTCAGCGTGAAGCGGTGGCCGGCCCGCGCCCGGCCAACAGTTGAACACCCCGCAACCCTGAAATGACTGATCCCGGCCCACTGGCAGGTGGACCGGGATCGAAAGTCAAGAGTTCGAGTTACCGCTCAAACTCGGTGTTGCTCACCAATTAGGAGAGCTGTGCTTCCAGGCACCTCTCAGAGTAAGTCATACCCATCGGATGGTCCAGTCGATCCGGTCGGCGTGTCTCGCTCTGACCGCGACAACCTCATACCTCTCGATCCCACCTGGTGGTGGGACTCTGTGGTGTGCGCGTGGAGTCCGCGCCCGTATGTGCGTGTCGACTCCCGCAAAGCGCATACCTTCGCCGCCACCAGGCGCCTCACCGACGGCGCGCCGGGGGAGGGGACACCTTTCGCGCTGCACCTAGCCGATGAATCGGGCAAGTTTCGGCTCCTCGCCCTGGATTTTGACGCCCACCATGCCGGCTCAACCGCGGACAAAGACCTTGCAGCGTGCACGGCTGCCTTGACTGCCGCGGGCATCGAGCACCTGGTGTGCTCGTCAGGACCTGGTGGGGGATACCACGTGTGGATCCGGCTGAGCACCGCCGTCTCCCCGCAGCGCCTGGCACCGATCTTCGACGCTTTCTGCGCCGTGTGGCCCTCGCTGGATCGGGGCCCGCTGTCCAATTCGCGCACGGGTTGTGTCCGCGCCCCGGGCTCGCCCCACCGCGCCGGCGGCACATCGATGCCCCTGACAGATCCCCATATCCGGCCGGTGTCCCTGCGGGCCTTGCGCACAGTTCTCACGCAGCTGACACAACCCCCTCAGAGCAAGGGCGCCTCAGCCACCGAGGCTGGGATCGCCCCGGTTCCTGTGCACGTCGATGTGCAAGGCCATCCATACCTGGCCGGGCCCAAACGACCCCTGAACCCACAGATTCGTGCCCTTGCCCGCGCCCCGATCACCGACCGCACGGATGCCTCCGCGGTGGGGTGGTCGATCCTGCTGGCCTGCGCCCACGCCCGGATGCAGTATCGCGACCTGCACGAGGCTGCCTTAACTGACCGTTGGCCCGGGTTGGAGTTCGTCCGCACCCACCGCACCAACGCAGGGGAGCGCACCCCCCGGTTAGACGCGACCGCCGAGTTGGCCCGCCAGTGGGCCAAAGCCGTCACCGCAGCCAGCTACACCCAGTCCAGCACTGCAGGACCCTCGCCCGCCCGCCGCGCTGCCGAGACCACTGTCGCCGACCTGCTCACCCGCATGGACTCCCAACCCCACCGGTGGTCCGGCAAGACCGGAGCCCAAGACCGCCTCGTGCTCCTGGCACTGGCAGCCCGCACCGTCGCAGCCGCGACAGCGGAGGTGCACCTGTCCGAGCGCGACTGGGCCCTGGCCGCAGGTCTGACCAGAGACACCGTCGCCGACCGGCTGAAAGCGCTTGTCCAGCAGGGGTGGGTCGCCCGCGTGCAGCGAGCAGCCGGCCCCTGGGCGGCAGTGTGGCAGATCGTAAGACCCGGGGGTGGGGAGCGAAGAAGTGGCGCAGTATTTACCCCAGAGATGCAGAGCAAGCTTGACGCTGAGCTCGAATGCGCCCGAGAGGACATCTGGCATGCCCGCCCCCTGGGGGTGTTGGGCATGCGCGTGTGGACACAACTGGCCTCTGGCCGCCTGTCGGTGCGTGAGCTGGCGGCCAGACTCGGCATCTGCCCGGCGACGGTGCGCAGCAAACTGCGCGCACTGCGCTCTCTGGGTCTGTGCACCGCTGATGGCCGCGTGTACCGGAGTCGGTCGCGGTTAGCGCGAGCGGCCGTTGCTGCTGGTGTCGATGGTGCGCACGCCGATCGGGTGCGCCTGTACCGACTGCATTCGGCGGTGTTCGTGTGGTGGTTCACCACACGACACCAACCGCAGCGCTCCGACGCGCTGGCCGAGTGGGGCGAATTCCCCGATCCTGCTGAGGCTGAACAGACCCACCCAACCGACATCGCCCTGGCCTACGGCGCCACCTCGACCGGCCCGCCAGTATCAGCCACCACCTGGGGCGCGGCGATGGCTGCCCAAGATCTCCATCGCGAGGCCGATCCCGACAGCTGGTGGGAACTGGTCGCCGCAGCCCGCGCGGCACTGCCCGCCCCCGACATGCTGCTCGCACCCCACCAATGGGCCCGCACTACCGCAGCCTGACCACTGGCGCCGAACGAGCAGGGGCGAGTCACCACAGGTCGGGGGAGGAGTCGGCAGATGGCCATGGCGAGCTCGTCGTGGGATGGGTGTCCGGGCCGGGTTCGTGTTCTGCGGACCGGGATGCGAGGTAGGAGGCGACAAAGTCCTCGGCAGTGAAGGAAGCTGCACGGGCTACCGCCGTGGCCACAGGACCTGAGGTGAGGACGCGATGGGTCTCTGCAAGCCAGATGGCCAGTTCGGTATCGCATCCCGGGGTCGCCGGTGGGGGAGTGGGCAACGCTGCGGTGTCGGTGGACTCGCGGGCCGCGTGACGTATCCGGTGGGCGATGACAGAGCCGGGCTTCTCGGCAGTGTCGAGGGTGTCGGTGGCGTTGTCCCATTCCTCGCGGGGGTCGAGGCCCCTGGTTGCTGCTTCGGTCCACGCGCCTTCCAGGGCCTGGTACTGGTCGGGGTCTGCCTCGAGCTGGTGGGCGTAGGCACGGGGGAGCGCGTCGATGTAGGCCGGGAGGGTGGCGGCGGCAAAATCGCGGGCGGCGAGGTCCACGCCGTGGCGGTAGAGCTGGGCGAGCCGTTCGTCGCTGGTGGCGGCCGCGTATTCCTGGCGCAGGGTTTCGGTGGCCGAGGCCTGGTGCGTCTCGCGGGCCAGAACGCCAGTCAGCACCTCTGCAGCGGTCGGGGCTTGGTGGTCGCCGGCGGAGTGCATGTGGGCGTCTTCGGCGCCCGTGTCGAGGGTGGGTTCGCACACGGCGTAGGCGCGGTTTTCTCGTCTGCCGCGGGTCATGGCGACATACAGGCCGGCACGGTCCACGCCAGCGTCGATGACGGCGTGGACGGTATCGACGGTGGCGCCCTGGGCGCGGTGGATGGTGGCGGCGTAGCCGAGGTGGATGCTCTTGTCGGCGTAGCTGGCGGGGATGAGCATGTCTTGGCCGGTGGAGGTGTCCCGTACTGCCAGTGAGCCATCATCGGTGATGCCGGTGACGGTGAACAACTGTCCGTTGATGACCCGTCCGAGGTAGGTGCGGTCATCGGAATACAGCGTGGAGTTGGTGCGGGCGATGACGGTGTCGCCGACACCAACGGTGTCGCCGCGAGCGACCCTGGTGGTGTGTGCGTCGTCGACTAGTCCGTCGGCGATGCGATCGGCTCGGATCACTTCGTTGAGGGTGTCGACGTCGGCGTTGGTGGAGGCGATGATCAGTGCCTGGCGGCCCGCCTTGGTGTCGGCCAGGAACGCCTGAGCGGCTTCGGTGAGCATCTGCTCCCGGTGTCCTCCGGTGATCCATCCGCGCTCGTTGTAGAGGGCCAGCGCGCCGGGATCGCCTTCGCGAAGGGCGAGGGTCGCGTCGGCTTGGTCGGTGTCTGAGCCCATGCGCATCACCTCTCGGAGCTCGACTGTCCCTGGGGTGCGGGCCAGGTCGGCGAACAGACCGCCAGTCTCGACAGCAGCGAGCTGCTTGGGGTCGCCGATCAGGCGGAGGATGGCCCCAGATTCGGCGGCGATCTCAGTCAGCGCGGCCAGGTTTTCGGTGCTGGCCATGCCCGCTTCATCGACCAGAAGCATGTCGCCAGGGCGGATCATCACGGGCAACGCGTCGAGAGTCTTTCCGGGCAGGGTGGGGTGCTTGCCCATCCAGGTGAAGGTCAGAGAGTCGATAGTGTGACAGTCGGTGCCGATGTCGCCTGCGAGGACGCTGGCCGCTGCCGCGGAGGGAGCAAGGCCGATAACCGACCGGCCGGTTTGTTGCCAGGTGCGGGCCACGACTTTCATAGATGCGGTCTTGCCGGTCCCGGCCGGCCCCACCCCGGCGGCCAGGAGCGTTCCGGCACCGATGAGGTGCTGCGCCAGAGCGGTCTGGCCGGCATTGAGGGACCAACCCTCGGCGTCCTCGTGCGTCTTCAGCGCTCGGTCGAGGTCGGCGCGGGTGGCGATCACAGCAACCGGGGTTCGAGTCGCCTCCAGGGTGGCGGTCTCGGCGGCCAGCACTGCCTGGGTGGTGTACTTCTCGGCGTTGGCGTGCCGGTCCACACCAGCCCCGTTTGGCCCGATAAGAGGGCTGGGAAGGTCCAGAATCTCCGGCGGGGTCAGCTCGACGACGAGTTCTCCCATGGCGGTGGACATGACCTCCTCGTGCGCCCGGTCCAGGGCCTCGGGGCCCTCGAATCGGTAGCCCTTGAGCGCGGTCGATACGGCGGTGTCGATGTGGGAACGGCGGAACTGAGCCCGGCGTGCGGTCACTGCCGCCACCGCCTGCTCGGCCACCTGCCGGGAGTGGACCTGGGCGTCGAATAGTTCCCGCGACACCTGGCTCCGGCCCTGCCCGGTGACCTCGCCAACCACGCGGTCCACCGCGTGCGTGCCGACGACTTTCTCGGCCATCTCACGCCAGGTGGCGCGGTGCTCGGCCAGAGATTGGGCGGGCTTCTTGGCGTCGCGGGTGTCGAGGATGGCCTTCTGCCACAGGGCGTAGGACGCCCGCTGGGAAGGCTGCCGGCCATTGGCCGCCACGTACTCCGACACCAGTCGGTCATAGACCGGTCGTGCCAGGGCTCGGCGGGAGGAGAAGGCGTCGATCAGGCGGCGGTCGATGCCAGAGATCTCCCAGATGGGCGCCTTGTCCGGGTGCGGGTAGTTGGCCTGGAACTCCACGCCCATTCGGCGGGTGAGCTTGTCGTGCAGGATCGCGTCATACCGAGCGGAAATGGCTTGGTGCATCTGATGGATCGCGCGAGAGTCCAGCGACAGCCACCGCCCGTCAGGGCCTTGGACCTTGTTGGCCACAAGGACGTGGGAGTGCAGGTCCGGGTCCCCGCACCGGGTATCAAAATGGGTGAACGCCGAGGCGATGATCCCGCCGGTTGTGACCTGCTTGATACCGCCGGTCCCGACGCGCGTGTAGATCGCGTTGTCCTCGGCCCAGGCCAGTGCTTCGGCCACGGCTTCGTGATGCAGGGCGGCCACTTGGGAGGCAGTCTGCTCGTCGGCCAGCGCCCACAGGACGCTGACACTTTTCACCGGAGAGAACGTGAAATCGAACCCTGCAACCGCCTGGCGCACCTGGTCGCGTTCCCGGTTGACCCAGGCGATGACATCCTTGCCAGAGGCGTGTTCGTAACCGAACTTCTCGGTATAGAACGGGCGCGCGACCCCCTCGGCGATCTGTCCTCGTTCATCGGCGGTGGGGCGCCGCCCTTCGACAGCGAGGAACGTCTTTTCCGCGGCAGCGATGGCCTCCAGGACGTCGACCCCACCGGTGTAGATGGGGAAGGATCGGCCGAGCTTGCAGGCCGACAGGCTGCGGCCGTCGGCCATCATCTGGTCGGTATCTGGGTGCAGGCCCTCGCCGTACAGAGCCGCCATCTGCGCTTCGGTGACGACCGCCCCCGCGATCGCGTTGTCCGATTCCAATCCGTCGAGCCCGCGCCCGATCCATGCGCCGGGTGGGGTGCCCTTGGCGGCGTAGTAGTCCGACAGGGCCATGCCTTGCGGGTCGGCGTCGTGAGTGGCGACCGAGCGCAGCAGGTACTGGTATCCAGTACCGGCGTGCACCGCTCGAAGGCTCATCACACCCACCAGCGTATGCGGACCGAATCCGCGCGTCTATGCGTCACAGCGCACGGCGCTGTGACCAGCAGGTTCCCGTCGTTCACTCGTAGTGCCTACTGTGTGTGGCGGTTTGAGCGAGCGCCAGCGAGTGTTGGGTCTGGCCACGACGGTGGCGGATCTACGGGGGCCAGTGTGAGCGACGAGGTGGTGGGATGGGGGAGTGGTTGGTGCTCGCGGGTGTCGTAGGGGTGCTCTAGGGTTTGGCCCATGGCTACGAAGACTGATTCGCGTTCCCAGTCCGCGCGGGCTCGTGCCCGCCAGGCGATGGCGGACGAGTTGGAGCGGGCGCGCAAGCGCGAGTCCAAGCTCGTGGCGGTGTTCTCCGCGATCGACGCCCGCCAGGATGCAGAGGTCGCCCTGGGGGAGGCGCTGATCGAGCTGAAGGACCTCGGCGTTGCCCAGGCGGATTTGGCCGAGATGACCGGACTGTCCGCCCGTGAGGTCGGCGCGGCGATCCGCGCCGCGAAGGACCGCACCGCCACCGGGGTCGAGACGCCGGAGACGACTGACGAGCAGCCGTCGGACACGACCTCGGACCACAACGGTGCCCAGTCACACTGACCCGCGCACCAGTCCCGCAGACGTGGACATTCCTCTGCCGGGCCTGGAATTGATCGCGCCGGCTCCCGTCCCGGCTGGCTCGGCGCGGCGGTCGCGTCCCTATAGCGCGACCCTGCCACCCACTCAGGCAGCGATCGACGCGTTCTGGTCCCGCGTGGTCAAAGCACCCGGAGACGGGTGCTGGTTTCACATTGCAGCGATCAGTGGCGTCGACGGCTACACCCGCCTGACGTGGAGGTCGGGTGGGGTCAGTCGCACCGAGTCCGGGCACCGATTCGCACTCCTGCTCGCCGGCCAACTGGCCGATGGCGTGGTGGCCGAACACCGCTGCAACGAACCCCTGTGCGTGCGTGTCGACCCGGGGCATGTCGTCGCCTCTACCCAGTCAGCAAACCTGCGCTACGCCGTCGCGTGTGGTCGCACCGGAGCCATCCGCAACCCCGACCAACACACCAACCGCCACGCCCGGTCCCTAGCCGTGCGAGACGCACTCGCCTCCGGCTGGGACGCGCGCGCGTACTCCCGCGCCTGTGGCAACGCCGCGCCCCCCAACACGCCGCCGCTGTTCTAGAGCTTGGAAGTACAGTCGTCCGCAGAGATGGCCTCGCAGGCGGCGGGGCCATATGTCGTTGGCGGACCGGTCAGGATGTGTCAGCAGGCCACTGTTTTTCGACGTTGCCGGCGCAGCTGCCAGTACCGCGGGATCGTCCACCGCAGCGGGGTCCTATCGATCACCCACAGCGCCATCGCCGACCGATAGCGCACATCGTGTCGCACCGCGAACGACCAATGACCCACGAACCACGCCAACAGCCCCAGCGCCGCGACCGTCGGCGCCCACGTACGGCCTTGCAGCACACCGAGCAGCCCAATCAATGCGCAGAACCCACCGGCCCCGCGCGCGACCGGAGGCACGGCCAAGGCGCCGCCAGCGACCACCGCGGTAGCCTGCAGCGCCGTGGTCAGATCCCACATCAGGACTCCTCCTTGCCGTCGTCTGCTCGCAGCAGAGCACCCATTCGTGGGCGCGGCTCGTGCCGACCTGTTTTCGGTCGACCTACTGTCAGTGTGACTTCTCCCCCCGACAGTCAGTGCCCCACGTGCCCTGGCGAGCTCCGCTAGGACTCGCCCGGCCGGTCCGGCGTGCGGGCGGCCTCGCGCAGCGAGTCCAGGACCTCCCGCAGTGTGTCTGAGGTTGCCTCCGCCCGGACCCGTGCCCGGTCGGACTCCTCGGCCTTGGTGCGTGCGACGGCGGCGTCCTGGCGCGTTTCCTCGAGCTGGCCGCGCAGCTGCTCGAGCTCGCCGCGCATTCCCTCGAGCTCGCCGAGTGCGCGGTCGCGGGATGCGACTGCCTCGTCACGCTCTGCGGCAGCCTGCTCGGCTGCCTCTAGGGCGTGGGCCTCGCCCGCGCGAGCAGCATCGAGCGCCACCGCGGTCGCCTCGTCCGCCTGCTCCGCGGCCCGCTTCCACGCCGCAGCCCACACCGAGGCCACCATCGCCGACATTGCCTCCGACAAATCCGGCGCCGGCGGCACATCCCCGGCCGCCCCGCCGGCATGCTCGCGCATCCACGCGGCCACCTCGCCGATCCGCACCCCCGCTTCGCGCTGCACGGCCCGCACGGTGACCTTCTCGCCCCGCGCGAGGAGCACCCCATAGGCGCGAGCAATCTTCTCCGACGTCGACATGACAGTCCCTCCGGTTCGGGTACACGGTAACGGGTAACCGGTACCGTTTCTAGTTACCGACGTTACCGCAGCCCGCGTTCGGTGGGTAGTCCATACGAGGGGTGGCGCGGCGGCCGTGGGGGAGGGGTGTCCGTCGGTGCGGACGCCTGCGGCGACGAGCCAGATGCGGCCGCGGGCGGCGGGCGGCGCGTGGGGCTGAGGCTATCGGGCGGTGAGGTTGTAGATGTCCAGCACGGCTGCCAATGCGGCATTGTCGGCCGGCGGCGCGACCGGCTGGCCCGGGCCTGCGTCCAGAGCCCCGGCGACGCCCTCGCGCAGCCACACCGCCCAGCAGGACCAGTGCGTGCCGTGTTTGGAGTAGTAGTGGATACCCAGCGCCTGTACGCCGCCGGCGAGGGGGGCGGCTGCCAGCGTGGCGGCCAGTTCGGTCGTCAGATAACGGTCCCCGCTTCGCGTCTGCGCGACGGTGATCTCGTCGATCCCTCGCTCCCACAGTGACAGCGGGATATGCGAGGCCAGGTAGGTGATGGTGCGTGCGTGTTCGATCTCCACGAACCATCCCGATGCCGGCAGTGCCACCGTGTACAGGCGGTGGGCGTACAACCAGTGGATGTCGACCACGCCGGGTGGCCGAACCCCCAGATCGTTCCAGTCGCGTGCGATCAAGGCGTAGAGATCATCGGCGCCCGGATCATCGAGATACTCCTGCGCCCGGTAGGGGCCACCGACCTTCAACGCGCCCAGCAACTCGCCGTACGCGCCCTCGGCGCTACTGGCGCAATAGATGGTCTGCTCGCCGGGCAAATCGAAACGGTTCCACCCCGCCCGGTCCTCGCTGCTACTCACGCCCCTGGCCGGCGGATTGAGCACCCCATAGGAAGGTTTAGCCAACCGACAAACGCACTGGCCGCCGGCCGGGCGCAGCGCCAGTCCCGTGTTCTCGCAGACCGTGACCTCGCCTGTCACAGGCGGCATCCTCTACCGGTGCTCATACTCACCCGGACCACCTTAGGTGGCCCTTCACCGCTCGTCGGGCCGGCCCGCAGGCCAGGGCCACGGGGCGAGTTTTAGTTGTCGGTACCGTCGACGAACGCCGCGGCAGCACTCATCACCGGCTTGAACTTGCCCGCCGCGATCGCCATGAACGGCGGCTGCTCATCCAACCTGGGGTTCGCGCCGATGAACCATGCCCGGGCGACGTCGGCGCCCTCGGACGTCGCGATCGCCACCCACGCCCGGTGGGCCACCTGGAGCCGCTGCAACGCGCCATCCCGCGGCACCGGACCGCCGTCGGCCGACCATTTGTACGGCAGCTTCTTGTCGCGCACACCCGCGGCCACCGCCACCACCGTCGGCCCGAGATGCTGCACCAGCTGACGCGCCAACTCCGCGCTCGACAGCTTCATGGTCTCGGTATGCGCCAAGATCGCCTGATCCACCACGGCCATCGCCCGAACCTCCTCCAACAGCACTCGCAAGTACCGCCAATCACGGCGGTAGACGACTACGGGCACACTGCCCAGCACCACCAATGCTACTCAAATGCCACCATTCAGCAACCCCCGACGGCCGTCGTGGTTGCTAGCGCACCAGCAGCCACGACCCGCGGTCGGCTCGTAGGCGGCTTACCGCGCCTCTTTGCGTTCGGACTGGGCGGTTGGGGCTTTCAGGGTTCACCGACGCGACTTGCCGCAGCGGGCATAATTCACCCCAGCAGTTGACGCATCAAGATTGGACAGATCTATGGCTCAGCACTTCCAGGTCAGATACACCGACGACATCGACGGGTCCGACCTAGGCGAAACCGCGAACACTCTCTCGTTCGCCTTCGAGGGCAAGGAATACTCCATCGATCTCAGCGACGACAACGCCGAGGCTTTTCGCCAGACCATTGCGCCGTACATCGAGGCTGGCCACCGAGTGACCGGCGCTAAGACCAAAGCTGCGCGCAAGACCACGGGAAAGACCTCGCCTACAGACACCAAGGCGATTCGCGAATGGGCTCGCGAGAATGGCTACGACGTCTCCGACCGCGGGCGCATTCCCGCCGACGTGATGGACGCGTACGCAGCCGCCAACTAGCCACACAACAACGACCACAGGCGCGAAAACCGCCTCCTGACTGGCGGCATGTTAACGCCGATAATAATGATTATGACAAGCTAAAATCTGC
>NZ_AOSR01000032.1:0-146493 GCF_000349585.1 Dietzia sp. UCD-THP
CAGATGCGAAGAGCCACACTTTCCCCCTCGACGGGAGCTTCGAGTAGCGCGGCTTAGTTCATCTTCACCTTCTTGCGGTCCGGCTTGCCACCTCGGGGCAACTCGATCCGGCCTTGGCCCTTCAGGCGATCGAGGACGGCCTTGAGGGAATCTGTGACAGTTACGTCAAACTCATGGCCCGGCCCGCCTTTAAAGCCCTCGTAGTCACCGCCAAGCAGGCCGAGGATCCGAAGAGAGTCGCTGTCGTCGAGCTTGTCACCCATTCTCGCGAGCTGCCACAGTACGACCTCCGGATCAGAGGCATGAGGCGCGACTTTTTCGATCTGATGCAACTGAATTTGAAACTTGGACTTGTGGGCGAATGAAGCCGCTTCGCGCAGCACTTCACTTTCCCCGTCTGCCGCGTAGTCTCCGATATTTGCGACAACCTTCTCCTTGATGGCTCTCGGGACTGTTGGTTCGCGAAGCACTGTCAGGACGTTTCCTTTAATAAGTTCGGGGGTCAGAAAGTCCTTGGCAGCCCATGAGATCGCGAAAGCCGTTGATACCGAAGACCAGCCGGCGGTCAAGAAGTGTTCGAACGTCTCGGCGGAGTCCGGCACAAGTCCGGCGCTTAAGAGGTAGGCGAGGAGGTCGTCTTCGGACGGTTGGATCGCGGTCAGCTCTATCGGGGCTAGTCGCGATTTCGGATCAAGTTGTTGAGCGAGCCGTACTCGGTCCTTGGATTCGATCAACTGGTGGGCGTTGAGAATTCGTAACCGCAGCGCGATAATATGATCGGACTCTGCGTCCTCCAGGCCTTCTATTCGGACCGATGCCTCCGGTTCGACTAAGAGGACCTTGGCGAGGTTTGCTTCCACCCCAAATTCCGTCACATACTCGTGCAGATTTGCAGCGCAAGGTGCGATCAGTCGAGCCGCGGCAATCGCTGGCCAAGAGTCCGTGGCGACCGCAGTTATGTCGGGGAGCGCTGCCGCCGGGGAGGTCAATTCCAGTACCGCGGACAACTGGTCGCCGGTCCACGTCTCGTACTGCTCCTGGATCGTTGCGCTTAGGACATCGGCGCTGAGAACTATGTGATCAGTTGGTCCGTCCCCATTCACTGCCCCAAGGTAACCGTCGATATCCTCGAGGCATCGCCGCCAGATGTCCTCATCCTCGCTGATCCGGTCCAGCGTGACGGCTTCTTCGCTGCCGAGCCCGAGTGCGGCGCGGAGGTTCGCAGCCGTCAGTTCGTACATTCCTGCCTCTACTACTCGTCGGCGCACCGGGGCGGACAGAGGCTGAAGGGTGGGAACGATCATGCCTATGCGGCGGATGAACCCCATTGCGACATCGGTATTCTTCTCGCCGAGGTCAGCGGTGAAGGTCGTCAGCTTCCGGTAGCGGTCGGCGATCAACGCGCGCGCCTCATTGCCGAGCTCGTATTCGCTGGCATCGGCAGTGCTCAGCAGCGCAGCATCGACGAGCCCACTCAAGGTATTGTCGTCATCGATGGCGCCTTCACGCGCCAGATGGTCAAGTATGCCGCTCCAGGGGTGCGCTGCTAGCAGTCCGACCAAGTCTTGCTTTCGCGAGTTGGAGTCGTTGAGGTAGGCGTCTAGGAACGCCCTGCTGTCATCGCCGGGTTCTTCCGCCAGGAACCTCACGACCTCCGCAGCCTTTTGGGGCTCACTCTCAAGAAGGCTGTCGACTACTTCGATGTTCAGTGCACTTCGCGACCGGGTGAAGTCGTCCGGCGCCTGCTCAAGTATGTTTTGCACCGCGTTCTTAGTCTCGAAAGGGAGATGGATATCCATTTCATTCGGCCAGACGCAGTTCCGGAAGAAGTTTGCCACGTCGACGCCGAGGAAGTCACCGTAGAAGACTGTCGAGTACTCGGCGTAGTACCTGGTCAGGTGTCCGGTGAGCACCAAGTCACGAGCGAGCTGAGACGGCATAAGGGTGTTCACCCAGTGGATGAATGACGGTTCAACGTTTTCTCCGAATGTCCGCCCTGCCAGTGTGGAAAAATCCGCGCCTCGAAGCACGGCGATTTTGTGATCGAAATCCTCTCGTTTGGCGTCTAGTTCATTGTCGCACTGACCCCACCGCAGGGGATTCATCACCTCGGGGAATAAATCGGACAATTGGCCACTATTGATTACAGGTTTGGATTGTTGGCCCCCCAGAGTTGAGGTCAACTCTAATTGCATAGCGCCAGACTCCGCAACGGCCCTCCAGAGATCCGAGGTGTGGACGGTGTCTGCGGCAAAAGGTTGCCTACCAACTCTAATTTTTCTAATGGTCTGCCCCATAGTGGTCGCTAAAAAACTGAGTCGGGCGCCGAGAATCTGAGAAACCTCATCCTGCGCGCTTTGAAAATGGTGCCCTCGAAGGAGTTCGTACTTGCCCTTTCGAAAACTCTCGATGAGCTGATCTACTAGGTCCCGACGCTTGCGTTCGAGTTCGTCCAGTGCGCTGCCCCGGTGAGGCAGATTCTCAAAATCGGCCAGATGGAAATTCTTATAAACGACGAGAGCGAACAGGTTGTCTGCGGTCAGGCCCGGAGCACGGTCCTCGTCCTTAATCCACAACAGTCTCTGGGCAAAGACCACGAACTCATTTCGAATATTGAGTAACAGGCGCATGTCGGTTGCGTGGCGGGCGACAATATTGAGCAGCCCGCGGCTGATCTCCGTCCCCTGAGACAATTTTATCTTTTCCATCTCCGCGCTTAGCAAGTCGCGCGCGTTGCTGTGGGAGAGAAACGGCACTACGGGTATGACAACCTCAAAAAACTTCGTCCGATTCGCGCGCTCGACAGCCACCTCAGCGGCATCACGATGCTTCTTCTCGACCAGCTGTCTAGCCTCTGTGGGCTCATCCTCCACCGTCTGTTCCGGCGTCGACGACTTCGCTTGCTTTCGGCCCTTGTCCTGTGGTTCCTCGCCCAACTTGTCAAATAGACTGTCTTTGATCGCGTAAATGAAACGGAGTGGCTGTTTCCGGTGCTGCCATTGGGCAGACGCATTTATCAACGTATTGAGCTCGCGCAACGAGTCGAAAATCTGAGGGTCATCAAACCGGTCCAGGTCTTCGAAGGCAACTATGTCGGGTTCCGTGGCGTCGAAGAACGCAACAATTTCATCTAGATATTCGTCGAAGTAGGATTCCGGCTGCTTGTCAAAAGAGATTGATGTGCCCCCGGTTGAGAATTGTGAGACGAGCCGGTTTCCAATCGTCCAGCGAACTGCCCACGCGGCACCCACCACTAGAACGCAGAACGCAACGGCCGATAGGGCGGCATGACCACTTCCGAAAGATTCTGGATCCGGTCGGACTCCGAAGAGCCAGAGTAAGCCAAAGACCATGCCTCCGACTAGCGCGGCATCCCGCAAAGTTCGCCACCAGTTCGGATCTTGTTTTCGGGCGAATCGCGAGTGTCGGATCTCGCCGGGCTTGGCCCGATAGACCAGTTGCTTCACCAACTCCTTCTGGATTCTGTTGGTCAGGGCTTCGCTGTCGTCTGGGCCTAGCGTGTTGATACTGATTCGCAGCGTCTGCTTTTTTTCCTTGATCTGGCCACGGAGGAACTCGTCAAGGATGCTCGATTTTCCTGATCCGTAACGACCGGTCAGGGCGATGTTTCGGTTTCTCGGCTCTGCGACAGCGCGTTCGAGGTGGTAGACGTACGGGGCGTGCTGCTCTTTGATGTACTGGGGAGCGAGTGTCCTTAGCGTTACTGCGGCCCCTCCTGCTGGTCCGTTAGAGTGTGCAGGAGTGGGGTACGAGGAATCCGTGGCGGAGCCTGCACCTCTTCTGCTAGGTCGGTTGTTTAGCATGGTTCAAGTGTCCCTTATGGGTCGGACACTCCACATCAGGATGGCTTGGGAAATGCGCGAACGGTTAACGCTCTTGCGGCCCCGCACTGGGAGGCCATAGCATGTTTGAGCTGGATTGCAGGGCGAATCTAGAGCTTCGATGCGCTGGCTACTTCAAGGGCCATATAGCGCGTTCACCGGCGGGCGCCGTCGCCCTGTTGTGAACATCGGCGATCGAGTACTCCATCGGGACGATCGCAGTGGCGACGGGCAGCATCGCAGGTGCATGAAGGTCGAGTCAGGCAGAGTCGGTATCTAACTATTTGGATCCCCTCTCGCCTGACGCGGCCAGCTGCCCAACCACCTCAGTCAACAGCGCGATCGCGCCGGGTTTGGAGAGCGGGTCGTTGCCGTTCCCGCACTTGGGGGACTGGATGCAGGAGGGGCAGCCGGTCTCGCACTCGCACGAGCGGATGGCGTCCAGGGTCGCCCGGAGCCACGAGGTCGCGCGCCGGTATCCGCGTTCGGCGAAGCCCGCGCCGCCCGCGTAGCCGTCGTAGACGAACACCGTGGGCAGTCCCGTGTCCGGGTGCAGGGCCGTCGAGACGCCGCCGATGTCCCAGCGGTCGCAGGTCGCGACCAGAGGGAGCAGGCCGATGGCCGCGTGCTCGGCGGCGTGCAGCGCGCCCGGCCAGTCCGCTTCCTCCAGCCCGGCGACCCGCAGCAGCTGCGGGGTCAGGGTGTACACCACCGCCCGGGTGGCCAGGACGGTCTCGGGCAGGTCCAGCGGCGTCACGTCCAGGATCTCCCCGCCACGCAGGCGCCGCTGGTATCCGGTCACGCGTGCGGTCACCTCCACCTCGGCGTAGGACAGCGTCACCGGCCCGGCGGAGACCGATTCCAGCGTCTCGATCAGGTCGATCGACACCTGCTCCCGGGCCGAGGTGGTCCACTCGGGTTCCTCCGGCCGGCACAGCGCGAGCCCGTCGTCCAGGTTCAGCTCGTCCACCACGAAGGACTCTCCTTGGTGCAGGTACAGCGCCCCCGGGTGGACCTGGGACCGGGCCCGGACCGAGTCGATGGTCCCGAGCATCCGGCCGTCCACGGCGTCGACGATCACCACCTCGGCCCCGCCGGTCCCGCGGATGTCGACCTCCGTGTGCGGGGTGTGGTCGTCCGCTGCGGGGTACCACCCCACGGGTCGGCGCCGGACCAGCCCCCGCGCGGCCAGTTCCTCCAGGACCTCCGTGGCGCCCCAGGCGCGGGCCTCGTCGTGCGTCATTGGCCTCTCGCTCACCGCGCACCGCAGTTGCCCGGCCAGAAGGACGGGGTTGCGGGGATCGGTGACGGTGGCCTCGACCGGCCTGCCGAGCAGCGCCTCCGGGTGGTGGACGAGATAGGTGTCGAGCGGGTCGTCGCGGGCCACCAGGACCACCAGCGCACCCTGCCCCCGTCGACCCGCCCGGCCCGCCTGCTGCCAGAACGAGGCGATGGTCCCCGGGAACCCGGCGCTGACCACGGCGTCCAGTCCGGAGATGTCCACACCCAGTTCGAGCGCGGAGGTCGAGGCCACCCCCACCAGGTCCCCCTCGGCCAGGCCGCGTTCGAGTCGTCGTCGGTCCTCGGCCAGATACCCGGCGCGGTAGGCGGCGATCCGCCCGGCCAGCTCCCGGCCCCGCTCACCGTGATCGGAGACTAGGCGCTCGCGCGCCCGCAGCGCCGTGGACTCGGCCCCCGCCCGGGAGCGCACGAAGGTCAGCGTTCGCGCGCCCTCGGCCACCAGCCCGGCCATGAGGGTGGACGCCTCGACGGGCGCCGGCCGCCGCACGGGGGCCCCGTTCTCCCCGGAGAGCCCGTCCATGAGCGGGGGCTCCCACAGTGCGATGGTCCTGCCACCCTGGGGTGAGGCGTCGTCGGTCACCTCCACGCAGGGGCGGCCGACCAGGGTGCTGGCGGCCGCGCCGGCGTCCGAGGTGGTGGCGGAGGCCAGGATGAACGTCGGGTCGGCCCCCAGCGCCCGGGCGAGCCGGTCGAGCCGCCGCAGGATCAGGGCGACGTTGGAGCCGAACACGCCCCGGTAGGAGTGACATTCGTCGACGACGACAAAGCGGAGCCCCCGCAGGACACGCGTCCACTGGCGGGACCGGCCGAGCACCGACAGGTGGAGCATGTCCGGGTTGGTGACGATCCAGCGGGAGTTCTCGCGGATCCACGGGCGGGCGTCGGTCGGGGTGTCCCCGTCGTAGGACGCGGGTGTCACGTGGGCGAGCCCGGGCACGGCGTCCACCAGTGACACGACCGACGACAGCTGGTCCTGGCCCAGGGCCTTGGTGGGGGAGAGGTACAGCACGCAGGCCCCCCGGTCCGCGGCGAGCGCGCTGAGCGCGGGCAACTGGTAGCCGAGTGACTTGCCGGACGCGGTGCCGGTGGCCACCACGACGTTGCGACCCGCGTGCGCGTGCTCGGCGGTGGCCACCTGGTGGGCCCAGGGCCGGTCGACGCCCCGACCGCGTAGTTCGTCGACCAACCCCGGGTGGGCCCACGCCGGCCAGTCCGCATACCGGGCCTCGCGGGCGGGCAGGTCGACGGTGTGGGTGACTGGTGACGGCCCGGACGGCAGGTGCTCAAGCAGGTGGCCCAGGAGTTCGCGTCCGTACGTCGTCACCCCTCGACGGTAGAGGGCGACCCGGCCGGGTGAGGACCCGGCGGCGACCAGTTCACCCGGGCCGGGTCTCGTGGTGTACTTATCGCGGTCGTCGCTATCGCCCGCGGGCTCCTCACGGGCGATGGGTCTACCCGACCCACGTGGACGTCCCGGGGGTCGCACCAGGCAGTACGGAAAAGGAACGCATCACCATGGCACAGGGCACCGTCAAGTGGTTCAACGCGGAGAAGGGCTACGGGTTCATCGCCCCGGAGGACGGCTCCGCCGACCTCTTCGTCCACTACTCCTCCATCGAGGGCACGGGCTTCAAGACGCTCGAGGAGAACCAGCGCGTCGAGTTCGAACTCGGCGAGGGCCAGAAGGGCCCGCAGGCCCAGGAGGTCCGCGCCATCTGAGGCGCCACCGTCCCTGATCGACGAGGCCCCCGCCGCAAGCGCGTCGGGGGCCTCGCCGCGTGTCGGGGGCCGGCCGTAGGCTCGGGCCCGTGACGCAGCTGTCGTTCTTCGCCGCCGACGAGCACGTCCCCGAGCCGACCGACCTCGAGGGCGCGCTCGCCGCCCGTGGCCAATCCACCCTCGCGGGGGCCCTCGCGCAGGTCTCCGTGGCGCTCGACGCAGCGTGGCGCGCGGACGCCCTCGTCGCGTTACTCACGGAGGCCGGACTCGACCCCGTCCGCTCGGCGGCGGGCCCGGACGGCCGGTGCACCGTGTCGACCGCGCGGACCGCGGTCCTCGTCCCGTTGGTGCGACGCTGGCGGCGGGGTGCCGTGACCGCGGTGCCCGAGGGGTGGACCCCGTCGGCGGGAGCGCTGCGGGTCTGGTTCCTCACCGCCGGCCGCATCACCGCTGCCGGCGCGATCGACCTGGGACTCGACCCCGGGGTGGAGCATCACGCCCCTCGGCGGGCCGCACTCGCGGAAGCGCTGGCCAGGGCCGGGATCCGCGCCACCTACGTCGGCCCCCGGGGCGACGGGCCCCTGCTGCGGCTCGGGACGGCCCGCGCCCGCGCCAGGCTGGCCCAGACCCTCGGCGCCGCGCCCCCCGGGGTGCCGCCGGGGGCCTGGCCGGGCTGAGCAGACGGGCGCAGGAGTCGGGAGGCGGGGCCCCGGTGTTGCGCCCGGAAATCCGGTGGTGAAGTGTTCGATGCCATGTGCATGCTCGTCATCGCCCACCGGGTCCACCCCCGGTACCCGCTGGTGCTGGTGGCCAACCGGGACGAGGTCCACGACCGCCCCACCGAACCCCTGCACGAGTGGACCCCCGACAGGGAAGGGGTCGGCGGCATCCTCGCGGGCCGCGACGTCACGGCCGGCGGGACGTGGCTCTCGCTGGCCGCCGGGGCGCGGCTGGCGGCGGTAACCAACGTCCGGGAGGGTGGCCGCGAGCGCCCGGCGACCGCATCCCGGGGTGAGCTTCCGGTCGACGCGCTCACCGGGCCGGTCCCCGTGACCGGGTTCGCCCGGCACGTCGTCGACGATCTGGGCCGATACGGGCCGGTCAACCTCCTGGCCGGCGACCTCGAGGAGATGTGGTGGGCCTCCAACCGCTCAGGTCGGGGGCCGATCCAGTTGGGTACCGGGGTCCACGGGCTGTCCAACGCGGCGCTGGACACCCCGTGGCCCAAGGTCGTCGGGGCGGTGCGCGACGTCACGGCACTGATGGGGACCGAGGCACTCACGGGTCAGGACTGGTCGGGCCCGCTGCTGGACCTGCTCGCCGACCGGAGCAAGGCGCCGCTCCGGCACCTGCCGCGCACGGGGGTCCCGCTCTGGCACGAGTGGCGTCTGTCGTCGCGGTTCGTCCGGATCGGCCGGTGGTACGGGACCCGGTCGACGACGGCGGTGCGGATCGACCACCACGGCACGGCCGACGTGGTCGAGCGCACCTGGGACGCCCGGGGACGCGTCGCGGGGACGGTCACCACGAGGATCTGAGTGGATCGCAGATCCGTGTGGTGACCGTCCCCGGGAGACGATCGCGTCGGTGCGTGGGCTGCTGCCCGTGGTTGTTCTAACCCACGGTCCAGGTGTTGCTGCCGTCGAGCAGGGCCTGGAGGTCCGACGGTGCGGTCTCCTTGGCGGCGGCGACCTGGGCACGGGCCTGGTCGTCGTAGGTCTCGCGCTGGACCTGCCGGATGATACCGGTGACGGTGTACTCGAGGTCCTGGCTGGACAGGTTCGCCAGCGCGTGCGCGTAGGAGGGGTCCTCGGCATGGGCGTCGTGGACGATGATGTCGGCCTCGTCGACCTCGGCGGTCGTCGCGACCTTGAGCGAGAACCCGGAGCGGACCACGCAGTGCTGGCCCTCGTCGCCGAAGATGATCTTCTCGCCGTGGCGCACCGGGATGAGGTGGTTGCCGGCGTCCTCCTTGCGCAACAGGTCGAACGAGCCGTCGTTGAAGATCGGGCAGTCCTGCAGGATCTCCACGAAGCTGGTGCCGCGGTGACGAGCGGCGGCGTCGAGGACCTCGGTCAGGCCCTTGCGGTCCGAGTCCAGGGCGCGGGCCACGAAGCTCGCCTGGGCGCCGAGCACCAGGGACAGCGGGTTGAACGGGTGGTCCAACGAGCCCATGGGGCTGGACTTGGTGACCTTGCCCGCCTCCGAGGTGGGAGAGTACTGGCCCTTGGTCAGCCCGTAGATCCGGTTGTTGAACATCAGGATGTTGAGGTTGACGTTCCGGCGCAGGGTGTGGATCAGGTGGTTGCCGCCGATCGACATGGCGTCACCGTCACCGGTGACCACCCACACCGACTGGTCGGGGCGAGCGGTGGCGAGCCCGGTCGCGATCGCCGGGGCGCGCCCGTGGATCGAGTGCATGCCGTAGGTCTCGAGGTAGTACGGGAAGCGGCTGGAGCAGCCGATCCCGGAGATGAACGTGATGTTCTCCCGCTTCAGACCGAGCTTGGGCAGCAGGGCGCGGATGGTGGCCAGGATGACGTAGTCACCACACCCGGGGCACCACCTCACCTCTTGGTCCGAGGTGTAGTCCTTGGGCTTCTGCGGGGCGTCGCTCTTGGGTACGGAGGCCAACGCGTCCAGGGGCAGCGGGCTGCCGACGAGTCCGGTTTCGGTGGTGGTCATGGAAATCCTCTCCTCGCTCGCGGGTCAGCGGGTTCGGTTGGCGGTGGTGGTGCCGGTGGCGGTGTGGCCGATCCGCCGGTGACGCGCGGCGGGCTCGCCGGTCGTGGTGATGACCCCGTCGAGCGCCAGCCGGTACTTGTCGTGCTCGGTGTGGGTGAGCCGACCGGCGAACTCCGCCTCGATGGCGGTCTGCAGTTCCTCGGCCGAGAACGCCATGCCGTGCACCTTGGTGATGGGCTGGATCTGCGCCGGGAAGCGGGCCTTGAGCAGCATCGCGAGCTGGCCCAGGTTCATCTCCGGGACGAGCACCCGGTGGTACCTGGCCAGCACCTCGCCGATGTTGTCCGGCAGCGGGTTGAGGTGCCGGACGTGCGCACGGGCCACGCGGTGGCCGTTGGCGCGGGCGCGACGGACCGCCTCACCGATGGGGCCGTAGGACGATCCCCAGCCGACCACCAGGACCTCGGCCTCGCCGGACGGGTCGTCGACCTCGAGGTCGGGCACGTCGATGAGCGCGATCCGCAGGGCCCGGGTGCGGGTCATGAGGTCGTGGTTCTCCGCCGTGTAGGAGATGTTGCCGGTGCCGTTGGCCTTCTCCAGACCGCCGATGCGGTGCTCGAGACCCGCCTCGCCCGGGATCGCCCAGTCGCGCGCGAGCGTCTCCGGGTCGCGGGCGTACGGCAGGTAGTCGCCGGCGGCCTCGGTGTCACCGTCGGCGCTGGTCGCGGGCGCGGTGGCGAGGTTCTTCTCGATGGCCGGCAGGGCGGCCACCTCGGGCAGCAGCCACGGCTCGGAGCCGTTGGCGATCGCGCCGTCCGACAGCACGATGACGGGGGTGCGGTAGGTGACCGCGATCCGCGCCGCCTCGCGGGCGATCTCGAAGCAGTCCGAGGGCGACTGCGGGGCGATCACCGCGACGGGAGACTCGCCGTTGCGGCCGAACAGCGCCTGCAGCAAGTCCGACTGCTCGGTCTTGGTGGGCAGCCCGGTCGAGGGTCCGCCGCGCTGGACGTCAATGATCACCAGCGGCAGCTCGGTCATCACGGCCAGGCCGATGGCCTCGGACTTGAGCGCCAGACCGGGGCCGGAGGTCGAGGTGACCCCCAGCGCCCCACCGTAGGACGCACCGAGGGCGGCACCGATTCCGGCGATCTCGTCCTCCGCCTGGAAGGTGGTCACGTCGAACTGCTTGAGCTTGCTCAGCTCGTGCAGGATGTCCGAGGCCGGCGTGATGGGGTAGGTGCCCAGGAAGACCGGCATGTCCGCCGACTTGCCCGCGGTGACCAGGCCGTAGGCCATCGCCGTGTTACCGGTGATCTGGCGGTAGCGGCCCTTCGGGAGCTGGGCCGGCTGGATCTCGTACTCGGAGGCGAACGCCTCGGTGGTCTCGCCGTAGTTCCAGCCCGCCCGCAACGCCAGCAGGTTGGCCTGCAGGATCGTCGGCTTCTTCTTGAACTTCTCGCCGAGGAAGGACTCGATCGAGTCGACCGTGCGGCCGTACATCCAGGTGAGGAGGCCGAGCGCGAACATGTTCTTGCAGCGCTCGGCGTCCTTCTTGCCGACGTCCACGGACTCGACCGCACCGATGGTCAGCGTGCCCATGGCCACCTCGTGCACCTGGAACGCCTCGAAGGCGGGGGAGCCGAGCGGGTTGGACTCGTAGCCGACCTTGGTGAGGTTGCGCTTGGTGAACTCGTCGGAGTTGACGATGAGGATGCCACCGGAGGGCAGGTCGTCGATGTTCGCCTTGAGCGCGGCCGGGTTCATCGCCACCAGCACGTCGGGGCGGTCCCCGGCGGTGAGGATGTCGTAGTCCGCGATCTGGATCTGGAAGCTCGACACCCCGTGGATCGTGCCCTGGGGGGCGCGGATCTCGGCCGGGTAGTTGGGCTGGGTCGCCAGGTCGTTGCCGAAGGCGGCCGCCTCCGAGGTGAACTGGTCACCGGCGAGCTGCATGCCGTCACCGGAGTCGCCCGCGATGCGGATGACCACCTTGTCCAGCTTGGTCTTGGACGCATTGCCCACCGGTGCTGACCTCCGTTGTCGTTGAGATGATCGGGGCTGCTCATGACTCCCGTACGGCCACCGACGGTACGCGGGTTCGGGCACGACTCGCCGCCCCGACGGAATTGAAAAACAGTAACACGTTCCAGTTCGGTGTGGTTCCCGCTTGCGTTCACCATAGACCGGTCTGTCTATCGGTGCCAATCCGGCGACGTTCCGATCGCCGTCATGCTGCTCGTCCCGGGTGTCCGTAACCGGGGACGACGACGAGCCGACCCGGTGCGACGCGTGACAGATATATAAGGATGCGGCTGTGCGCCTCCCCGGGCCGGCGCGCCGCTCCCCGCGCCCCCCTCCGCGTCGCGCTCCGGGGCACCTCCGCATGGGGGAGGAGTCGATCGGGGCGGGTGCCCGTGCGCCGCTCGGGGGCGGGCCGGCGTCGAACGCGACTCTTCCGAAGCGCCCCTGGCCTGGTATGAATTCTCATAGACAGGCCCCGGCACGCGTACCGTATCCGGGACCGGAGGTCGGTGGCACACGTCGCCGACGGATCAGCGCAGGTTGGGAGCGGTTCAGTGGCGAGCAAGCAGACAGCATCGGGCGGAAAGCGGAGCCTGGTGATCGTCGAGTCCGCCACCAAGGCCCGCAAGATCCAGCCCTACCTGGGGTCCGACTACGTGGTCGAGGCGTCCGTCGGGCACATCCGAGACCTGCCCAAGGGGGCCGCCGACATCCCGGCCAAGTACAAGAAGGAGCCGTGGGCCCGGCTCGGCGTGGACCCGGAGCACAACTTCGAGCCGATCTACGTGGTGAGCGCGGACAAGAAGAAGAAGGTCTCGGAGCTCAAGAAGGAGCTGGCGGGCGTGGACCAGCTCCTGCTGGCCACCGACCCGGACCGCGAGGGCGAGGCGATCGCCTGGCATCTGCTCGAGGTGCTCAAGCCCAAGGTGCCGGTCAAGCGGATGGTGTTCCACGAGATCACCAAGCCGGCGATCCTCGCCGCCGCCGAGAACACCCGCGAGCTGGATACCGACCTGGTCGACGCTCAGGAGACCCGCCGGATCCTCGATCGTCTCTACGGCTACGAGGTCTCCCCCGTGCTGTGGAAGAAGGTCATGCCGCGGCTCTCCGCCGGGCGCGTGCAGTCCGTGGCCACCCGCGTGATCGTCGAGCGCGAGCGGGAGCGCATGGCGTTCGTGGCCGCCGACTACTGGGACATCACCGCGACCCTGACCACGCGCGAGGCCGCCGGCGGCGACGCCGGTGAGCCGCGCAGCTTCACCGCCCGCCTCGCCGCGGTGGACGGTGCCCGGGTGGCGCAGGGGCGCGACTTCGGCCAGGACGGTCGACTCAAGACCTCCGGCGCGGCCAAGGACGCGGTGGTGCTCGGCGAGTCCGCGGCCCGCGCGTTGTCGGACGCGCTGGACGGTGCGGACTTCGTCGTCGACTCCGTGGAGTCCAAGCCGTACACCCGCCGCCCTTACGCGCCGTTCATGACCTCGACGCTGCAGCAGGAGGCCGGTCGCAAACTGCGCTACACCTCCGAGCGCACCATGCGTATCGCGCAGCGTTTGTACGAGAACGGCTACATCACCTACATGCGCACCGACTCCACCACCCTGTCCGAGGGCGGCATCGCGGCCGCCCGCGCGCAGGCCACGGAGCTGTACGGCAGCGAGTACGTCTCGCCCACCCCGCGTCAGTACACCCGCAAGGTCAAGAACTCGCAGGAGGCGCACGAGGCCATCCGCCCGGCAGGGGAGTCCTTCGCCACCCCCGGGCAGCTGCACAGCGTCCTGGACGCCGAGGAGTACCGCCTGTACGAGCTCATCTGGCAACGCACGGTCGCCTCCCAGATGGCGGACGCCAAGGGCACGTCGGTGAGTATCCGCATCATGGGCGCCGCGGGACAGAACCCGTCCGGGTACGAGCGGGCGACCTTCGCGGCCTCGGGCCGCACCATCACGTTCCCCGGCTTCCTCAAGGCGTACGTGGAAGCGGCCGAGGAGTCCAGTGAGTCCTCGGACAAGCCGATGGCGGACGACGCCGAGCGGCGGCTGCCGCGCCTGAGCGAAGGGCAGGACCTCACGGGGTCGGACCTGTCCGCCGACGGCCACACCACCAGCCCGCCGGCCCGCTATACCGAGGCGAGCCTGGTCAAGGTCATGGAGGAGATGGGGATCGGCCGCCCCTCGACCTACGCCAGCATCATCCGCACCATCCAGGACCGCGGGTACGTGTACTCCCGGGGCAACGCGCTCGTGCCCAGCTGGGTGGCCTTCGCGGTGGTCGGACTGCTCGAGCAGAACTTCGGTCGACTGGTGGACTACGACTTCACCTCGCTCATGGAGGACGAACTCGACGAGATCGCCGAGGGGCGCGAGAACCGGGACGACTGGCTGCGTCGCTTCTACTTCGGGGACGGTGGGTCCGGGGACGCGGGCCACGCGGTCGGGCTCAAGAACCTCATCGACGTCAACCTCGAGGCCATCGACGCCCGCAGTATCAACTCCATCCGGGTCTTCGACGACGCCGAGGGCCGACCGGTCCACGTCCGTGTCGGGCGGTACGGCCCGTACCTGGAGCGCATGGTCGACGGGGAGAGCGGTGAGCGGGAGTCGCAGCGGGCCAACCTGCCGGAGGGGATGAGCCCGGACGAACTCACCCTCGAGGTCGCGGAGAAGCTCTTCGCCACCCCGCAGGACGGGCGTCCCCTCGGTGTGGATCCGGAGACCGGTCACGAGATCGTGGTCAAGGACGGTCGCTTCGGGCCCTACGTCACCGAGAAGCTGCCCGAGCCCACCGACGAGGAGAAGGCACGGTGGGCGAAGAAGGTGCTCGCCGACGCCGAGGCGGAGAAGAAGCAGATCGACGCCGAGCGCGACGCCGCGGTCGCCGCCGCGGAGAGCGACGAGGCCAAGGCCGAGGCCAAGAAGGCGGCGACGAAGGCCAAGTCCGCCGTGACCCGCAAAGCCAAGAAGGAGTCCGACAACCCCACGGGCCCCAAGCCGCGGACCGGATCGCTGATGCAGTCCATGGAGCCGGCCACGGTCACGCTGGAGGAGGCGCTCAAGCTGCTGTCCCTGCCGCGGGTCCTGGGCGTCGACCCCACGAGCGGCGAGGAGATCACCGCGCAGCTCGGTCGGTACGGTCCCTACCTGAGGAAGGGCACCGACTCGCGGACCCTGGACACCGAGGACGCCGTGTTCACCATCACTCTCGAGGAGGCCCTGAAGATCTACTCGGAGCCCAAGCGTCGGGGTCGGCAGGCCGCCGCGCCCAAGGCGCTGCGCGAGATGGGGGTCGACGAGGTCTCGGGCAAGCAGATGCTGGTCAAGGACGGGCGCTTCGGGCCGTACGTCACCGACGGCGAGTCGAACGCGTCGCTGCGTAAGGGCGACACCGTCGAGACGCTCACCGACGCGCGCGCCTCGGAACTGCTGTCCGAGAGGCGGGCCAAGTCGCCGCCGCCCAAGAAGACCGCGGCGAAAAAGGCCCCGGCCCGGAAGTCGCCGGCCAAGAAGGCCGCCGCCGGGCGCTGACCCGACCGTGCGGGGCGCCCCACGGCGTCACACCTCCGCGGTTGGCGGACCTCGCCACCAACTTGGCGGACAGAATCGGCGCTCAGGGCCCTCTGGTCGCGAACCGATGTCCGCCAACCGCGAACCGATGTCCGCCAACCGCGAACCGAAGTCCGCCAACCGCGGGGCGGCTCAGGCGCCGGCGGCCTCGACTCCCTCGACGGTGGGGCGCAGCGCGACCTTGCCCGACTGCCACCGGTCCGCGAGGGTCGGCCGCAGGGGTCTGGCCAGCTGCGTCATGATTCCGCGGCCCCGCAGCTCGACGCTGCGACCCAACACCCACCTCGCGGCTTCGGGCGCATCCGCGTTGCGGATCGCCGCCGCCGACGCCAGGACGTGCCCCTGCTCCGATTTGGCCAGGGTGGTCAACCGCGCGGCCTCGTTGACCGGGTCGCCGATCACGGTGTATTCGAAGCGCTTGGCGTGACCGATGTGGCCGGCGATCACCGTGCCGTAGGAGACCCCGATCCCCGCCGACAGCGGGGAGAGACCCGCGAGTTGGCTCTGTAGGGCGCGAGCGGCCCGCAGTGCCCGCCCCGCCTCGTTCTCCACCTCCAGGGGCGCGCCGAAGACGGCGAGAAGTGCATCACCCTGGAACTTGTTGATGTAGCCGCCGTTGGAGTCGACGGCCTCCACCGCGATGCGGAAGAACTCGTTGAGCACGGCGACGACCTCGGCCGGCTCGTGTGCGGCGGCGAACTCCGTCGAGCCGGTGAGGTCGACGAAGAGCACCGCGACCTGCTTCTCCTGGCCCCCGAGCTCCGTCCCGCGTTCGAGTGCGTGGCGTGCGACCTCCTCGCCGACATAGCGACCGAAGAGGTCCTGGATCGCCTCGCGCTCCTGGAGACCGGTCACCATCTCGTTGAAGCCCTGACCCAGTCGGCCGATCTCGGAACTGTCGTAGATCGTGACGCGGGCCTCCAGATCTCCCTTCTTGACCCGCCCGACGCCCGCCTGCATCTCGCGGACGGGATCCGCGATGGAGTCCGAGACCAGGCCCATGCCGATCGCGCCCGCGATCACGGCGACGCTGGCCATCACCGCGAGGGCGACGAGGATGTGTTCCGGCTCGTCGCCGAACAGCCCGACCCACTGCCCGGTGAGGATCAGCAGGATCCCGGCGACGGGGATGACGGTGGTGAGAGCCCAGCCCAGGAAGATCCGACGGCGCACCCCCGGCACGTGCCTGTTGGCGGGCACGCCCCGAGCGAGGGCGCGGACGGTGATCGGCCGCATGATCCGCTCGGCCTGGAGGTAGGAGATGAGGCAGGTCGTGGTCCCACCGAGGATGCTCGTCACGCCCACGACCAGGGCGAGCCGGGGGGAGTGGCCCACGTTGGCGACGACGAAGACGATTGTGCCGACCAGCCACATGGTGCCGGAGATGAGCGCCTGGTGGAACGGGAGTTTCAGGGCCCGTTTGCGGATCGCCCCGCCGAACTCCTCACCGGAGCGGTCGACCCGCAGGACCGGGAGCAGGAGCAATGTCGAGGCGATCACCCCGCCCACGAACGCGAGCACCAGATAGCCGATGAACAGGTACTGGTTGAGGAACCGGAACTGCTCCAGGTCGAGAAACCGGTCCATCGGCAGGACGAAACGCAGGAACGCGAAGACGAACACCGCGCCGATGATGTTGGCCTGCACCATGGTGAGGGCATAGACGGGCCAGGGAGTGGCCCACAGCCACCGGAACAGCCTGACCCATCGCTCCATTGGCCCAAGGGTAGTCCCAGCCCCCGTCACGGGACCGTAGGTGTGACGGACAGCGGCGATATGGTGGGGCCATGCCAGGGGTGTTCGATCGGTTGGCCGGACAGGCCGACGTGGTGGCGGAGCTGACCGCCGCGGCGTCGGCCGCGCGTGCGCGGGTCCCCGGCCAGGGGTGGGATGAGGCGGACGCGCGAATGGTCCACGCGTGGCTGTTCACCGGCCCGCCGGGCAGCGGCCGGAGCGTCGCCGCCATGTGTTTCGCCGCCGCGTTGCAGTGCGAGCACCCGGAGATCGTGGGCTGTGGGGAGTGCCGGTCCTGTCACACCGTCCTGGCGGGGACCCACGCCGATGTCCACCTCCTGGCTCCGCAGGGGGTCAACATCCTCCTCAAGGACGTCAAGGAGACCATCCACCGCGCCGCCAGCCGGCCCAGCACCGGGCGCCGGCAGATCGTCGTGGTGGAGGAGGCGGACCGGCTCACCGAGCAGTCCGGTAACGCCCTGCTCAAGGTGGTGGAGGAGCCGCCGAGCCGCACGGTCTTCCTGCTGTGCTCGCCCACGACCGACCCGATGGACATCATGGTCACGCTGCGGTCCCGCTCGAGGAACGTGGCCCTGCGCCAACCCGACGCGGCCGCCGTCGAGGCCGCGCTCCTCGCCGGCGGGGGGATCGATCCGGATCGGGCGAGGTGGGCGGCGGCCGTCTCCTCCGGTCACATCGGCCGCGCGAGGTGGTTGGCCACCGACGAGGCCACGCGTGAACGCCGGGACGTGGTGTTGGAGCTGCCCATGGTGATGCACAATCCCGGTCGGGCCTTCCCGCTGGCGGACCGGTTGGTCAGCGCGGCCGAACAGGAGGCGCTGGCCCGCAACACCCCGAACGATGAGCGTGAGGTGGAGGAACTGCGCACCGCGATGGGTGTGGGCGGGACCGGAAAGGGCGCCGTCGCGGCGGGTCGGGGCGCCGCGGGGGCCGTCAAGGAGTTGGAGAAGGCGCAGAAGTCGCGGCGGACCCGCTCCACCCGCGACTCGCTGGACCTCGCTTTGGTCGACCTCGCGGGCTTCTACCGGGATGCGCTCATGGCCGGACTCGGCGTCGCCGACATCGCCCCGGTGCACCCGGACAAGGCCGAGGAGTCGGCGCGCCTCGGGGGGCACTATCCGCCGGCGTCCGTGCTGGGGGCCATCGAGGCCATCCAGGAGTGCCGGGCCGCCATCGAGGTCAACGTCAAGCCGAAGTTCGCGGTCTCGGCGATGGTGGGGGCGATACGGGAGGCGTTGGGCTGAGGCGGCAGGGCAGGCGCGTGCCCCCGGGCGGGGCGTCCACCACAGGGTGCCAGGCGTTTTCCGACCGCGAGGGCCGGTCATATATAGTTGCCTCGCCCCACAAGGGCTCGCCGCGTTAGCTCAGTCGGTAGAGCATTTCACTCGTAATGAAAAGGTCGTCGGTTCGATTCCGACACGCGGCTCCATCAGAACCCTCTGACCCCCGTCCCCTCTGGCCGGGGGTTCTCACGTATCAGCCCCTCGATGAGAAGGATTCCCATGACCTCTCAGCCACTGGTGGTCGAGCGAGCCGACCACATCGAGACGTGGACGCTCAACCTGCCGGAGACCCGCAACGCCATCTCCGACCCGGCGATCGTCGACGCACTGTGCGCCCGGGTGGCGGTGGTCAACGCTGATCACGACGTCCGGGCCGTCGTGCTCACCGGCGCGGGGTCGGCGTTCTCCGCCGGCGGCAACGTCAAGAACATGGTCGACAGGACCGGGATGTTCGGCGGCAGCCCCTACGAACTCCGCGACGGGTACCGCACCGGCATCCAGCGGATTCCGCGCGCGCTGTACCACTGCGAGGTGCCGGTGATCGCGGCGGTGAACGGGCCCGCCGTCGGGGCGGGGTGCGACCTGGCGGTGATGTGCGATCTGCGGGTGGCCTCGACGAAGGCGTGGTTCGCCGAGAGTTTCGTGCAGCTCGGGATCATCCCGGGCGACGGCGGCGCGTGGCTGCTGACCAAGGCGATCGGCCCCGCGCGAGCGGCGGAGATGGCGCTCACCGGCGACCGGGTGAAGGCCGAGCAGGCCGCCGCGTGGGGCCTGGTCAACGAGGTCGTGGAGCCCGAGGAACTGCTCCCGGCAGCCCGAGCACTGGCCGGCCGGGTGGCCAAGAACCCGCCGCACGCGGTCCGGATGGCCAAGCGTCTGCTCCGCGAGTCACAGCACCAGTCGCTCGAGTCACTGCTCGAGCTCTCGGCGGCGATGCAGGCACTCGCACACCACACCGCCGACCACCGCGAGGCCCTCACCGCGTTCGGGGAGAAGCGCGCGGGGGAGTACGAGGGTCGCTGAGCCGCTGACCTACCATCACCACACGCCCTCCAAAAGGAGCACCGATGAGCTCTGCACTGGTTCCCCCGACCACCCTGGCGACGGCGGAGATGGACGCCCTGCGGGCAGAGGTGCGGTCGTTCCTGTCGGGGGAGATCGCCGCCGGTCGGCTCACGCCGTGGATCGATACGTGGCTGACGAGGTGGGATGAGGACTTCACTCGTCGGCTCGCCGAGCGGGGCTGGGTGGGGATGACGGTCCCGACCGAGTACGGCGGACGGGGACGCTCTCACCTGGAACGTTTTGTCGTCACCGAGGAACTCCTGGCCGTGGGGGCACCGGTCGCCGCGCAGTGGGTCGCGGATCGGCAGATCGCGCCGTCGTTGCTGCGATACGGGACTCAGGAGCAGAAGCGTGAGTTCCTGCCCCGGATCGCGGCGGGCGAGTGTTGCTTCGCGATCGGCATGAGTGAGCCGGACTCCGGGTCGGACCTGGCCAGTGTGCGGACGAAGGGTGTCCGTGTCGACGGCGGCTGGTCGATCACCGGGACCAAGGTGTGGACGTCCGGTGCGCAGCACGCCGAGGCATTCATCGCGCTGGCGCGCACCGAGCCCCTGGACACCTCACACCGTCATGCGGGGCTGAGTCAGTTCATCGTCGACCTGCGCAGCGAGGGTGTGACGATCCGCCCGATCGTGTCCCTGTCGGGTGACCATCACTTCAACGAGGTGGTGCTGGACGAGGTGTTCGTCCCCGATTCCCGCGTCTTCGGCGCCCTGGGCAACGGGTGGGAGCAGGTCAATTCCGAGTTGGCGTTCGAGCGCAGTGGTCCCGAGCGGTTCCTGTCCTCCTTCCGCCTGCTGGCCGCGGAGATCGGGGCCATCGCCGAGGGGCGCCTGCCCGCCCGGACGGACCTGGGTCGTTCGGTCGCGCGGATGGCGGGGCTGCACGCCCTGAGTCAGAACATCGCCGGAGCGCTCCAGCGCGGGGAGCCGGCGGACACCGCGGCGGCCCTGGTCAAGTTGCTCGGCACCACCACCGAGGGGGACATCGTCGAGGCGGTCTCCGCCCGGTTCGGGGACGAATTCACCCCCCGTGCCAGTGACAGTGACGGTGCCGGTGACGGAGAGGGTGACGGTGACGGTGGGGCGGCGGCCGCGTCCGAGCTCGCCGATCTGCTCCGTGCCGGGCTGCACCAGCGGCCCGGCTTCACTCTGCGGGGTGGCACCAACGAGATTCTGCGCGGCGTGATCGCGCGGGGACTGGGGATGCGATGAACACGGCGAACGCAGCGAACGCAGCGAACGGGGCGACCGGTGAGGCCGCGGAGACCGCCGAGAGCGCGGGCCTTGAGATCGACGAGGACCTCGAGTCGATGATGGCCGGCGTGCTGGCCCAGTTCTCGGGCCCCACCGTGGAGCCCGATCCGTCTGCCGTGTGGCGGTCCCTGTCCGAGGTGGGGGTCGGCCGACTGACCGCGCCCGAGGACGGCGGGGGCAGCGGTGCGGGCTGGGCCGAGGCCGCCACGTTGCTGCGGTTGTCCGCCGCCGCCGGAGTCGCGGTCCCGTATGCGGAGACCGACCTCGTCGTCGGTCCCGTGCGCCGCGCCGCGGGCCTCGATGACTCCTGCGCCGGTACGGCGACCCTCGCCGTTCTCGGTCCCGACGGCCGCGCCCGTCGGGTGGCATGGGCGGGGGCGACCGACACCATCCTCTTTGTCCGCAGGTCGCCGGCCACCGGCGGCGACGGGCCGGGGTTCGAGGTCGCCGACGTCGAGACCGTCAGCGCGCAGATCACGCCGCGCGACGGCATCTCCGCGGTGCCGCTCGGGGACGTCGTCCCGCCCGAGGACGCGGGCTGGACCGCGGTCGAGTCCGCCGCGGTGGAGTCGGCGGTGTTGCGCGGCGCGCTCGCCCGGGCCGTGCAGTGTGTGGGGGCCGCGGAGGGGATGCTCGAGTCGGCGATCGCACACTCGTCCGAGCGGAATCAGTTCGGTAGGGCGTTGGCGAAGTTCCAGTCCGTGCAGAACCTCGTCGTCGACATTGCCGCGGAGACCGTCCTGGCCCGCGCCGCGGTCGACCAGGCCGTCGCCGACGCGATGGTCACCGGCCTCACCGGGCCGCTGTCGGGGTTCCGGGTGGCGGTGGCCCGCAGTGTGGCCTCGCAGGCCGTCGCGGTCGCGGTGCGCAACGCCCACCAGGTGCACGGGGCGATCGGCACCACGCGCGAGCACACCCTGCATCGCCTGACCCTGCCCGCGGTGCAGTGGCGCGGTGAGTTCGGGTCGGCGGCTTTCTGGGACGCCGTGCTCACCGACGCCGCGCTCGCCGGCGGGATGGACGGCGCCTGGCCGATGGTCACCGAGGGCACCACCGTCGAGGGCGCCGCCGCGGCGTGGCTCGACCGGGTCACCCTCGGCGAATAGGGAGTGGGACGGACCCCGGCCGCCCGGTCCCCCGACCCCGGCGGCCACTGACCGGCGGGACACATTCTCGGTACGCTCGGTCAGTAGTACCGAGAAAGGTCGACCCGTGGAATTCCTCCTCATCGCCGCAGTGATCGCGGTGGCCGTCGCGGTGGTCTCCCGCAGCCAGAACAACGGTCAGACGCAGCTCCAGGCGCACGACAACCGCCACCTCGAGGACCATCGGGCCGAGGCCTCGCGATGGGTCGAGCGCCTCGGAGGTCAGGTGTTCAACCTCGACGGCACCGACGAGGCCTCCAAGCAGGCCATGGCCGACGCGTCCGAGCGCTACACCGCGGCCGTGACCGAGCTCGAGAACGCCCGCACGCCCGTCCAGGCGCGGTTGGCCAAGGACACTGCGATCGAGGGCCTCTACTACGTGCGTGCCGCCCGGTCGGCGATGGGCCTGGACCCGGGCCCGGAGCTGCCCACGACCGACGGCCAGGAACGCGCCGGCCGGGTGACCGAGGACCGGACCGTCGAGGTCGAGGGTCGCACGATGACCGCCGCGACCGAGCCGAGCGACAAGACCCCGCACTACTACCCCGGCGGTGTGGTCGCCGGACGGCCGGTCCCGGCCGGGTGGTACTCCGAGCCGTGGTGGGCCTCCGCCCTGGCGACTGGCGTGTGGATGATGGGCTCGATGATGATGTTCAACATGATGTTCGCCGGTATGGCGGGTGTCGGGTACTCCGGAGAGGACTTCGCCGCCGGAGTCGGCGAGGGCGGCGCGGACGTCAGTGACATGGGGGGCGGCGACGGCGGCGAGGGCTTCTTCGACGGCGGGCTCATGGGCGGCGACGGCGGCGACGCAGGCGGCGACGGGGGAGGGTTCTTCGACGGAGGATTGTTCGGCGGCGACGGCGGTGGAGACGGCGGCGGTGGCGGGTTCTTCGACGGCGGCCTGTTCGGCGGCGACGGCGGCGGGTTCTTCGACTTCTGACCAGGGCGACCAGGGTGACCAGGCCCGCCGGCCGGGTCAGGGGCAGCCGGCCAGGACGCGCTCCATGGCCTCGTGCTCGGCGTGGGTCACCCACAGGCCGTAGCGCTCCTTGACCAGGATCTGCCGCGCGATCATGGGGCAACGGAACTCGCGACGCGGGGGCAGCCAGGTGGCCGCGTCACCGTCGCCCTTGCTCTGGTTGGCGTGACCCGCCACCGCCAGCAGATTGAGCGGATCGTTGGCCAAATCCCGACGCTGCTCGAGGGTGAGTTGCTGGGCGCCCTTCTGCCACGCGTCCGACAGGGCCACCACGTGATCGATCTGCACCGCCGACGAGGTGTCCTGCCCCCGCACGAACTCGATCCGCTCCCCGGTGTAGGGCCCGTACAGGACCCCGGTGAGCACAACGCAGTCCCGGGTCCCCGGACGCACGGTGATGTCCTGCAGATCGCGCCGCAGGATGTCGTTGCGCGTATCGCACCCGTTGCGGCCGAACTCCACGGAGACGTCGTCCGACCACGCCTGGCCGAACAGGGCACGGTCGTACCCGGTCTTGGGGGCGCGCCCCTTGATCTCCAGCTGGGGCAGGGCCATCCGGGCGGACGCGACAAGCGGATCCCCCGACGGGGCGGCCTCGGGTGGCGCGGGCTCGAACGGGATGGGCTCGGGCGCCCCCGGTTCGGGGCCGGGCGGGGCCGCCGGGTCCGACACCGGCGGAGGGGGCGGTGGGGCCAGTGACGACGACGAGACGGGCATTCCGACCCCGCCGCCCGTGACCTGCTCGAGATCCGCGCACCGACCCAGCCCCGCCAGAACGAGGACGGCCATCACCGATACCACCGTGACGCGAGTGGTTCGGGTGGCCCTTGAGGTCCGTGATGCCATGCACGCACTGTAGCGACACCGTCCGACACCGCCCCGCACCGTCCGACACCGCCCCGCACCGTCCGGCACCGCGCCCGCCCGCCCGGTTACGCTGACGCCGATGCCGCCCGAGACCGACACCAAGCCGACCGCCCACGCCCCGGCGCGGGGCCTGGTCGCGGCGTGCGCGGTCGTCGTCGTGGCCTTCACCGCGCTCCGGACCTGGGTGGCGGCCGCGGGCTGGTTCTACTGGGACGACCTGATCCTCCACGGCAAGGCCGCCGCGCACCGTCTCCCCGACCCCGGCCTGCTCTTCGCCGACCACGACGGCCACCTGATGCCCGGGGGGATGGCGCTGGCCTGGGTCGCGGCACACGTGGCCCCGCTCGACTTCCGTCTCCCGCTGGTGCAGATCGCGGTGCTCCAGCTCCTCGCCGGCGCGGCGCTCGCCCGGATGCTGTGGGTGCTGCTGCGGGGGCGGCCGGTGCTGCTGGTCCCGCTCGTCGCGACCCTCGCGATCCCCCTCGGGCTCCCGGCCGCCACCTGGTGGGCGGCAGCACTCAACGCACTGCCGCTCTCGGCCGCGATGGCGTGGGCCGTGGCGTCGACGATCCGGCTGGCCGAGACGGGGCACCGCAGGCACGCGGTGGGCGCGGTCCTGGCCACCGCGGTGGGCCTGCTGTTCGTGGAGAAGGCCGTCCTCATCCCCGTGGTGTCGGCGGCCGTCCTGGTGGGCTGGTGGTGGGTCGGCCGGAGCGGGTCGGCGTCACCCCGTGCGATCTGGCGGCGGACGCGGACGGCCTGGGCCGCACAGGGAGCCGTGCTCGTGGTGTGGGCGGCGGTCTTCGTCGTCGTCGTCGGCCGTCTCGGTGGCCGGGGCACGTTCGGCGAGGTCGAGGGCACGCGACCGGGGTTTCCGGCCCTGGTGGACCACACCTACCGCCTGGCGGTCATCCCGACCCTGGGGGGCGGGCCGTGGCGGTGGGACCGGTGGCACCCCGGGCCGCCCATGGCGGACCCTCCGCTGGCCGCCGTCCTCCTCGGCGCCCTGGCGTGTGCCGGCGTGTTGGCGTGGTCTCTGGCCACCCGCAGCCGCACCGGGCCCGTCTGGCTCGCGGTCGCGCTCTACCCGCTCCTGTCGGTGGTCCTGGTGGCGGTGGGGCGGGCGGGGCCGGACACGGCAGCGGAGATCGTCCAGACCCTGCGGTACCACGCCGAGATGCCGCTGGTTCTGGCGGCGGCCGCCGCGCTGGCGTTGTCGGCGCCCCGGCGGGGGAGCGCGGCGACCGTCCGCCTGGTCACGCCCGCCGGAGCGGTGGCCCTCGTCGCGCTGCTCGTCTCCTCGGCGGTCTCGACCCACACCTACCGGCAGACCTGGGCCGACCAACCGTCCCGCGACTACGCCCTCCCGCTGCTCGAGGCCCTCCGGGAGCGCAGCGCCCCCCTGTTCGACCAGGACCTGCCGCTCGAGGTGCTCCTCCCCGTCACCTCACCGGCCCACCGGCTGTCGTCGGTCCTCGCGGGTGTCCCCGGGATCCCCCCGGTCGCCGCGTGGACGACCGACCCGGTCCTCATCGACGCCCTGGGCGCCCTGCATCCGGCCGAGGTCGCGGCCCTGCGGACGATCCCGCAGGGGCCCGAGCCCGGGTGTGGGTACAGGGTGGGCAGCGACGGGGCTCGGATCCCCGTCGACGGGCCCCTGATCGACCGGGACTGGATCGTCCAGCTCAACCTCTTCGCCGACTCGGACGGTGAGGTGGGCGTCCGGCTCGACGAGGGATCCGAGGTGACGGCCCCGGTGTCGGCGGGCCTGGGAACGGTCTTCGTCCGCGTCGAGGGAGGGGGGACGGGGCTGACCGTCTCCCCGCGCGGGGGCGTCTCGGAGCTGTGCATCGGCAGCGGACCGGTCGGAGTCCTCGTGCCGCGCTGAGGGCGGCGGGGTGGGTGGCCCATAATGGGTCGGACCGGATGAGGACGACAGGGACGGAGGCAGGTCATCGACATCGCGATGGTCATGCTGACCCTGACGTCACTCCTCGTGGTTCCCGGGTTGATCGTGGGACTGGCCGCTCGACTTTCTCTCCGGATGGCCGTGGGCACGTCGATACCCGTGTCCGCGGGGATCGTCACGATCGCCACCTATGTCTACGGCCGGTCCGGGGTGCCGTGGTCCCTCGCCGGGTACGCGGTCGCCACGGCCGTCACCGCGGCGATCGTGGGGCTGATGGGGCTGCTCATCTCCGGATCGCTGTGGCTCCGGCGTCGACGCCGTGCCCGGGCGGGCGGCCGGCCCGGCGAGCCGGCCGACGACACCCGGCGCCCCCGCAGCCCGGTCGCGACCCCGAGCCCCCGACGCGCGTGGTGGTGGCTGCTGCCGGCCGCGTCGATCCTGGTGAGCGCATGGCTGATCGGCCAGATGATCATCACGGAACTCGCCGCCACCCCGGGCGGCACCGCGAACATCTTCCAGGGCTGGGACGCCCACTGGCACGCCAACTACCTCCGCTTCATCCACGACACGGGCCTGGCGTCCCCCGACCAGGCGGGCCTGCTGCGGTATCCGGAGAACGGGGCCACCCTCTACTACCCGAGCACCTGGCACGCGATCGCCGCCCTGGTGATGGGGCTGCGCGGCATCGGGGCGGTCGAGACCTACAACCTCGTCCAGATCGGCTCCATGGCGCTGGTGTTCCCGCTCGGCGTGGCCGCGCTCGCCTGGCTCATCACCCACCGCTCGTTCTCCCGCCCGGCTGCCGCCACCTCCGCGGCCGTCGCCGCGATGGCGACCCCGCTGTTCCCGGGGCTGCCGTTCGTCGAGGTGATGGTGGCCGCGACGCCGTCCGGGGTGGCCAACGGACTGGCGGGACTCGTGGCCGCGGTCGTGGTGGCCTCGTTGTCCGACCGCCGCCTCGTCCCCGCCGCGGCGCTCGGGCTGGTCGGCGTCGGGGGCATCCACCCGTCGGCCATGGTCACCGCCGCGGTGATCGTGCTGTTCTGGTGGTTGTTCGAGGGCCTGTGGCGCCCGGTCAGGGGACGGGTGCGGGACTTCCTCGTCCTGGCCGGGGTCGGGCTGGCCGGGGTCCTCACCCTGCTGCCCCAGGTGCTCACCGTCTCCGAGGACGCGGACGAGATCTCGGCCTTCCAGTTCGAGATCAACGCCGACCGGGCCGCCGTCTGGGGGCGCGCCGTGGCACTGCAGGTCCGGCACGTGCAGGACTGGGGAGTGCGCTGGGTGCTGCTCTCACTCGCGGCGCTGGGCGTGATCGTCATGCTCCGGCGCCTCGTACTGTGGCCGATCCTGCTCTGGGGCGGGGTGCTGGTGGTGTGCGTCAACTCCATGAGCATGTTCGGCAACTGGACCGGTGGCGCCCTGCGCGGGATCGGGAGCATCTACTACAACGACCCGCGCCGGATCGGGGTGCTCCTGGCGGTCCTCGTGGCGGCCGCCGTCGGCGTGGGCGTGGGCGTGACCGTCCAGGCGCTGGCGGGGTGGGCGGCCCGCCTGATCGACCCGATCACCGACCCGCGCGGGACCGGTGCGGCGGGCCTGCGGGTCGCCGTGGCGCTGGCCGCGTTGGTGGCCACCGGGTCGTGGGTCGTGCAGGCCTCGCCCGAGTACGCCTCGGCGGCGGGCGCGAACCAGCGCGCGGGTCGGATGGTCGACGGTCACGATCTGCGCGCCTTCGAGTGGCTCTCCGAGCAACCGCAGGCCTACTCGGGCCTCGTCTACACCAACCCCGACGAGGGGTCGGGGTGGATGTACGCGACCCACGGTCTGCCCTCGACCGCACGGCATTATCTCCAGCCCGGCTCCACCGCTCCGCTCACGACCGCCCTGTTCTTCAGCATGGACCGGGCCGGTACCGACCCTCGCGTCGACTCCGCGCTCGACGAGCTCGGCGTGACCTACGTCTACGTCAGCCCGCCCAATTACTGGGGGTTCCAGAAGCCCAACGAGCACCTGCTCCGGCTCGATCAGGCCCCGGGCCTGGTCAAGGTCTACTCGGACTCCCAGGTGCGGATCTTCGCCGTCCGTGCGGCCTTCACGCAGGGGGAGATCGACCGGATCCTGGCCGACTCGCCGTTCCCGCCGGACAGACGCACCCCCCTCACCCGCGCCACCGAGCTGTACGGCGGGGAGTGAGCGGCCCGAGTCGATCCGGGTCGTATCCTCGGAGCTGTCGTCCGACAGGACGCCGCGGCCGCGTCGCCGCGCTTCGGGAGGGGTTTGTCAATGAAGGCACTCGTGACGGGTGGGGCCGGGTTCATCGGGTCGACCCTGGTGGACCGCTTGCTCTCCGAGGGGCACGAGGTGACCGTCGTGGACGACCTCTCGCGGGGTCGCCTCGAGAACCTCGCGGGTGCCCGGGAGGCCGGATCGCGGTTCGACTTCCACCGGATGACCCTGACAGACCCCGGGATCGTGGACCTGGTGGCGGAGGTCGCGCCCGAGGTCGTGTTCCACCTGGCCGCGCAGATCGACGTCCGCCTGTCCGTGGAGGACCCGGTGCACGACGCCGAGGTCAACGTGGTGGGAACGGTCCGGCTCGCCGAGGCCGCCCGGCGAGCCGGGGTGCGGCGGATCGTCTTCACCTCCTCGGGAGGATCGATCTACGGTCCCGTCACCGATCTGCCGGTGGCCGAGTCGCGGGCGGTGGATCCGATGAGCCCGTACGCGGCGGGCAAGGTCGCCGGCGAGGTGTACCTCGAGATGTTCGCCAAGCTGTACGGCATCGAGTGGGCGGGCGTGGCGCCGGCCAACGTGTACGGCCCGCGCCAGGACCCGCACGGCGAGGCCGGGGTGGTGGCGATCTTCGCGCAGCGACTGCTCGCGGGACAGCCGACCCGGGTGTTCGGGGACGGTGGCAACACCCGCGACTATGTGTTCGTCGACGACGTGGTGGACGCGTTCGTGCGCGCGGCGACGGTTCCGGCGGCCGCCGGCCAGCGGTTCAACGTGGGCACCGGGGTCGAGACCAGCGACCGCGACCTGCACACCCTGGTGGCCGCGGCGGCGGGGTCGGGGGACGACCCCGAGTACGCGCCCGCCCGCCTCGGGGACGTGGCCCGGTCCGCGCTGGACGCCGGCCGGGCCGCCGACGTCCTCGGCTGGGTCCCGCGGGTGTCGATCGCCGACGGCGTCGAGCGGACCGTGGACTACTTCAGGGCGTGAGCCCCGGCCCCTCGTCGGCCGCTCCGGTGCCCACCTGGGCCTCGGGCGCCTGCTGTACCGCGGGCGCCTGCTGCACCGCGTTCGGCTGCGGCAGGAACGGGCGGACCAGGTCCATCAGACCGGGCAGGACACCACCCGGCGCGGGGGCGGGGTCGACCGGCTGGGTGATCTGCTGTTCCGTGGGTTCCGAGGTGGCGCCTCCGGTGGCGGTCTCGGTGGCGCCGCCGCCGGTGGACGGGGTCGCCCGATCGGCTACCGGGGCCGGCGGGGACGCCTGAGCAGAACGCTGCGGGGCAGCGCCCCCCGCGGCCGCCACGGCCGCCGCGGGCGTGGGCACCGATGCCCGCGCGGTCGCCACCGCCGAGGGCTCGGTCTGCGCGGCCCCGGCGTCCGTCGAGGGATCACCGCCGACAGGGGCGTCGGGGCTCCCTGCGGGAGTCTCGGTGGAGTCGGCGGGATCGCCCTCCTCGGCCGGCTCGGAGGTGGTCACCGCGACGGGCTCCGGAGAGGCGTCCGCGGTCTGGGCGGTGGACACCTGCTCGCGCGCCCGCTCGACCGCCTGGGCGTTGCGGTGCGAGTCGTACCAGAGCCCGGTGGAGATCAGGCCGGCGGAGACCACGCCGAGGGCGCCCACCCCCAGAGCGGTGGCCGAGGGGCGTGGGAAGCGGGAGTCCAGCGGAGCCATGGACCCCAGTATCAGTCACCCCCGGTGCCGGGGACAACCCCGTGCCCCGCCGCGCGTGTCGACACCGGAACGGCGACAAGACGTTCCGGAGCCTCCCACAGGATCTCGGCGTCGCCGTACGGGTCGTCGGCCCGGCGGAGCCACAGCCCCGTGGCATGACGCCACACCGTGGGCAGGACCCGGCCGTCGTCCCCCGGGTCGACGCGCGTGTGCCGGGCCCGGATCCGGCGGTCGCGCCAGAGCGGCGCCCGGCCGCCGAGCATCACGGCGAGCATCGCCTCGAACGCACCGCACCCGCGGTCGAACACCCCGCCGTGGCCGCGCGTGCCGTAGACGGGGGCGCCGTCGGCGAAGTACCCGGTGTCGAGGCGGGTGGCGCCGTCGGAGAGGTCGGAGGTGGACCAGGCCCGCCTCAGCCCCCATCTGACCTGCAGCAGTTCGACCGGGTCCCCGGGAGAGGTGAACGAGAACCTGCGGACGGGGCCGGGTGACCGCCAGTCGGCCGGCCCCGAGACCCCCACCCCGAGGTCCGGGGACTCGGCGTAGATCACGCGGTCGGCACGCATGCCCAGCCGCTCCGCCGTCCCGACGATCCGCCCGCCGTAGGAGTGGCCCACCACGGTCAACGCGGCGCCCGGGCACTCGATCTCGATCACCCGGTCCACCTCCCGGCAGAACCGGACCAGGCGGGGCGCCATCGCCTCGGCGTAGCGCGGGTCGCCGGCATCGGCCATGATGTCCTGCGGGAACTCGCCGTCGAGGAACGCCACCACGACCAGCCGGCCACCACCGGCCTCCACCAGGTCCACCGCGACGTCGGTGTTGACGTGGGACATGTCGAGGTTGGTGCCCGTGCCGGGGACGTAGACCGCGACCGCCTCGGTGCGCGGACCGACGTCCCCCACCACCTCGATCATCCGTCCACCCCGCAGCGGGGAGAACCCCACGAAGGAGCGACGACGACGACCCGGACCCCGTCGCGTCATGGTTTCCAGTCGCCCGATTCGCGGACTCCACGGTGTCCCGGCCAGCTGTTCGCGGTGCAGCGCGCGGCGCACCAGGACGGAGTTCGCCCGCGCGCGCACCGCCCACGGGACGCCGTAGGTCCCGCCGACGGCCTCGGGCTCGGCCAGCGCGAGCAGGCGTCGGTCGGCGGGGCTCAGGTGTTCGACGCTCGAGTACACCTCGTCGGGCGTGGCCTCTGTCCAGGCCTCGACGGTGGCCCGGGTGTCGAGGGGCTCGGCGCCCGTCCGACCGGGTCCGGCGACCTCGCCCGCACCGGCCAACCGCGCCAGATCGGTCAGCGCGTTGTCGACCGCCCGGTCCAGCGACGCGCGCAGCCGATCGCGGCCTGAGGCCGGCACCGGGTGCGGGCCGTCGAGGTCGGCCCAGATGTCCTCGGCGAGCTCGACCAGCCGGTAGAGACCCGCCAGGAACTCGTCGACCCCGCGGGCCTCGGCGTCGATCGCCCCGGCCAGGGCCGTCAGCGCGGGAGAGCGCGTGGGGGAGGAGGCCAGGGCGTCCCGCGCGATCGTGAGCGCGTCCCTGGCCGCCACCATCCGGGCCGCCGCCTCGAGGAGTGAGCGCACCTGCTCGGGTGGCGGGTCCTCTCGCAGGGCTCCGGTCACCGGGGTCGCCGCGTCGGGTGGGCGTCGGTCAGGTCCCGTGCGGCCTGCGCGGCCTCCGCGTCGGAGGCCGCGCCCTCCGCCAGCGACCGTGCGATGTCGTGCAGTCGGGTGACCCGGGTGAGGGCGGGCGCCAGGAGGTCGCGCACCTCGTCGTCGTCGAGCCGCTCCCTCGCCGCCTCGAGCCGCGACGCGAGCCGGCCCGCCTCGGCGCGGACCTCCGCCTCACCGACCTGCGCGCCTCCGGTACCAGCGCCGCCAGCCGGCCGGGTGCTCACCGCCGCAGGCGGTCGTCGTCGTCCGCGACGGGCATCACCGCGGTCGCGTCGGGCTCGTCTTCCGGCCGCACCGCGTTCTGCAGCGCGATCGACCGGGCCAACCGGGCGTAGCGCAGTTCCTGTTCGCGGAATCGCACGTAGGTGGAGACGGTGACAAAGGCGAAGCCCATGACCAGCGCGTAAAGAACCAGGTCCGTGCCCCGCTGGACGCCCAACGCATTGGCCACCACGGTGAGGTCGTCCGGGCGCAGGACCGCATAGACCATGAACACCACGAACAGCACGAAGCCGATCTTGACGCCGGCCTTCGCCCGTGCCTTGCGCCGGTTGGCGACGAAGAACGCCACCAACGCGGCGCCGGCGAGCAACAGCAGTGCCTTGATCATCGCGGCAACCTCTTTCCCACGAACCCGTCGGAGAGGATGTTGATCCCGTTGAGCAGCGACTGCCCCTTCGACATGGAGTACTCGGTGTAGAGGATGTCGACGGGCTGCTCGGCCACGCGCCACCCACGGCTGTCCATCAGTTCCACGAACTCGCTGGCGTGGCTCATGCCGTTCATCCGCAGGTTGAGGTCGTCCGCGACCCGCGTGTTGAACACCCGGAGCCCGTTGTGGGCGTCGGTCAGGCCCAGCCGGCGGGTACGTGGGCTCAGCATGACGACGGTCCTCAGGACGATCCGCTTGATCAGCGGGACCTGATCGCCCTCCCGACGTGGGCGGCCGAAGCGGGTTCCCACCACGATGTCGACCGGTTCGGCGCGGACCCTCTCCACCATCGCGAGCACGTCCTTGACCTGGTGCTGGCCGTCGGCGTCGAAGGTGACGAAGTAGCGGGCGCCGGGTTGGGTGCGGGCGTACTCGACACCGGTCTGGATTGCGGCCCCCTGCCCGAGGTTGACCGGGTGGCGGACCAGGTGCGCCCCCGCCCGGTGGATCGCGGCGGCGGATTCGTCGGACGACCCGTCGTCGACCGCCACGATGTTCGGGAACGTCTCTCGCGCACTGCTGAGCACGTCCTCGATGACGGTGCCCTCGTTGAAGCACGGCACGATCAGCCAGACGTCGCGGTTGCCCGCGGGGTCGTTTGAAAGACCGCCGCCGGGGCCGCCGCCGGCCGTGTCGCCGTGCCCTGGGAGTCGCTCACTGTCACTGCTCATCGCCGGTCGATACTATGCGATCGGACGGATAACCCGGTGACGAGAAGGACGGCGGTTCCCCGATGGCCATCGATGTGATGCTCCCCTACTACGGGGATGTCGGCCACTTCAAAAGGGCTGTGGACAGCGTTCTCTCCCAGAGCTATTCGGACTTCCGACTGGTCGTGGTGGACGACGGCTACCCGGACCCGGAGCCCGCCCGCTACATGGGGGAGATCACCGCACGCGACGAGCGGGTGACGTACGAGAAGAACGAGGCCAACCTCGGCGCCAACGGCAACTACCGCAAGTGCCTGGAGATGGTCACCGCGCCGATCGTCGTGGTGATGGGCGCCGACGACATCATGCTGCCCAACTACCTTCAGGTGGTGGCCGACGGGTTCGCGGCCGTGCCTGACGCCGCCGTGATGGAGGTGGGCGTCAGCGTGATCGACGAGCACGGTGCGCCGGTCCGGCCGCTGTCGGACACCGTCAAGTCGTTCACCCAGCCCAGGACTGACGGGCGCACGGTCCTGCACGGCGAGAAGCTGATGACCTCGCTGATGCACGGCAATTGGACCTATTTCCCGTCCCTGGCGTGGAGTTCCGAGTGGATCCGCCGTATCGGGTTCCGCGAGGGGCTCGACGTGGTCCAGGACCTGGCGCTGCTCGTCGACGTGATCACCGCCGGCGGCCACATGGTCTACGACCCGACGCTGGCGTTCCTCTACCGCCGCCACTCGGCGTCCGACTCCTCGGTGCGCGCGCTCGACGGCCGCCGCTTCGACGAGGAGGCCCGCTTCTTCGCCGCCGAGGCCGACGCGTTCGCCGCCCGGGGCTGGAAGAAGGCCGAGCGGGCCGCGCGTCTGCACGTGACCTCCCGGCTCAACTCCCTGTCGTTGCTGCCTACCGCGGCCCGGGCCGGCAAGCTCGCCGAGGGCGGCAAGCGGCTCCTCGGCCACAGCTTCAGGAAGTTCTGACCCCGGGGCGGGCGCAGTGTCCGCTGGGCGTCATGTCGGCGCAGGCGGAGGCGGTGTCGGTCTGGTCGTCGCTGCTGCGGCGGAACGGCGCCGGCCCCCGTGCCGCACTGGGCACGACCAGAATTCGCGGCTGGTGAATAGCCGGAGTGGCTGGAGGGAGGTCAGGTGGTTCCCGAGCAGTGGATCCCGCACCGCCGCGAGGACGGCGAAACGATCGGCTGGATCGACATGATTGTCGCCGAGCCCCAGGTCGTGCCGATAGACCGCCTCGGCCGTCCGCTGGACCCGGTCGACGAGTGGTACGACGCGGAGGGCGTGCTCGACGAGATCGGCCTGCGGTTCCTGATGGATCGCTACGTCGTCGAGGAGGAAGGCCGCGACACCGTGGTCCGCATCGCCCACGTCTATGATGACCGCATTGTTCTCTCCACAGCGTTGACTGACGCCGTAGAGGATGTGGGCCGCGAGATCGTCGTGCCCTTCCCCGCGCCGAGCACGCTGCGCCCCGCCTGATCCGCTGCCCGCCTGAAGTACGGCCCGGCCGGTCAGCGTCGCACGATCACCACTCTCGAGCCCACCTCGCGGACGTCGAAGAGCTCGGGGTCCGCGAACTGCGCCGGGGAGAACCGGATCGTCTCCCGGCTGTTGTTCCTGGCCAGGGGCATTTCGTTGATCGCCACCGGCAGCCCCCAGGTCCGGATGCCCTCCCGCGCGAGCACCATCACGTCCGGGCCGCGGAAGGGCCCGGACTCCAGCGCGTCGGCCAGCTCGCGCGGGGAGGTGGCGGTGGCCCACCGGCGGATCTCGTCCGTCCGCTCGGTGTAGCGGCCGGCCGGGGTGGCGTACGCCTGCGCGGGCGCCTGGAAGGTGAAGTAGGGGCGGTAGGCGTAGACGGTCGGGACCGCGGTGAGCACCACCAGATCGGACGGCTCCCGGCCGGGCGTCATCTCGTCGATCGCCTCCATCACCGCTGAGGGCGCGGGGACGGTGTCACGGGCGGCGGCGGCGAAGGCCGAATCCTCCTCCGAGACGTGCTGCACCATCTGGATCGCGGCCAGGCCGGCCACCACCACGGCCACCGCGGCGACCCGCCCGCGGGAGTGCGGGGGCGACGTGGACACCGCCCACCGGGCCAGGGCGAGCGAGCCCACCACACCGGCGAGCGCGAGAGCCAACGTGATCGCCGGGATCAACCGGAACGGCAGCAGCGTGGACCCGGTGGCCGCCCTCAGCCCCGAGAGCGCGAACCACCCGAAGACCGTGAGGATCATCAGCCCCAGCGCTCGCGCCAGCACGAGTGCGCGCGCCGGGGTGGGCAGGGGCCAGTCCGGCCGGGAGAACGCGGCCTCGTCGTCGGCTTCGTCGTCGTCCTCGTCGTCGTCCTCGGGACGCGCGCCGATCCGGGCGCCGATCCTGGAACCCAGGGCCGCCGCACCGCGGTCTGTCAGGCGGCCGGCGCCGCCCGGCCACACGGTCGCCACCACCCACACGACCCCGATCAGGCACAGCAGCCCCGCGGCGGACACCTCGAACATCGGCAGTGGCCAGCGGGATCCGATCTCCGGGGCGAAGTCGTTGGCCACGGACGGCTCGGTCTCCGCGCCGCCCAGTACGGCCAGGAGGAAGCGGTGCCAGAACAGCAGCGCGACCAGTGCGGAGATGCCGGCCATCGCCGCCAGTCGGGCGAGAAGAGTGACGACGACGTGTCGGTCGGCGCGGTGGCGCCAGGTGGTGATGACGACGACGAGGGCCACCAGCAACGCCGCGACACCCGCGATGAGCGTGTAGTCCAGGGCGGCCCATCCGAGGTAGACGCCGATCGTCACGACCAGCGGCCACGTGGGTCGGCGGCCGTCGGTGCCCCGCGACCGCGCGGCGGCGCGTGCGCAGAGCAGGAAGGTCGCCACCACGACCTGCGGGAGGAGGCAGATGAGGATCCACGAGTAGGGCTCGTAGGCGTTGGTGTGTCCACCCACGACCGCGGTGACCAGACCGAACAGCACCGCGAGCCGGGTCGGCACCAGCCAGCGCCAGGCGACGAAGGCGATCGCGCCCGCGATCGCCATGGTGACGATCGCGTAGGGCTTGTAGAACTCCCAGCCCTCGATCCCGGTCAGGGCGGCCAGTCGCCCGCCCACCCAGAACCACTGCGGCGGGTAGAAAGGCGCGGCGTCGGCGTAGAAGGGGTCGGCGAGCGCGGGGGAGTCGGCGAAGCGGGTCAGGTACGCGACGCGGTTGAGCTGGTCGCCGCCGAGGCCGTAGAGGTAGTGCGGCGTCCCGGCCAGCAGCAGGCCGAGGTGGGAGGAGGCGAGGAACGCGGGGCCGGCGGTCCCGAGGAGCCACAGTCCGCGCCCGCCGGTATCGCGGCCGCTGTCTCGGCCCCGGCGCGCGCCGCGCAGCAGGAGCCAGCCGGCCAGCACCACCAGTCCCGCGGCGACGGTGGCGCCCAGGGCCTCCGGCAGCCAGCTGGGCTCCGGCAGGGACAGCGCATCGACGGCCGTGAGGGTCAGTGTGGCCACCAGTGCGGCGACGACGAGCCCCGCCAGCAGTTCACCCGCGCGCCGCGCGAGCACCCGGGCTTCGCTCATCCGGAGGGCTCCCGATCGAGCCGGGCGATCACCGCGAGGCCGGCGACGTGCACCGCCACCCCGATGCCGGGCCCGGCGAGAAGGGCGATGGCCGAGCGCACGTCGAGCGGGCCGGGCACCGAGACCAGGAGGATCAGCGCGGCCCCCACCGCCACCCACCAGCCGGCGTTGTAGAGCGTGTGTCGGTCGAAGGCCAGCGCGGCGTTGCCCGTGACCATGAGCGCGGCGGTACCGACGGAGGCCGCGGTGAGAGCGGCCAGCACCGCTCCGGGGAGTTCGAACTCGGCGCCGAACAGCACGCGGATGAGCCACGGGCCCACGAGCCAGGCCGCGCCCGCGCCCACGAGGCCGACCGCGGCGACCAGGGTGAGCGGGCCGGCCAGCGCGCGCGGGCCGAGCTCGCGGCGCTGGACGAAGTGGACGATGATCGCGCTCTGGAAACTGGTCAACGGCACCAGCAGCGGCGCCCGGGTGAGGGTGATGGCCAGGATCACCGCGCCGACCAGCGGCGCGGGGTCCGACTCGCGGACGGTGGCGGTGACGAACACGGGAAAGCCCACCACCAGTGCGGCGGTCCCCGCCGAGGCCAGCATCGCCGAGGCGGTGTTGCGCCAGAACCGTCGACGGCCCACGTCGAGCGCATGGCTCAGCGCGTCGCGGGTGGCCGGGGACAGGGCGATCATCAGCGCCCAGGTGACGGTGCCGGCGACGGTGGCGAGTGCGAATCCGAGCCCGGGGTCACCGGCCCACCACGCCACGCCAGCGACCATCAGACGCAGCGCGGCGTCCACGGTGAGCAGCACCGCGTACAGGCCCCAGAGCTCGGTTCCCGAGAGCGCCCCCGCCGTGGCGGCCTGGAGGCTGAAGCCGAGGATCCCCACCGCCATCACCGCCACGCCCAGCCCGGAGAACGTGGGGAGCCCCAGGTGTGGCCAGGCGGGAGCGCTCACCGCGACGACCGCGGCCAGCGCGAGGCCCAGCATCAGTCCGGCGGGCAGCAGTCTGACCCGGCCTCCCGTGCCCGGTGCCGGGACATCCGGCGCGGGACCCACCCGCGCCGACCTCACGGCCCGGGTCGCCTCCTGCATGAGTCCGTTGGCCACGCCGCCCAGGGCGAAGAAGGCGCCCCAGTAGGTGGCGAAGAGCGGGTAGTCCGACGGTCCGAGCGTTCGGCCGGCGACCAGCATCACCAGGTAGCCGGAGGCGGCGGCGAACGCCGTCGCCAGCGTCAGCGCCCGCATCCCACCCGCGGCGCGGCGGCCGTTCGTGGGGGTCGGGTCAGCGGCGGCCGGCGTGGTCATCGGGCATGCCGAGGGTGGGTGGCAACGGTTCGGAGAACAACCACGCTGACCACAGGGGTCGCAGATCCACGGGGGAGTGGTCCGCGGCCATGTGCAGGAAGTCGTCGGTGGTCGCGGTCTTGCCGGAGTACTTGGTCACCCAGTCACGGAGCAACTGGAAGAACCGCTCATCGCCGATCGTCAGGCGCAGGGCGTGCAGGGTGAGCGCACCGCGTTTGTAGACGCGGTCGTCGAACATGTCCTTGGGGCCCGGGTCGGACAGCAGCAGATCCTGCGGGGAGTTCTGCAGCTTGGAGTAGTAGCGCAGCGCGTGGCTGCCCGCGTCCGCGCCGCCGGAGAACTCGGTCCACAGCCACTCGGCGTAGCAGGCGAAGCCCTCGTGGAGCCAGATGTGCTTCCATTCGGCGGCGGTGACGGCGTTGCCGAACCACTGGTGCGCGAGTTCGTGGGCGATCAGCCGCTCGTCCTCCGTGCCCGCCTCGGCGGTGTTGCGGCCGAACGTGGACATGCCCATCGCTTCGAGGGGGATCTCCAGCTCGTCGTCGGTCACCACCACCTTGTACTCACCGAACGGGTACGGGCCGAACAGGTCGGTGAAGACCTCGATCATCTCGAGCTGGCGGGCGAACGCCACCCGGAAGTCCCGCTTGAGGTCCGCGGGAAGGTAGGCGTGGACCGGCACCGAGCCGCCGGTCACCTCCAGATGCTCGTACTGCCCCAGGTTGATGGTGACGAGGTAGGTGGAGGTGGGCTGCGGGAGGTCGAACTCCCAGGTGGTGGTGCTGCCGCTGCGCTTCTTGGCCACCAGCGAACCGGTCACGACCGCGCGGTACGGGGAGTCGGTGGTGAGCCGGATCCGGAACGGGGCCTTGGACGACGGGTGGTCGTCGCACGGGAACCAACTGGCGGCCCCGTTGGGCTGATTGGCCACCAGGACGCCGTCGGTCAGTTCCTCCCAGCCGACCTCCCCCCAGGCGCCGCGGATGGGGCGCGGGTTGCCCGAGTACCGGATGGTGAGGGTGAACGCCGCGCCCACGGGGATCGGGTCGGTCGGAGTGACGGTGAGCTTGCCCCGCGGCCGGCTGTACCGGGCGACCCGGCCGCGGTCTAGCGAGACCTTGGCGACGTCGAGGTGAGGGGACAGGTCGAGCTGGACGGATTCGAGCGGTTCGGTGGCCGTGGCGGTGATCACGGCCTGGCCGCGCAGGTTGTTGGAGCTCATCTTGTAGGTGAGGTCCAGTTCGTACCGGGTCACCCGGTAGCCGTGGTTTCCGGCGCTGGGCAGGTAGGGGTCCACCGGATCGGCGCGCGATGAGTCGCGGGGGGCGGCGATCTTGGCGATGAGGTCCTTCTTGACTGCCTTCAATTCCATGACCTGCGCGAGTGTAGTGGACCCGGGGGGATCGCCACGGTCGACGGCATCGTTGCGATGCGATCGGAGGAAACTACTTGCCAAACTTGAAAGTAGTTTCCTAGTATCGAGTCATCAGCCGGGCGGGGCCCCGGGGAAGTCAGGAGAAGGGTGAAGCCATGACCACGGACAACCACACCACCGGCGCGGTCGGACGCGCCGAGGCCGCCAGGCTCCTCGCGGAGGTCGAGGGGCGCCCGCCGGTCTCTTCCACGCGCGATGCCCGGATATTCGCCTGGTTCACCGCGCTCATCGCGGTGGTGATGGGCGCCGGGACCATCGCGATCATGTTCACCGACTGGGCGATGGTGCCGTACGCGGTGCTTCTGTTCGCCGTGATGGCCTGGCAGCGGCGGGCGATCGGCGCCAGCCCCCGTGGCTCGGCCCGGACGTCCTTCCGGGGGGTCGCGGGTTCCGGGGTGATGGTGCTCGTCGTCGTCACCGGGCTGCACGTCATCCGCACCACGATCGGCCTCACCGCCTGGTGGTATCTCCTCGGCGTGGGGCTGGTGGCGATGCCCGGACTGATCGCCGCCGCGCGCATCGCACGGCGGGGTGCCGCGCGGTGAGCGGTTCGACAGGCGACGCCGCCGGGACCGACACCGCTGGCGGTCACGCCGCTGCCCCCGACGTCCCAGACGGCCCCGACGACTCCGACGGCCGGGCGGAAGGGCACGCGCGTCACCGGCTCGACGAGGTCATCCACGCACCGGTGAGGTTCTCCATCGTCGCCGCCCTTGCGGGGGTCGACGACGCCGAGTTCGCCACGATCCGCGACGCCGTGGAGGTCTCCGACTCGACGCTGTCCAAGCAGGTCGCGGTGCTGGAGAAGGCCGGGTACCTCAAAGTGCGCAAGGGGTACGTGGGAAAGCGACCCCGGACCTGGCTGGCGCTGAGCCGCGAGGGTCGCAGGGCCTACGGGTCGCACCTGGAGGCGCTCCGGGCGATCGCTGGCGGCTGACCGGCAAGTCCCGCCCGGGTGCGCGGGGTCTTTGCACGGAACCCACGGGGGTGCGCGGCGAGTCCGGTCCAAACCCGCCGCGCATCCCCGGCGGCGGCGAACAGACCCGCCGCGTACCCGCGCCCCGCTCAGCCCCGCTCAGCCCCGCTCAGCCCCGCTCAGCCCCTCCAGGGGGCGATCGGGTTGCCCTGCCAGCGGGTGCCCGGGGGGATGCGGTCGCCGCGCATGACCAGTGAGGCCGGGCCCACGGTGGAGCCGTCGCCGATCGAGGACGCCGGGAGGGTCACGCAATGGCAGCCCAGGGTCGCTCCGTCGGCCAGCGTCACCCGGTCGATCTGCATGATGCGGTCGTGGAACAGATGGGTCTGGACCACGCAGCCGCGGTTGACGGTGGCGCCGTCACCGACCGAGATCAGGTCGGCCTCGGGCAGCCAGTAGGACTCGCACCACACGCCCCGGCCGATGTGCGACCCGAGCAGCCGCAGCATCGCGGTGAGGATCGGGGTCCCGGTGGCGGGCCGGGCCATCCAGGGCGCCGCGAGGAGTTCGACAAAGGAGTCGGCCACCTCGTTGCGCCACACGAAGGAGGACCACAGTGGCTGGTCGCCCGCGCGGATCCGGCCCACGAGGATCCACTTGGCCAGGACCGCGAGCAGCAGCGCCACCAATCCGGCATACGCCAGGGTGACGCCGGAGGTCAGCGCCGCGAGGCCGAAACCCCATTCCCGAAGGATCTGCTGCATCACCAGCAGAGTGCTCACCAACAGGAGGAACGAGAGCCACACCGGGACCAGGCGCAGGGTCTCCCACGCGGCACGGGCGACCTTCAGGCGCCGCGGCGGTTGGTAGGTGCGCGCGTCGCTCTCCCCGTCGGCCACCGCCCTGGGCAGCTTCTGCGGCGGCGACCCGAGCCACGACGTGCCCTTCTTGGCCTTCTGTGGCGCGGACGACAGCACGGCGACCAGCCCGCGCGCGGGGACCTTACGACCTGCGGACGCGATGCCCGAGTTGCCCAGGAACGCACGCTTGCCGACCTGCGCCTGCTCCAACCGCATCCACCCCGACCCCAGCTCGTACGGCGCGACCATCGTGTCGTCGGCGAGGAACGCCCCGTCGCGGACGGTGGTGAGCGAGGGGATGAGCAGGACGGTCGAGGCCTCCACGTCCTTGCCGATCGTCGCGCCCAGCGCCCTCAGCCACATCGGCGTGAGCATCGAGGCGTAGAGCGGGTACAGCCAGTTGCGGGCGGCGTCCATGATGCGTTCGCTGCACCAGGCCTGCCAGGCGATGCGGGAGTGCACCGGATGGAAGCCCTCCCGCAGCCCGACCGACAGCACCCGCACCGACACCAGGGTGAGCGCGGCGAACAGCACGATCGCGACCAGTGTCCCGGGCACGGACCACAGGGCCGCGCGCAGAAACAGCTGGCCGGGGGTCGTGGCATCCCGCGCCCCCGCGGCCACCACCGCGAGCCCGGCGGCGAGAGCGATCAACGGCATCGCTCCGAGCGCCACCGCGGAGAGCTGGTAGACGAGGCTCCAGATGCGGTTGTGGGGCGCGGGCTCGGCGGGCCAGCTCGAGCCCCGCTTCCCCCGTTTGCGGGCCGGCGACCCGGCGTAGCGCTTCCCGGCCTTAACGGTGCCCACCACGGCGGATCCGATCTCCACGTGCGCGCCCCGGCCCACCACGGCGCCCGGCAGCAGCGTGGACCGGGCTCCCACCACCGCGTTCTCGCCGATCTCCACGGTCCCGATGTGCACCACGTCGCCGTCGACCCAGTACCCGGCCAGGTCGACCTCCGGCTCGATGGAGGCCCCGTCGCCCACGGTCAGCAGTCCGGTGACGGGCGGCAGGGTGTGCATGTCCACCCCGTGGCCGATCGTCGCGCCGAGCAGCCGCGCGAACGGTGTGAGCCATCCGGCGCCCTCGAGGTTGGCGACCCCGGAGACCTCGACCAGCCGCTCGGCCGCCCAGAGGCGCAGGTGGACCGAGCCGCCCCGCGGATAGGTACCGGGAGTGATCCCGGCCGTGAGGGCGCGGCACAGCAGGCCCGTGACCACCGTGCGGCCCGCGGGCAACAGCAGCAACACCGCGAGGATCCCGAGCACCCACCACGAGACCGGACGCGCCCAGGGGACGCCCACCGAGGCGGCGACGTTGTTGGCGATCCCCAACCAGGTGAGCCACTGCAGTCCGGTGACCGTCAGCAGCGGGAGGGTGGCCAGGACCTGGACCAGCTGCGTTCCGCGGCCGACGGGCCGCACGTGCCGTGGCTCCACGGCGGCCACCGGCTCGAGTTCGTCGAGGTAGCCCGCGAAGTCACCGAGCCGCGGGCGGTCGTAGATGTCCCCCACGGTCACGGAGGGGAAGCGCTCGCGGACCGCCACCACCACGTGCGCCGCGGCGAGGGAGCCCCCGCCGAGGGCGAAGAAGTCCTCGTCGACCCCGGAGACGTCGGCGCCGAGGGCCGAGGACCACAGTTCGGCCACCCACGCGTCGGTGCCCTCGAGCTCGGTCTCCGCGGCCGAGGTCTGGGCCAGGGGCCACGGCAGGGCCGCGCGGTCGACCTTCCCCGACGTCCGGGTGGGCAACTCGTCGACCAGCGTCAGCCGGGGCACCACCCCCGCCGGCAGACGGTCGCGCAGGATCCCGGCGGCGTCGGCGAGATCGAAGCCCGCGGGATCGTCCGCCACGAGGTAGGCCACGAGGACGGGCTGGCCCGCGTCGGACTTCTTGACCGCGGCGGCCCCGGCGCTCACGCCGGGTAGGGCGGAGACCGCGGTGTCGACCTCGCCCAGCTCGAGCCTGCGTCCACCGATCTTGACCTGGTCGTCGACGCGCCCGGCGAAATACAGTCCGTCTGCCTCGAGGCGCACGACGTCGCCGGACCGGTAGGCGCGCTCCCAGCCGAGGGAGTCCATGGGCGCGTACTTCTCGGCGTCCTTGTCCGGGTCGAGGTATCGGGCCAGTCCCACCCCGCCGATCACCAGCTCGCCGGACTCGCCGTACCCGACCGGCAGGCCCGCCGGGTCGACCACGGACAGATCCCACCCGTCCAGCGGAAGGCCGATCGAGACCTCCCCTCTGCCGTCCAGCTGCGCCGCGCACGCCACCACGGTGGCCTCGGTGGGCCCGTAGGTGTTCCAGACCTCCCGGCCCTCACCGGCGAGTCGCGCTGCGAGCTCGGGCGGGCAGGCCTCGCCGCCGAGGATCACCAGCCGGATGTCGGCGAGCATCTCCTCCGGCCATATGGAGGCCAGGGTCGGGACAGTGGAGATCACCGTGATCCCGCGGTCACGCAGCCACGGGCCCAGGTCGAGCCCGGATTTGACGATCGACCGGGGCGCGGGCACCAGGCACGCCCCGTGCGCCCAGGCCAGCCACATCTCCTCGCACGAGGCGTCGAACGCCACGGACAGACCCGCCAGCACCCGATCGCCCGGGCCGAGCGGGGCCCCGGTGAGGAAGACCCGCGACTCGGCGTCCACGAACGCGGCCGCGCTGCGGTGGGTCACGGCCACGCCTTTGGGTAGGCCGGTGGTGCCGGAGGTGAAGATGATCCAGCAGTCGTCGTCGACGCCGGGGCCCCGGTTCCTCGACGGGTCGGCCGGGCGGTGCGGGTCGGTGACCCGCATCCCCTCCGCGGTGTACACGGCCGCGACCTGCGCCTGGCCGAAGACCAAGTCGGCCCGGTCGGCCGGATCGTCCACGTCCACGGGGACATACGCCGCTCCGGCGGCGAGCGTCGACAGGATGGCCAGATACAAATCGACGCCGCCCGAGGGCATGTGGATGCCCACCCGGTCGCCCGCCCCCACGCCCTGCTCCTGCATCCAGCGCGCCGAGGTGTGGATCTCCTTCCACACCTCGCGGTAGCTCAGGACACGCGACCCGTCGTCGAGGCACGGCGCGTCCGGGTGGCGCTGCGTCGCGGCGTCGAGAACGTCCAGCAGTGTCCGGGGGCTCGGGGCCTGTGAGCTGCGAAGATACTGCTCAGGGATGGTGTGCACGTGCGGATGGTATCCCGGTCGGGTGAACTCTCTCCCCCAGCGCCGGTAGAACTGGTTCTATTAGCTCATGCCAGGATCTCTTGAGAACAAGACCATCGTGATCGTGGGAGCGGGGCCCGGTTTCGGCCGGACCCTCGCCCTTCGCGCCGCAGACCAGGGTGCGACCGTCGTCGTGGCCGCCCGGACCGCCTCCCGTCTCGACGGGATCGTCGACGAGGTCCGCGCCGCCGGCGGCACCGCGATCGCCGCCGCGGTGGACGCCACCGAACCCGACTCCGTGCGGGCGTTGCGGGAGACCGTCGCGCAACACACCGACGCCGTCCACGGCCTGGTCTACAGCGCGTTCGCGGTGCCCAGCATGAAGCCGCTGGCGCAGACCGACCACGACCAGATCTCGCGGGGCATCGACCTGTCGGTCCTCGGCGCGCTCCGTACGACCCAGGAGTTCACCCCGCTCCTCGAGGCCGGCGCGGGGGCGGGCGAGGCCGACGCGACCGCAGCGCCGGCGAGCAGTTCCGCGCCCGCGAGCAGCTCCGTGGTGATGATGGCCTCGGCCGTCATCCACCACTCCCGCGAGCGCTACGCCGGTTACAAGATCGCCAAGACCGCCCTCGTCGCGCTGGGCCATTCCCTGGCCACCGAACTCGGGCCGCGCGGCATCCGTGTCAACACCGTGGCGCCCGGCTACATCTACGGCGAGACGCTCAAGGGGTGCTTCGAGCACCTGGCGGGCAAGTACGGCGGGACCGTGGAGGACGTCTACGCCCACACCGCCGAGAAGATTGACCTGCGTCGACTGCCCAGCGAGCGTGAGATCGTCGACCCGGTGCTGTTCCTCCTGTCGGACGCCGCCTCGGCGGTCACCGGCCAGACCCTGACCGTGGACTGCGGCGAGTTCCACACCTGAGCCGCCGCAACGTCGGGCGAGCCCACCCCGAGGCCCCGCCCGCGTCCCCACCCCGAGTCGCGGATCAGGGTGGGGATCGGGGTCGAACCCGGATGTGTCGTGCGCCGTGGGGGAGGAGACTGGAGGTCATCGGGGAGAGGTCCCCGGCCACCATTGACGACGACGAGGTGACACGTCATGACCTACCCTTCAGACTCCCAGCCCAAGCGACTGACCCGCTCCGAGGACCGCTGGATCGGGGGCGTGTGCGGCGGGCTCGCCGATTATTTCGGGATCGACCCGGTATTGGTCCGCGTCCTGTTCGTGGCCTCGCTTCTGCTGCCCGGGCCGCAGGTGCTCCTGTACGTGATCCTGTGGTTCGTGATGCCTGACGCCCGCGCCTGAGGTCGTCATGGCAGGCTGAGCGCATGAGCACTTCAGACACCTCGGCCGCGCCCGGTCAGTACTCCTCCGTCCGCATCGAGAAGGCGGTCCGGCATCCGCACGTCGCGCAGGTGACGCTGATCGGCCCCGGCCCCCACAACGGCATGGGGCCGGACTTCTGGGCGGAGATGCCCCGCGTCATGGCGGAGCTCGACGCCGATCCCGAGGTCCGCGCAGCCGTCATCGCCGGTGAGGGCCGCAACTTCTCCTACGGGCTCGACCTCATGGCGATGATGCCGCAGTTCATGGAGTTCCTTCCCCAGGACACGACCCCGGACGCCTCCCGCAGTGAGCGGATCCTCGACCACGTCGAGGACATGCGTCGCGCCATCGACTCGGTGGCATCGGCCAAAACCCCCACCGTCGCGGCGGTCCAGGGCCGCTGCATCGGCGGCGCGGTGGACCTGATCTCTGCTTGCGACGTCCGCCACGGCGCCGCCGACTCGACCTACTCGATCCGCGAGGTCAAGGTGGGGATCGTGGCCGACATGGGCTCGCTCGCGCGGCTTCCCCACATCATCGGCTCCGGGCTGACCCGAGAACTCGCCCTGACCGGGCGGGACATCGACGCCCAGACCGCCCTGCGCTACGGGCTGGTCACCCATGTGGCCGAGGACGCCGCCGGTGTGCTGGACTCGGCCCACGCCACCGCCGCCGAGATCGCCGGCAACCCCCCGCTCGTGGTCCGCGGGACCCGCGAGGTGCTCAACCGCGGCATCGAGGGGCAGATCCACGAGAACAACCGCTACGTGGCCACGTGGAACGCCGGGTTCCTCGCCTCCGCCGACATGATGGAGGCCATCTCGGCCACGCTCGAGAAGCGCGAGGCGAAGTTCACCGGCCGCTGAGTTCCTGCGCCGACAGGCCCCGCCCAGGCCCGCCCCGCCGCGCCGCGCCCACCCAGGCGCGCCCCGCCCGGCCCGGCGCGGGCCCCCGGCCCGGCACATCGAAAAGAGCGTTCCGCACACCGCCTCTCGGGCGATGTGTGCGGAACGCTCTTCGCGTGGGCCTCGGAATGACTGTCGCGTGGCCGCGGGACGAAGTCGGCCCGGTCCCGGTCCCGGCCCCCCGGCCGCGCGGAGTCAGCCGCGGTTGGGCTCGGCCTTCTCCTCGGGGTGCTTGGCGAAGTTCTCGATGCCCTCGGCGATGAGCTTCTCGCCGAGGTCCTTACCCTTCCACTCACCGGGCGTCACGTGCTTGCCGGGCTCGAGGTCCTTGTAGTGGAGGAAGAAGTGCTCGATCGCCTTGAGTTCGAAGTCCGGGACGTCCTCGATGTCCTGGATGTGCTCCCACCGCGGGTCCGTGGCCGGGACGCACAGCAGCTTGTCATCGCCGCCGGCCTCGTCGGACATGGTGTAGACACCCACGACGCGGGCGTTGACGATAACGCCGGGGTGCACCGACTCGTCCAGCAGGACCAGCGCATCGCACGGGTCGCCGTCGTCGGCGAGCGTGTTGTCGATGAACCCGTAGTCGGCCGGGTAGCCCATCGAGGTGAACAGGAACCGGTCGAGGTAGATCTTCCCGGTCTCGTGATGGATCTCGTACTTGTTGCGCGAGCCCTTGGGGATCTCGATGGTCACTTCGACGGACACTGGCGTACCTCGCTGATCGGCGTTCTCGGGACCCCGGACGCGCGCCCGGGAATTCGCAACGATTCTAGTAGGCAGGTTCGGCACCGGGGGCGGTCGCCGTCAGGTCGCCCGCTAGCGTGGGTGATTGATGGCCGCTGCCCGGTCGGGGGCGAGGGCTCGAGAGTGCGGGAGGGCGGGGGTCGGTGACCGAGCGGGGCGTGTGGCGTGGGCGGGGCCCGGTGTGGCGGATCGGAGTAGTCCTGGTCACCGTCGCGCTGCTGGTGGCGGGCCTCGTGGCGGCGGCGCTCCTCACTGACGTCGAGCGGGAGCTGGGCGTCGGCCGCGGCGGGTCCGCCTCCGCCGGGCCCCCGCCGTCCCCGGGTCTGCTGGCGGCCGGGGATGACTCGCCGACCCCCGACCCGGGAGCCCTCGAGCAGATCCTGGGGCCGCTTGCCTCGGAGCCGGCGGTCGGGGACCTGACCGCGAGCGTGGTGGACGATGCCACCGGGCAGGTCCTGTGGGAGCGACGCCCCCGCGACGCCCGCGTCCCGGCCTCGACGGTCAAGCTGCTCACGGCCGTCGCCGCGCTCACTCGTCTGCCCGCCGACGCCCGTGTCGACACCGTTCTGGCGCGCGGCACCCGGCCGGACACCCTCGTCGTGATCCCGGGCGGCGACCCCACCATGTCCGGATCCGCCGAACCCGGCCCGCTGTTCCCCGGTGCCGCCACCATCGCGCAGGCCGCGGGAGTCGTCCGCACCGCCGGTCAGACCCCCGCGCGCATCGTGGTGGCCCCGGGCCCGTACACCGGCCCGCGCCTCGGGCCCGGCTGGTCCCCGGTCGACATCGCGGGGGGCAACATCGCCCCGGTCCAGGCGTGGATGCTCGACGCGGGTCGCCTGGATCCGGCGGACGAGTACTCGCCCCGCACCTCCGAGCCCACGCTGGAGGCCGGCCGGTCCCTGGCCCGTGAGCTGGGCGTCGATCTCGCCGAGGTCAGCGTCTCGGAGGAGCCGGTGGAGACGACGGAGGAGTTCGGGCGCGTGTCGTCCGCTCCGCTCACCGAGCGGGTGCGCTCGATGCTCGTCCACTCGGACAACGTGCTGGCGGAGACGATCTGCCGCGAGGTCGCGCTCTCCCGGAATCCGGACCAGGCGGCCGGATTCTCGGCCGGGACCGCGGCCGTGGTGGACACCCTCGCCGAGCGGGGGCTCGACATGTCCGGGGTCCGCCTCGACGACTGTTCGGGCATGAGCGCCGGCAACCGGATCTCGGCGGCCGCCCTCACCGACGTCCTGCGCACCGCCGCCGCCCCCGACGCCACCCGGGAAATGCGGGATCTGCTCGACGCCCTGCCCATCGCAGCCGGGTCGGGAACCCTCGTCGACCGCTTCGACGGCCCGTCGGCGGCGGGTGCGGGGTGGGTGCGGGCCAAAACCGGGACCCTGAGGGAGACCAGCGCGCTCGCCGGCACAGTCACCAGCGCCGACGGCCGGACGATGAGCTTCGCGCTCCTCGCCTCCGGCACCGACGCCGCCTTAGCCCGCCCGGTCCTCGACCGGATCGCCGCGGAGTTGCGCAGCTGTGGCTGCCGCTGACGGACCGGACCGGGCCGACGCCCAGCCCGCCCACACGCAGCCCGCCGCAGCCCAGCCCGACGACGCCCAGCGCGCCCGACCCCGGCCTGCCCAGGCCAGGCCCACTGACGGGGAGTGGACCGGCGCGGCGTGGACCGTTCGCTCGGCCGTGCGGGCGTTCCGACGCGCCCACCCGGAGGTGGGCGACGAGGTGTGCGTGGCGCTGTCCGGGGGAGCGGACTCGCTCGCGCTCACGGCCGCCGCGGTGACCGAGTTCGCCGAGGTGACCGCGCTGGTGGTGGACCACGGCCTGCAAGCCGGCTCCGACGAGGTCGCGCGGGAGGCGTGCCGGGCGGCGGGCCGACTGGGGGCGCGGTCGCGGGAGCTCGTCGTCGTCGTCGACCCGGACGGCTCCGGCCCCGAGGCCGCCGCGCGCACCGCGCGGTACGCCGCGCTCGACGCCGCGCGGGAGGGGCGCCCGGTGCTGCTCGCCCACACTCTCGACGACCAGGCCGAGACGGTCCTGCTGGGTCTCGGCCGGGGTTCCGGCGCCCGGTCCCTGCGCGCGATGGCCACCTGGGACGCGCCGTGGGGCCGCCCGCTGCTCGGTGTGCGCGCGACCGACACCCGCGCCGCCTGCCATGGGTTGGGCCTGGACTGGTGGGACGACCCGCACAACACCGACCCGGCGTTCACCCGGGTGCGCGTGCGCCGCGAGGTGCTGCCCCTCCTCGAGGACGTGTTCGGGGGCGGGGTGGCGGAGGGGTTGGCGCGGACCGCGGAGCTGCTCCGGACCGACGACGACGAGCTGGACCGTCTCGCCGCCGCCGTGCCCGTCTCCGGAGACGGCGGACTGGACATCTCCGTCCTCGAGCCGTTGCCGACCGCCGTACTCACCCGGGTCCTGCGGCGATGGCTGCTGGCCCACGGCTGCCCGTCGCCCACGTACGCGCACCTGTCGGCGGTGGCCGCCCTCGTCACCGACTGGCACGGACAGGGGGGAGTCGCTGTGGGGGGCACGGGCCCGGGAACAGGCGCGGGCCGTGACACGAGTGCGGGCGCGGGCCCGGGTGTCTCGGGTGTGATGGCGGGCCGGGGCAGGTTGGTCGCTCGGCGGCGGCATGGAAAGCTGGTCCTGGACATCGACCGGGCGAGCGGAGCGGGGACGTAGATGAGCACGGACAAGTACGCCGACGAGATCGAGTCGGTGCTCATCGACACCGATGCGATCCGCGACCGGATCGCCGAGATGGGCGCGAAGATCGGGGAGCGTTACCGGGATTCCGAGCAGGAGGTCGTGCTGGTCGCCGTGCTCAAGGGCGCGGCGATCTTCGTCTCCGACTTCGCCCGCGCGCTGACCATCCCCTCCGAGCTGGAGTTCATGGCGGTCAGCTCCTACGGCTCCTCCACCAGCTCCTCGGGTGTGGTGCGGATCCTCAAGGACCTCGACCGCGACATCGCGGACCGCGACGTGATCATCGTCGAGGACATCATCGACTCGGGTCTGACCCTGTCGTGGCTGATGCGCAACCTCCGGACCCGAAACCCGCGGTCGCTGGAGATCGTCACGCTGCTGCGCAAGCCCGACGCGGTCAAGGCCGACCTCGACATTCTGGAGATCGGGTTCGACATCCCCAACGAGTTCGTGGTGGGCTACGGCCTGGACTTCGCCGAGCGCTACCGCGACCTGCCGTACATCGGCCGGCTGCACCCGCGCATGTACTCCTGAGGGGTGCTCCTGCCCGGTTGAAGCGCCGATTCTCGCCAACCTGCTCGGTCTACCGCCGTTTCGAGGCTTGCGGTCAAAGGTACAGGGGGAGCGCGCGCATCTCACCTGCACTCTTCATGTGGCCTTGTCAATGGGGCGCAGGTGTCCGGCAAGGGGAAACCCTCTTCTGCGCCTGCTGTTAGCTGCCATCCGGCCTCAGCGACTCTGGCACTGACCTAAGCCCCCCTGCGAGATTGATGACGTTGGAGAACCCAATCTGCTGGAGCGCGTCAGCTGCGAGAGCGCCTCGATTGCCGCCATTGCAGTAGCAGACCACCAGGGCCCCCTTGTCTGGTAGTTCGCCCTTGATGCGCTCCGCGAGCTGGTCCAGCGGTAGGTTCACTGCCCCGGCAATATGTCCTTGGGCGTATTCATCTTCTCCGCGGACGTCGATCAGGGTGAGTTTCTCACGGCTGAACTGGAGTACTCGCTCGGCTGGCGCCTCAGAAATTCGGCTTCGGGCTTCCGCTGCCCGACGGGAGCAAATCATCATCATGGGTCTCAGCCATCTCAGCACTCGTCCTTCCATTCACGAAGATTCCCCAGGTTGAGGGGCACCTAGATTGATGCGCTTAGTTGAGCAGAGGCCCGGTCTGAAACACATGCGACCACGGTGACTGAAACGAAGCACCGCGCTTCGCGCACGTCCGAAACTGCCCAGTGAAAGTCAGCTACAGGGTTCATCTCGAGCACCCCCGGGTTGGAGAGTGCATGCCGTTACAGCTTGGTTTGCCCCTGATCTGCGCGCGCTCCGAGGCCCTCGCGCCAGCCGGGCGCAGGCGGTGAGAACCGCCAGCGCCCGGCCGGGGAGGCTCGTAGGGGATAGGGGACTTTCCGCTGTTTCCGGGGACTTCCCGGTGGAGCTCGGGCGAGCTTCTCGCCCCCAGGGCTGACTTACCGCGAGACCAGGCCTCGGTTGCGGGCCTCCTCCAGCAATCCGGTCCGGGACCACTGTTCCACGAGGTTCGTCTCGTCGAACTCCTGGGAGCCGCCGAGGGTGTCGCCAATCGCCTGGTAGTTGGCGCCCTCCTCCAGCAGTACGACGAACTTCGCGAGGGCGATCAGTCCGGAGCGGCCGATAACGTGGGAGCCGCCGTTGGCCTCGAAGATCGCCACCAGATCCGGGTCGATCTGGAGCTTCTCGAGGATGAAGTCGCCCGCATTCACCGAGCGGTCCAGGTGGGGGTAGATCTGCCGGGAGAGGGTAAGTCTCTGCGAGGCCGCGTAGCGGATGGGTAGGGGCTGGTGGGTCTGTGCCCAGCCGCCGAGCCATGGGGAGTGCACGTGCACCGCGGAAGTGATCTCGGGGCGCTCGCGGAAGACTCGGCCGAAGGTCGGGACGAATGCGGCGTGGCCGCGACCGGAGAGGATCTGCCCGTCGAAGGTCGCGATGACCGGTTCGATGGCTGTCTCGGTGGACCAGGGGCCCGGGGGGTTGAGCTGGACGGCGAGGTCCTGGCCGGGCACGCGCTCGACAAAGTTCACTGTGCCGCTACCGCGCACGGTGCCGGTCTCGTGGAACACGCGGTAGGCGGTCTCCGCATCGCGGGCCGCGGTGGCGGCGAACTCGAGGACTTCGGTGGAGAGATGGGGTTCGACGGTGGTCATGACGGGATCCTTCCGGTGGTCGTGAGGTGGTGCTCGGTATGGACGTGTTCGGTACCGGACTCTCGCCCGGCTTTGTTGAGCCGGCCGGGGAGTCCGGCATGTGCATGGGGTGAGTCGGGTGGGGTGAGGCGGTGCCGACCGAGAAGGGGCAGGACCTCCTCACCCACGCGGTAGGCCTCCTCGAGGTGGGGGTTGCCGGCGAGGATGAAGGCATCGACGCCCAGGGCGACGAGCTCGTCCAGCCGTTCGGCGACCTGCTCGTAGCTGCCGACCAGCCCGAACGCCGGCCCGCCGCGGATGAGGTTGAAGCCGGCCCACACGTTTGGTTGAACCTCGAGGTCCCGGTAACCGTTGATGGTCTCCGGAACCCAGCCTGCGATGCGGGCGGCGCCCACCGAGTCACCCTGGGCAGCCGAGCGCGCGGCCTCGCGGTCGACGAAGGCCCAGCCCTTCTCGATCTCCGCCCAGGCGGCCTCCTCGGTGTGGCGGGCGACGATGTCGATCCGTACCGCGAACCGGGGCCGTCGCCCGATCCTCTCCGAGTGGGCCCTGACGCCGTCGAATTTGGCGGTGAGGTCGGCGAACGGCTCCAGCCACGAGAGGTAGTAGTCGCTGTGCCGGCCCGCCGCGTCCACGGCCGCGCCGGAGGACCCGGAGAAGAACAATTCCGGGAACGCCTGGCCGGCGAGGCCGGGCGGGAGCGCGGCGCCACGAGTGCGGTAGAAGCGGCCGTCGTAGTCGAAGGGCTCGCCGTTCCACACCCCTTTGAGAACGTCGAGGAACTCGCTCGTTCGAGCGTAGCGGTCGTCGTGGTCGACTTTGTCGCCCCACCACAGTTGGGCGGGACCACCGCCTCCGCTGATGACGTTGTAGAGCAACCTGCCACCGGTGGCGCGCTGCATACTCGCCGTCATCCGCGCGGCCTGGACCGGGTGCAGGAAGCCCGGTTGGAAGGCGACCATGAACCGATACGTGCTGGTCTCGCGGGCAAGGGCAGCTGCCGTGGCCCAGGGGTCGTCTGTGACGGGGAATGACGGGAGCAGGCCGCCGAGGAACCCGGCCGATTCGCTGGCCCGGGCCACCGCGGCCACGTGATCGATGTAGCTGTAGGAGTCCACCCGGCCCTGTCGGATGGCGGGCGCGATGTTGCCGGCCGCGTACCCGCCGGCGTTACCGCGGTTGTAGCGCCGAGGGGTACGGAGCGACGCGTGGTCTCCCTCCATCCCGATGCGCCAGTAGAAATCGAGCGTCATGCGCTGGCCTCCTCGGCGGTGAGCGTGCGTCCGGCCGGGTCGGCGAGGTGCAGCCAGTGCTCCCCGCCCCGATGGAGCTCGTCAATGTGGGGATGCCCGCTCACCACGAAGTAGTCGATCCCGGTGTGCGACCACTCGGCGAATCGTCGGGCTACCCGGTCGTACGAACCGACGAGGCCGCGGGCGGTCGGGTAGCCGAAGGCGTCGAAGCCAGCCCACTCGTCCGGGCGTGCGTCCGGGTCCGGACCCGCGGCGGGGGCGTCCGGGTGGACCTGGTGGAGTAGCCGGTCGATCCGGAACCAGGCTTCGTCGTCGGTCTCCCGTGCGACCACCGGCAGCTCCAGACCCAGCCGCACGGTCCGGCCGTGGTCGGCCGCTCGGCGCTGTACTTCGGCACCGAGTGCCGGGTCATCGTCAAGGGTGAGCAGGTGGATGTCTGCGTGCGCCGAGGACAGCTCCAATGCCGCTTCCGAGGACCCGGAGAGCAGGATCCGGGGGAATGGGCGGCCCGAGAGGATGCCGCGGAAACCGCCATCGAGGACATGGAAGTACTCGCCGGAGTGGGCGGCGCCGGTGCCGCGGAACCCGGCGCCGGGCACAGGGGCCGCGTTCCATACGCTGCGGGCGACGGTGAGGAACTCATCCGCCCGTCGGTAGCGCTCCTCTCCGGTGACGTCGTCGCCGAGTGCCCGGGCCTGGTCAGGGTCGACGTCCACGTGGATTCGCCAGTCGAGCCGCCCGGAGGAGATGGTCTGGAGGGTGGCGGACATCTTTGCTGCGTAGACCGGGGTGCCGAAGGTCGGGGTGAACTCCACCACGCCACGGAGGTAGCGGGTGGCGCGCAGCGCGGAGGCGGTGACCACCCAGGACTCCTCACCGAGGGGGTCGAACGGTGCGAGGACCCCGTCCCATCCGGTGAGTTCGGCGGCGTCGATGACCTGGTCGAGATTGTCGAACGGACTGGTTCGCCGGATGTCGGTGGCGATGGTGGGGGCGGGCTCGCCAAAGCCGCCGCGGGTACGTTCGGCGGCCCGAGCGCTGCGACCGTCCCCGCGGGAGGGCAACTGCCAGACGAACTCGCTCATACGACCACTCCCGCGGGGAGGGCGGTCCGGCGGGCGGTGGCGGTGGCACGTTCGAGCGGTGCCGGGTCGGCCCAGGCCGCGACGTCGACACGCCCGGCGAGGAAGCCGTGGGTGTAGAGGAACTGCTCCTGCACTGCGAGCAGGTCGAGCCGTTCGGCGTCCAGGGTGGGAGCCAGACCGACGTGGAGAGTCTCGCCGTAGGCGTCGGCCACCCCGGGGCCCTCGGCGAAAGTCTCGCGGGCGAGCAGGCCGCGGACGCCCTCAAGGTCGGTGGCCGCCCAGGCCGCGGCGTCGAGGCTGCGGACAAGGAAATCCTCCACGACCTCGGGATGATCGTCCAGGAGTTGCTGGTGGACGGTGATCGGGCGAGGAGTGCCGTTGTTGACTCGGCCATGCGGGGTGGTGGCGCTGTCGAGGTCCACGGCGACCCGCAGCCCGTGCTCGCGGGCCGCGTCGCGGCCACGGGCCCCCTTAGCGTAGATGGCGTCCACCTCCCCCGCCCGCAGTTCGGCGACCCCGGCGGTGGTGATGGATCGACCCGGGTCCGATCTGTCGAGATCGGCGCTGTCGCGGACCTCGGGAGTGCGCTCCACGTCCACCTCGACGACCACGACGTCGGCCAGCGTGAGCCCGGCCAGGGCAAGCGTCGAGGAGAAGCCGTGCAGGGCCATGGCCCGCGGGAAGCTCCGGGCTCCGTCAGCGGCCCACGCGGGGATGGCGATGCGGCGACCGGCCAGGTCAGCAGCGGAAGTGATGTCGGAGGTGGGGGCCACGAGGATCTGTTGGGCCTCGTCGACCCAGGTCAGTCCTATGAGACGGGTGGGGGCGCCGGCCGCGCGGGCGGCCAGGGCGGGAACGTTGCCGCCCTCGCGGATCAACCCGGGCAACTGGTGGTCGAAGTGATGCAGGGCGGTCGCGGCGTCCGCGTCCTGGAGGATCCGGAAGTCCAGGCCCGCGCCCGCGGCGGCGTGGGCGAGCGTGCCGAGTCCGTGGGCGATGCCGCTAGCCGTGGGCACCGGGCAGCGGGTGTACCAGAGGGTGTCGATGGTCATTGGTGGTTCCTGTCGGTGGAAAGACGCCCCACGCCGAGACGGGCGAGGAACTGGGTGCGGTAGGTGAGTGCGCCGGGGTCGCTCCGGTCGCGGGGGCGGGCCAGGTCGATGTCGACGTCGAGTGCGATCCGTCCGTCGTCGAGGACGAGCACCCGGTCGGCCAACCGAACGGCTTCGTCGACGTCATGGGTCACCATGAGCACGGCGGGGCTGTGGGTGGCCACGAGGTCGCCCACGAGGTCCTGCATCTGGAGCCGTGTAAGCGCGTCCAGCGCGGCGAAGGGCTCGTCGAGCAGGAGTAGGTCCGGCTCCCTGACCAGGGCCCGGGCCAGTGCGACGCGCTGCGCCTCGCCGCCGGAGAGCGTGGCGGGCCACTGGCCGGCTCGGTCGGCCAGGCCCACCTCCCCGAGAGCCCGTATTGCGGCCTCGCGGTGGGCGGCCGAGCGACGCTGACCGAGGGTGACGTTCCCGAGCACCCTCTTGGATGGGATGAGCCGCGGTTCCTGATAGACGGTGGTTCGGGCGCGGGGGACGCGGATCTCGCCGGAGTCCGGGCTCTCGAGCCCGTCGAGTAGACGGAGCAAAGTCGTCTTTCCGGTGCCGCTGGGACCCAGCAGCACCACGAACTCCCCGCTGTGGATGTCCAGGTCGATGTCCTGCAATACGACCTTGGGGCCGAAGCTCTTACTCAGGCCCCGCAGGGACACGGCGACGGGGCGCCCTTGGCGCCGTTCCCGCGCGCTGTCCGCGGTGGGGGTGCGGTCGCGCAGCGGCGGCAGTTCGGTTCCTCCGCCAGAACTGACGCTGCCCGCGTTGACGTCGACCGGGATGAGGCTCATCGGTTTGCCACCTGTCCCCGCCACGGCATGGCGGTCTTCTCGATGACGCGGACGACTGCATCGAAGGCCAGCCCCAGCAGCGCGTACAGGGCCACACACAGGACCATGTAGTCGGTGCGGTTGTACTCCTGCGCCATGGTGGCGAGGTAGCCGATGCCCTCCCGGGTGCCGATCTGCTCGGCGGCGATGAGGCCCGTGATGCTGATGGAGAGGCAGATCCGCAAAGCCATGAGGATGCTCGGCAGCGCCGAGGGGAGTATGGCGCCGAAGATCAGCGCCGGTCCGGTGAGCCCGTAGCTGCGGGCGGCCTCGACCATCTTGCGGTCGACGTTGCGTACGCCTAGATAGGTGTAGGCGTACATCGGGCTCACGGTCGCCACGGCGATGAGGACGATCTTGAACCCCTCGTCGATCCCGAACCACGCGATGAACAGCGGCACCAGGGCCAAGAACGGGATCGCCCGATTAATCTGCATAGTGGCGTCGATGAGTTCCTCGCCCAGGGCGTACAGTCCTGCCAGAGCGCCGCACACCAGCCCGATCAGGACACCCAGGGTGACGCCGATCGCGGCGCGCTGGAAGGACGCGGCGGCGAAGGCGGCGAGTTCACCGGACTGGGTGAGCTCCACGCCGGCGGTCCACACCGAGGGCGGACCGGCGAGGATCTCTGGTGGGATGAACCCGGCGGCCGAACCGATCCACCACGCAGCGACGATCGCGGCCGGTACGGAGACCCGAAGGGTGAGCGAGAGCCACCACGGGCGGGGCGAGCTCGTCCGCACTTTGGGGGTCTCGACGGGGACCACGGACCGAGCCCGGCCTGTGTCCGCGTCTTCCGTCGACGCGGCGCCGGCCGGGCCGCTCGAGGTTGCAGTGCTGGTCACTGTCCCTCACCACGATCTATCCGGGCGGCCTGCTCGGGGGAGATGAGCGGACGCAGGTCGAGGAAGACGTCCTGCGCGGAGAGCTGATCGGGTGTGACGCCGTACTCGGTGAACACGCGGGAAACCTCCTCGAGCGCGGCGGCATCGTCCTCACCCGGCGGGACCGGGGGCAGTGCCTGGCGGCCAACAGCGATCGCATCCTCCAGTCGGGTGCCGGTCAGCGCGGTCGGGCCGGTGGTGGTGAAGACGTTCTGGAAGTCCTCCGGCTCAGAAACCTGCCGGATCACCAGGTCCTGCAGAGTCTCGAGGAACGCGGCCACCACATCGGGGCGCTCCTCGGCCACCGACCCCCGAACGAGGAGGACCTTGCGATCCTGCGAACCGAGGTCGCCTTCGCTAACCAGTTCTACGGCGCCGTTCGCCTTGGCCTCCTGGTAGGGGGCGTTGAACGAGGCCCAGGCGTCGACCTGACCGGTCGAGAACGCCGAGGCACCGTCCTTGATCTGCAGCGGCACCCGATCGACAGAGTCGACCGAGACGCCGGCCTGCTCCAGCGCGAGCAGCGTGAGGTACTCGCCCTTGGCGGCAGGATTCACGGCCACTCGCTTGCCCTCCAGATCCTCGACCGAGTCGATGCCGGAATCCGGCCGGGCGATGATGCCGCTCTGATCCTGACCCCCCTGCTCGGCGGCCGCCACGATCCGGAGGTCGACGTCTTTGGACAGGGCGCCGACGACAGGGCTGAATGCGCCCTCGGAGACGTCGAGCTCACCGGTGCTGAAGAGCTTCAGGTTGGCGCTCACACTGGGAGCCGCCTCGACCCACTCCACACGCGCCCCGAGCGGCGCGAGCGCCTCGTCGAAACTGCCGTCTCGCTTGCCCACAGCCAAGGGGCCCGCGTTGGCGCCGTCGGTGACCTTCAAGACGAAGGTCTGGCCCCCGGAAGCGTCGCCCTCCGCATCGCCGCCACAGGCCGCCGCCATCATCAGCATCGGGGCAACAGCGAGAACGGCGAGGCGGCGGACGGGTTCGGCGAACCGGGTCATGACGTAACTCCTGAATGAGTGGGTAGTCGAGTGGGCCGAACGCTAGCGACGATCAGCGGAACCCAGAAGGGACCCGATCTGCCCGATCGAAAGATTTGACTCGCGTCCCCACATCGAGTACTTCCCGTAGTGGATCTCGCGTGCGCCCCCTGGACAACGGAGCGCAGAGTGCTCGAGGGACCAATGCGCCCTGAGAAGACCGGAGGTCTGACTATCTGCGATTCGTCACGAGTTCCCGATGTAACCGTGGTTGCATTATGATGTGTCTGCGGGGCCAGTGTGCCTGGGTGGGGGGTGGCGTGGTGGATTCCGGACCGGGGGAGTGGGTGTTGTTGAGCTATCGGATACCTCGCGAGCCCTCCACCCCGCGTATCGCCGTGTGGCGCAAGCTCAAGAGGCTCGGGGTGGCGCAGGTCGGTGACGGGTTGGTCGCTCTGCCCGCTGATGCGCGCACCCGGGAACACCTGGACTGGATCGCCGAGGAGGTCATCGAGGCCGCAGGGTCGGCGACCGTCTGGATGGCCAGGCCCGCCTCCCTTGCGCAGGAGCGACGATTGGTGGAGGCCATGGTTCAGGATCGAGCGGCGGAGTATCTCGCCGTCCGGTCTGAGGCGATCGCCGCTCTGGGCGCAGCCGAGCCGGAGCGCCTTCGTGCGTTGAATCGCTTGCGCTCCCACCTGCGCCGCATCACCCGTCGCGATTACTTTCCCCCGCCCGAGCGCCGACTGGCCCGGGACGCGGTGGAGGCGCTACACCCAGATCACATCGACCAGGAGCGAACATGAAGTGGTCCACCCGAGCCGGTATTCACATCGACCGGGCCGCATGCGCCTGGCTGATTCGTCGGCACATCGACCCCGAAGCCGAGTTCGTGTTCGTCACCGACCCCTCGGAAGTGCCCGACCAGGCGATCGCCTTCGACATGCGTGGCGTCGAACTGGGACACCACGACGGTGACTGCAGCTTCGAGACCATCCTGCGCAGTTACGAGCTCACCGACCCGGCCCTGTGGCGGATCGCTGAGATCGTCCACGAAGCCGACCTGGAAGACGAACGGTATGACGCCCCGGAAGCGCCCGGAATGGATGTGGTCCTGCGCGGGCTGTCGATGATCGGTAACGACGAGGACACGATGGCGGTGTCCGGACCGGTCTTCGACGGACTCTACGAGTACTACCGGCGTCAGTTCCTGATCGGGCGTGATCCCGCATGAGCGAGGCGCCCCGGGAGCACGTGCCAGCAGATCCCGATGGTCGCTCGCCCGGGTCTTCGCCTGCCCGAGACCTGGTGCCCTTCCGGGAGGCTGTCTGGGTCTGGTTCCTGATCTCCCTGCAAACTTTCGGTGGCCCGGCCGGACAGATCGCTGTCATGCAACGGGTCCTGGTCGAAGACCGGCGGTGGATCGGGCAGCGGCGGTTCAATCACGCCCTGAACTACTGCATGCTGCTGCCCGGACCTGAAGCCCAGCAGCTGTCGATCTATCTGGGATGGCTGCTCAACGGCACTCGAGGCGGGATCGCCGCCGGCACACTGTTCGTTCTCCCCGGGGTCGTCACCCTGGGCGCGTTGTCGGCGATCTATGTCGCCTACGGTGACACCACCGCGGTGTCCGCGGTGTTCGCCGGGCTTGCTCCGGCGGTGCTGGCCATCGTCGCCCAGGCCGTTCTTCGGGTTGCTGGCAGGTCGCTGACCCACCGGTCGCTCATCGTCCTCGCCGTGGGCGCCTTCGTGGCGTTGGCCGTGTTCGCGGTGCCGTTCCCCGTCGTAATCGCCCTGGCCGCGCTCGCGGGTTGGATCCTCTCCCGCCGGGTGCCGGGCTTTGCCGAACCGCCCCAGAGTGCGGACGATCGGTCCGGCCCGGCCCCGGTCATCTCCGATGACGCGCTGCACTACGACCGGCCCACCCGGGGCCGATTCGTGCGGATACTGACGATCGGACTGGGATTGTGGGGGGCTCCGATCCTCGTAATCGTCGCGGTGTTCGGAGCGCAGAGCATCTTCACGACCCAGGGGCTGTTCTTCTCGTTGACCGCGGTGGTCACCTTCGGTGGCGCCTACGCGGTGTTGGCGTTCATCGCCCAGCAGGCGGTCGAGACCTACGGGTGGCTGGCGCCGGGGGAGATGGTGCGGGGTCTGGCTCTGGCCGAGACGACACCGGGACCGCTGATCATGGTGGTGCAATTCGTGGGGTTCCTCGCCGCCTACCGCAACCCCGGCGGTCTGGACCCCTGGGTTGCCGCGGTGCTCGGAGCGCTGCTGGTCACCTGGGTGACCTTCGTGCCCTGCTTCCTGTTCATCCTACTGGGCGCCCCGTACGTCGAGCGGTTGCGCCACAACACCGCGATCTCCGCAGCGCTGGCAGGAATCACCGCCGCCGTTGTAGGGGTGATCGCCAACCTCGCCCTGTACTTTGCGCTCAACACCCTGTTCACCACCACCGGTGTCTGGACCTGGGGGCCGGTCCGGCTCACCGTTCCCGACTTCGCGTCTGTCAACCCGGTGGCGATGGGTATCACCCTGATAGCGCTGCTGCTGACCTTCGTCCTGCGCTGGCCGGTCCTACGCATCCTCGGCGCATGCGCGGCGCTAGGTCTAGCGAGCGCCCTGCTCCCGCTATAGGTCGACTCGCGCGTCAAGACCATGGCCACAGGCGTTTCTTCTGCCCGGATTCCTTTCACTTCTGGGTGGAGGATGCTCTCGCCGCCTCCCCCTCGCAATAGAGCTAGCTGTCTGGCCGCGTGAAGGTCCGCGTCGGTGGCGCGGGGTCTGGAACATCCGCCGCGGTGGAGTGCCCGCGCAGCGACGTCGCACAGGCCACGCCCGCCGCGGCCCCGGTGCCCACCGCGATGGGGACGAGCTGCAGTCCGGTCACGATGTCACCGGCGGCGTACACACCGGCCACGCTGGTCAACTGCATCGCGTTGACCGAGAGTCCGCCCTCGTCGTCGATCTGGCAGCCCAGGTTCTTCGCGAGTTCGTTCGTCGGATGGTGCGCGTAGGAGAAGAACACCTTCGATCCGGTGATCATCGTGCCGTCGGCCAGGCGCACGCCCTGCAGTGCACCGGGTTCACCCACCAGTTCCCGGGCGACGCCGTCGACCACCTGGATGTCGTGTACGGCGCAGGCGGCGCGCTGATCGTCGTCGAAGGCCGGGTCGGAGTCGCTTTCGGTGATAATCACGACCTCAGACGCCCAGTCCAGCAGTTCCGAGGCGTACGCGGGTAAGTGCGCGCCGCCGCCGAGCACGATGACCCGCTGATCCGCGGCGGTGAGACCGTCGCAGGCGGGGCAGTGGTGGACGTCGACACCGTAGTGCTGGTCGATCCCGTCGAGCTCGGGGCGCCGGTCTCGGACTCCGGTGGCGAGGATGACCCGAGTGGCGGTGACAGAGATCGGGGCCCCGTCCCCGTCGCCCGATTCCGTGGCTCGCGCGATGCGGGCGACGAAACGGTCGTCGGATTCTCTGGCCAGTTCCGAGACGACACCGTCGAATCTCCGCACGGTCGGATAGCGGCGCAGGCCTTCGTGGACGTCGGCGTAGTACTCGTCCGGTGAGGTCGGGCCTGTGCCGAGGATGCCGTGGATCTTCTCGGCGGGCAGATTGCGTTGGCCTCCGTCGTCAACGAGCAGGGTGGAACGGCGATACCGGCCGAGCCATGTCGCAGCGGACAGCCCCGCCGGTCCTCCGCCCACGACGAGGACGTCGACCGTGTCGGGTGGCGGGTTGTCCGACGCGCCGGGAGAAGGTGGCCGGGTCATCGGTTCTCTGTGCGGGTGGTGGGATCCTCACCGCGGCGCAGGAGCGGTAGGTGCTCGATGGCGTGGGCGAGTGCGCCGAGGCGGGCGCTGGCCCGGTGAAGCGGCGATGCGGAGAGCGCCGGTCGGCGCAGCGCCGCGGTGTCGAGGGCATCGCGCACGCGATCGATGACGGTCAGCGGCAGTGCTGCGGCGACGTTGCCCGGCGGGCGGCGCGCGACCACCGGGTGAGCTCGTGTGGGGGCGGTACGGCGGACCACTTCCCAGGCCAGGCCGAGTGCGGTGAGTCGCCCGTGGCCCAGGCGCTCCTGGAGCCGGGGCAGCAATTGGTCCTCCTCGTCGCGGACGTCGTCGCGCAGCACCTCGACGAACCGCGCCAGGACGCCGGGCCTCGCAGGATCATCTGCGGGCAGGTTCTCGAGTCGGACGACCAGCTCGTTGACCTCCTGGTGCTCGTGTTCCACCTCGAGGGTCAGTTGGTGCCCGTCTGGGAGGACCCGTCGAAGCACGGGCCACAGCACGGCCTCCTCGGCGAACGCGTGGGGGAACACCAGGCGGTACACACGGAGAAGCACTTGTCGTTCTTCACGGGCGTCGGCGTGGTCGAGCTGGCGCAGGAGACGGTCCAGCTTGACGTGATCGAGCTTCTGTCGGCTCAGGACGCTCAGGCGGCCGCCGAGCTGGGTCGTCGTCTGGTCGGCGATCGATGTCACGTTCGCTCTCGTTTCTCTAGAGGGGGTCGGTGAGGGGGTCGCGGCCAAGGTGGCTGCGGTGAAATAGGAGACGGGGCCGGGGGAGATCCCCGCGACCCCGTCGCGCGCGCGAATCGAGCGGTGTCTCACTCTGTGCGTCGCTCCGTCTGAACCTCGTCGTCGCCGGCCCAGGGATCCGGGTGGCCCGACTCGGGATGGCAGCGGAGACCATGGTGATGCCCAGCAGATCGGCTGGCGTGTTCACCTCGGGTGCGCGCCACAAGATGACTTCCTCCGCGATGACGCGTGCCGGGGTGGTCCGTGGGTGGACCTCACTCCTTGTTGAGCTTGTCCTGGACGGTGCCCGCCACTTTCTCCACCGTGTTCGGCAGCTCCGTGGTGCCGTAGAAACGGGCATCCGGATGGGTCGGGGGTGGCATCGGCGGTCCCTCGAGCGGCTCGTCTGAGTACGAGAACTCACCGTGGCCGTCCGGGGTGGGGCCGGAGGCCCAGGAACCGTCGGCGGCGGTCGCACCGTCGGAGAAGTTGTACAGCGTGTACGCGTGCTCTTCGGCCTCCTTGGACTTGGGGAAGTTCGAGGGCACGGGCAGCTCCTCGAGGCCCTCGGCCTTGAGATCGTTGATCGCCGCGAGCCACTGGTTCTGGTGCATCGTGTCGCGGGCGAGCAGGAACGACAGCAGTTCCCGGATACCGGGGTCGTCAGTCATGTGGTACAGCCGGGCGACTGCGACGCGGCCCTGTGACTCGGCGTTGACGTTGGCGTACATGTCCGCGAGGAGATTGCCGCTCGCGGTGACGAACGCGCCCGACCAGGGGTTGCCCATCGAGTCGACGGGCCGGGCCCCGGCGCCGGCGAGGATGCCGTGCTGGACGTTGGTGCCGCCGACCACAGCGGCCACCGCCGGGTCGTTCTGAACGGCGTGATCGGTGACGCCGAGTGGTGCCTTCTCGAGCAGTTGGGCGACCATCGTCGCGAGCATCTCGACGTGACCGAACTCCTCGGTCGCGGTGCTGAAGAGCAGGTCCCGGTACTTCCCGGGAATATGGGCGTTCCACGCCTGGAAGCTGTACTGCATGGCCACGGTGATCTCGCCGTACTGTCCGCCGATGACCTCTTGTAGCTTGCGCGCATACACGGCATCGGGCTTCTCCGGCTTGGACTGAAATTGCAGTTTCTGCCTGTGATAGAATATGAGAACTCCAGCTCTGGACACTATGAATTCATCGAATTTCGACGAATGGATCCAGTGGATGCAACGGTAGGCTCGGCAACAGGGTATGGCCACCGCACGCACCCCCGGGTAGCCGCGTCGGATCGGCATACTTGCTGTTCCAAGCGATTTCTCGGACGGAAGATTCGGCGTGGTCGATGAAATGGCACCGGAGGCGGTGATCGAACCGCTCGGCCTCGACAGCGCGTGTCCGATTATCGTGCGCCAGGTCCACGGTCTTTTCTCGCGGTGGTGATTGAGGCACCCGCGGGCGTATAAGGATCGCTGCCCATCAATCGCATTATTTCCTCTCTGAGGCGTGCAGGAGAGATCAGCATGCCGAGAAGCCCTCAGACTGACCTGCCCGCCAAACCGGGTCCGAGTGCGCCGGTCTGACATCGATCAGGGCCAGGCGGACGTGCTGGGTCCCGCCATCAGCAGAGCCTCGGCTCAGTAGTCGTGGTCAGCGCCGCTGCTGCCCGTGGTCGCGCCGATCCGCCTGAGGTGGATCCGGCGGGCGAGACGAATGGCGGGCCGTGCCAAGAACTCCACTGAACCGAGAATGAACAGCCAGGTGCCGATGGTCTGGGTGGAGTCGGAGAGGAACAGGACGCTGCCGATGAGGAAGAACAGCGCTATGAGCACGTCGTTGGCGATCGACAGCGTCTCGTAACGATCGTTGATGACCACCTCGTCGTCCCCGAGGGGGAGCCGCAGTGACCAGTCGGATCCGGAGGCGGCAGTCGATGGGGTGCCCGTGTTGGGAGTGGCATTCATGGAAAAGCAACCTTGAAGTGAGTGGGTGTGGCCGTCGACCACGGCATCGCGGCGGCGGGCGGACTGCGCGCGGTCGCTTGGATTCCGGCCTCGTGGGCGCCTGCGACGCTACGCCGGGCGCCTGGAGGTCACTACCGAAGCCGATCCCGTCACTCGGAATGGATGAGAGGGTTCCCGGTGCCGGGGTGAGGGCTGCCCCAAGAAGTGACGGGCCCGACGGGGCCCGACTTCGCGTATGGCAGCGTGCCTCCTCCGTCGGGGTAACCGGAGCCGGAGGCGCCGTAGCCGTTGTCAGCGAGCCCACCCACGAATGCGCCAACGGCCCCGAAGGCGCGCTATCGCCGCCCTGATTCGGATCGCCCGATCGCGTGATCCGGATCACATGTGGGATATATGCTCCGAAGCAGGTTCCCGGGAACCTTCGCCGCCACCACGCCCGACAAGCCCGCCGTGATCCGCCCCGCGACGGGCGAGCAGATCACCTACGCCGGGCTCGAGGCCAGGTCGGCCCAGTTCGCGCACGTGCTCACCGACGACTGGGGGTTGCGCCCCGGTGACACCGTCGCCGTGGTCTCGGACAACACCCTCGAGATGGTCGAGATCTACTGGGCGGCGCTGCGGACCGGGCTCTACATCGCGGCCATCAACCATCATCTGACGGCCGACGAGTCCTCCTACATCATCGGCGACTGCGGAGCCCGCGCCCTCGTCGTCTCCGCGCCGGTGGCCGACCACGTGGACCTGTCCCCGGACGCGCACCCCGGCGTCGAACATCGGGTCGTGTTCGGCGGAACGCTCGACGGGTTCGCGGACTATCGCCAGCTGCTGGCCGGCAAGCCCACCGATCCGCCCGCCGACCAGCCCCGGGGCCACGACTTCCTCTACTCCTCCGGCACCACCGGCCGGCCCAAGGGCGTGCGCGTGGACCCGCCGGAGGGGCAGATCGACGAGTTGCCAGACGTTTACACCCCGGTGTTCAGCTTCCTCTACGCGTTCGACGCCGACAGCGTGTACCTGTGCCCCGCGCCGCTGTACCACGCGGCCCCGCTACGGTTCTGCGGCGTGGTCAACTCGGTCGGCGGAACGGTGGTCCTCATGGACCGCTTCGACGCCGAGGAGTCACTGCGGCTCATCCAGGAGTACCGCGTGACCCACTCGCAGTGGGTGCCGACGATGTTCGTGCGCATGCTCAAGCTGCCCGAGGAGACGCGGGAGCGCTACGACCTGTCCAGCATGACCCACGCGATCCACGCCGCCGCGCCGTGCCCGCCCGAGGTCAAGCGCAGGATGATCGAGTGGTGGGGCCCGGTGATCCACGAGTACTACTCGGCCACCGAGGGCATGGGAATCACGTTCATCAACTCGCAGGAGGCGCTCGAGCGTCCGGGGTCGGTGGGCCGTGACGGGCTCAAGGGCATCGCGCACATCTGTGACGAGGAGGGCCGCGAACTCCCCATCGGCGAGATCGGCACCATCTACTGGCAGCAGGACGAGGGCACCTTCTCTTACCACGGCGATCCGGACAAGACCGCGTCCGTCTTCCACCCCGAGCACCCCAACTGGTCCACCTTCGGCGACGTGGGGTACCTGGATGAAGATCGTTTCCTCTACCTCACCGACCGCAAGGCGTTCACCATCATCTCCGGAGGCGTGAACATCTACCCGCAGGAGATCGAGAACGCACTCGCATTGCACCCGGCGGTCGACGACGTCGCCGTGATCGGGATCCCCGACGAGGAGATGGGAGAGAGGGTCCACGCCGTGGTGGTGCCGGCTCCCGAGCGCGCCGGCGACCCCGGCCTGGCTGACGAGATCCTCGGATCGCTCCGCGGCCACGTCTCGGACTTCAAGATCCCGCGCGCGGTGGACTTCGTCGACGAACTCCCCCGGACCCCCACCGGGAAGTTGGTCAAGCGCCGGATCCTTGACCGCTACACGACCGGGGCCACGGCCTGAGCCGTCGATGGACCTGACCGCCGAATTCGAGCGCGAGCGGCCCAGACTCACCCGCATCGCCGCCCGCGTCCTCGGCGATCCGGTCGAGGCCGAGGACGCAGTTCAGCACGCGTGGCTCCGACTGGCGAGGGCTGACGTCTCCGCCGTCGACAACCTGCAGGGGTGGCTGACGACCGTCGTCACCAGGGTGTGCCTGGACCGTCTCAAGGCGGCGGTGCCGGCGCCCGGCGAACCACCCGACCGCGTGGGATCCGACCCCGACCCCGCAGAGGAGGCGGTCCTCGCCGAGTCCGTGGGTTCGGCGCTGCGCCTGGTGCTCGACCGGCTGACCCCTGCCGAGAGGGTGGCGTTGGTCCTGCACGACTCGTTCGGCGTCGACTTCGCCACCATCGCCGGAATCCTGGACAGCACCCCGGCCTCCGCCCGCAAGCACGCCTCCAGGGCCCGGTCCAAGGTCCGGGGGCCGTCGGAGGCACCCTCGGGCACGCAGTCGGAGGGCCGTGAAACGGCGGACTGGCGCGTCGTCGACGCCTTCCTCGCCGCCGCCCGCGAGGGTGAGTTCTCCCGACTGCTCGAACTCCTCGCGCCGGACGTCGTGGTGGTGGGTGACCCGGTTTCCGTGGACCTCGGAACCCCTGCGCTCATCGAGGGGCGCGACGCGGTGGCGGAGTTCTTCAACGGCGCCGCGGCCGCCGCTCTACCGGTCTTCGTCCACGACCGACCGGGGGCGGCGTGGTTCGACCGCGGTGTCGCCCGGGTGGCCTTTGACTTCCGCGTCGCGGGCGGCATGGTGACCCGCATCGACTTCCGGGCCCGGCCCGAGGCGCTGGAGACGATCGACCGCCGGCGGGACGGCGACCGGCGCTCACCTCCGGGGTAGAGCACCTCGCTGTCAGGGGACGGTCACATCTCCGGGCGACCGCTCGTCATCATGGTGGGGAGCGCACACCGCGCCACCCGGAACCGGGAGGAACCACCCATGAAGACCATGACCTGCAGAGACCTCGGCGGCCCCTGCGACCTCGCCCATTCCGGAGAGACCGCGGACGACGTGATCAACGCCCAGGACGCCCACCTGAAGGACCTCGTCAAGGCGGGGGACGAGGCGCACGGGCCTGCGCGCAAGGAGATGAGGGGGCGGTGGATGCGGCCCCGTCAGGCCCTCGGGTGGTACAACGACGTCAAGAAGCGCTTCGCCGAGCTGCCGGAGGACTGACGCGGACCCGGGCTCGCCCCCGGTTCAGCCAGCCCTCTCGATCGCGCCCGCACTCTCGACCACAGCGGCCAGCGAGAGCAGTGTCGACTCGGAACCCGGCCGACCGACGAGCTGCACCGACGTCGGCAGGTCCCGGCCGGCCGGGGTCGCGGTGCGACCGCACGGGACGGTCATCGCGGGCCAGCCCAGCACATTGGCCAGCGGGGTGAACGGCGAGAACCTCATCGACGCCCACAGGGAACGTCCCCAGGACCGCTGGTGCCAGTCGGTCGCCTCGGGCGGGAGGTCGGCCAGTGCCGGGGTGAGCCACACGTCCACGCCGGCGGTGTCCATGGCGCGCTCCACCTCAGTCCGCAGCGCCTCGGTGGCCCGGTTCCACCTGGTGTCCCCGTCGCCCGCCCCACCGCGGCGGAACACGGTACGACCGAGTAGTGCGTGGTGCCGGGTGCGGCGCTCCATCGCGGAGAGCGGGAGGTTCTCGTCCTCCGCGGCGCGGGCGACCGCGGAGGTCCATCGCGCCAGGTAGAGCATCGGGTCGCGGGGGGACGGCAGGGAGGACTCGACGACGACGAGATCGCGGTCCCGGAGCACCTCTGCGGCCTCCCGGGCCGCTCGGCTCCACGGCTCCCGGATCCGGACGAGATCCCGCCCGAGCCGGATCGGACTCGTGGTGGACAGGCCCACCCGCGTCTCACCGGGCACGGGTCCGACGGAGGCCAACTCGGGTCGCCCGGCCATCACCGACAGGGCCAGCGCCGTGTCCTCGACCGTCCGGGCCAGGGGCCCCGACTCGGCCAACCGGCCCCAGTTGTCGCCGGCGAGCCGGGTGGGGACGACCCCCGGGCCGGGCTTGATGGTGACGATGCCGCAGGCGGCGGCGGGGATCCGCAGTGACCCCATCCCGTCGTCACCCACCGCCAGCGGGACCATGCCGGAGGCGACCGCCGCGGCCGATCCCCCCGACGACCCGCCCGCGGACAGGGACTCGTCGCCAGGATTGCGGGTGATGCCGTGTTCCTCCGAATCCGTCATCCCCCACGTGCACAGCTGGGGTGCGGCGGTGATGCCCACCGGTATCGAGCCGGCCGCGAGAAGGGGGGTGATCACGGGGTTGTCGAGGGACACCGTGCTCTTGATGGCCAGGGGGACCCCCGCCAGTGGCAGCCCGGACCGTCCGGTCTCATCTGATGCGTCCACGGCGGCCGCGGCCGATCTGCCCTCGTCGTCGAGCAGGCTGGTGAAGGCGCGGAGGGCCGGGTCGAGACAGGTGATCCGGTCCAGGGCCGAGTTGAGCGCCTCTGTCGCGGTGCCGACCCCGGAACGCACGTCCTCTGCGGTCCGGCACGCGGGCGGTGTGGGGGTGGTCACGGTCCCGATGGTACGGGGCGGGTACGACACCGCGGCCCTGTCCGCCCACGGCGATCAGCCCGGTCGGGTGTCGGGCTTCGCAGGTAGCCTGGTGCGACAGAAACGACGTCGCGCACGAGACATCGGGCAGGACGTCGCGCACGACCAGGCCCGCCGACCGGTAGGGCTGTCCTTCGCATCCGAGGACCGAATGGAACGCAAGAGCAACACCGTCTTCCGCAACGTGGCGATCGCGGGCGTCATCATCCTGGCGATCGTCGGGTTCTCGTTTTTCGCGAACGACGAGCGGGGGTACACCGAGGTCGACACCTCGGTGGCGCTCGCCCAGATCGACGCCGGGAACATCCGGGAGGCGACGATCGAGGACCGGGAGCAGCAGCTCCGGCTCACCCTCGAGTCGCCGATCACCCCGGAGGAGGGTGCGGACGAGACCGATCAGGTGCTCGCCAAGTATCCGGAGGGGGCTGCGGAACAGATCTTCGACCGGATCGCCGCCGCCGAACCCGAGAACTTCGACACCACGGTGACGCAGCAGGGGTTCCTCACCCAGATGCTGTCGTTCCTGCTCCCCATGCTCATCCTCTTCGGGCTGCTGTTCTACTTCATGTCCCGGATGCAGGGGGGCAAGGGTGGCCTGTTCGGCGTCGGCAAGTCGCGGGCCGTCGAGTTCACCAAGGACATGCCCCAGACCACCTTCGCCGACGTCGCGGGTGAGGACGAGGCGGTGGAGGAGCTCAACGAGATCAAGGACTTCCTCCAGAACCCCGCACGCTACGAACGGCTGGGCGCCAAGATCCCCCGCGGTGTCCTGCTCTACGGGCCGCCCGGGACGGGCAAGACCCTGCTGGCGCGGGCCGTGGCCGGTGAGGCCGGGGTGCCGTTCTTCTCGATCTCCGGTTCGGATTTCGTGGAGATGTTCGTGGGCGTCGGCGCCTCGCGCGTCCGCGACCTCTTCGAGAAGGCCAAGCAGAACGCGCCGTGCATCGTGTTCGTCGACGAGATCGACGCGGTCGGCCGGCACCGCGGCTCCGGGACGGGTGGCGGACACGACGAGCGCGAGCAGACCCTCAACCAGCTCCTCGTCGAGATGGACGGGTTCAGTGACCGCGAGACGGTCATCATGATCGCGGCGACCAACCGGCCCGACGTGCTCGATCCGGCCCTGCTGCGCCCCGGCCGATTCGACCGGCAGGTGCCGGTGACGAACCCGGACCTGCGTGGGCGCGAGTCGATCCTCGGCGTCCACTCGGTGGGCAAGCCGCTGGCGGCCGACGTGGACATGAAGTCGCTGGCCCGGCGCACGATAGGCATGTCCGGGGCCGACCTGGCCAACGTGCTCAACGAGGGCGCACTGCTGGCGGCGCGGATGGGGCGGGACGAGATCTCGACCGACATCCTCGAGGAGGCCACCGACCGGGTGGTGGGCGGCCCTCGTCGCAAGCACCGCGTGATCAGCGAGCACGAGAAGAAGGTCACCGCCTACCACGAGTCCGGCCACGCCCTGGCCGCGTGGGCGATGGAGGATCTGGAGCCGGTCCACAAGGTCACGATCCTCGCGCGCGGCCGGACCGGCGGTCACGCCCTGGTCGTCCCGGAGGACGACAAGTCCCTCATGACCCGTGCGGACATGATCGCGCGGATCGTCATGGCCATGGGCGGCCGTGCGGCCGAGGAGTACGTCTTCGGCGAACCGACCTCCGGCGCCAGTTCCGATATCGAACAGGCCACCCGGATCGCCCGCACGATGGTCGCCGAGTACGGCATGAGTTCCAAGCTGGGCGCGGTCAAGTACGGCGGCGAAGGCGGGGACCCGTTCCTCGGACGTGGCGGCGGCGCGGGTTCCGAGTACTCCCCGGAGGTGGCCAAGGCCATCGACGACGAGGTCCGCAGGATCATCGACGCCGCGCACTCCGAGGCGTGGCGGGTCCTCGAGTCCAACAGGGACGTGCTCGACGCGATCGCGGCGGAGTTGCTGGAGAAGGAGACGCTCCGCCAGGACGACCTCGAGCGACTGTTCGCGGATGTGGTCAAGCGTCCGAGGATCACGGAGTTCGACGACTTCTCCGGTCGCGTCCCCTCGACCCGGCCGCCCGTCAAGACGCCGGGTGAGCTGGCGAAGGAGCGCGGTGAGCCGTGGCCGCCCCCGGTGAGTGACCCCTTCGCGATGCCCGTCCTGCCGGCGAGCCGTGACAACGGGGATGCCGGCCAGGACGGGGACACCGTTCAGGACTTGGGCCGGGGTCCGGTCGACCAGACCGGACGCGGGCGGGAGTCGGTCCCTGCGGGAGCCTCACCGACCGGGTCACCCGGGATCCCGGCTTACGGCACGCCACCGCCGCCCGGGTGGTCGGCCCCCGGCTGGCCGCCGCCGGGAGCCTCCCCGGGTGCGTCCTCTGGTGCGTCGCAGAGCGCGCCGACGGGTGCGGGCCGGGCACCGGTCACGCGGCCGGGCGGCGGCGCGGCACCCGACGAAGACCGGCCCCGGAGCGCGACGTATGGTCCGAGCGGAGCCGAGACGACTCGACTTCCGGCCGCGCCGGCCGAGCCGGAGCAATTGGACGTCGATCCCGAGCACACCGGAGACCGGGACGAGTCGCCGTCCGGTCGGTCGACCCGGGCGTGGTCGGCGGTGGACGGTGACGGGCGCCGGAGCGGGTCCCGCCGTCGCGAGGACAAGGAACCCGGGTGGCGGGCCCCGTGGGAACGTGACGACTGACCACCGGTCGGTTTCGTGCGAGAAGAGGATTGATGACGACCCCTGACCACATCCCCGCGGCAAACGCCCGGTCGGTGTCCGCCGGCCGGGTGTTCGATGCCGAGCGCGCCGAGGCGGCTGTCCGGGAACTGCTGATCGCCGTGGGTGAGGACCCGGAGCGCGAGGGCCTCCAGGACACCCCTGCGCGCGTCGCACGGGCGTACCGGGAGGTGTTCGCGGGGCTCTACACCGACCCTGCGGACGTGTTGTCCAAGACCTTCAACGAGGACCACCGGGAACTGGTCCTGGTGCGGGACATCCCCATCTATTCCACCTGCGAGCACCACCTGGTGCCGTTCCACGGGGTGGCACACATCGGCTACATCCCGGGGCGCTCGGGTGCGGTGACCGGGCTGAGCAAGCTCGCCCGGCTCGTCGACCTCTACGCCAAGCGGCCGCAGGTGCAGGAACGCCTGACCAGCCAGGTCGCCGACGCCCTGGTGGACAAGCTCCAGCCCACCGGGGTCCTCGTGGTGATCGAGTGCGAACACCTGTGCATGAGCATGCGCGGGATCCGCAAGCCGGGCTCCGTCACCACCACCTCCGCGGTCCGGGGCAGCATGCGGTCCAATGCCTCCACCAGGGCGGAGGCACTCGGCCTCCTGCGGGGTACGTGAACCACCCGGCCGCTCCGACGCGCCCCGCCGTGCTGTCGCGCCCGGGCCGCTGTGCGGTGATGGGCATCGTCAACGTCACGGAGGACTCGTTCTCCGACGGGGGGCGTCACCTCGCCCCGGAGGCTGCCCTCGCCCACGCCCGGCGACTGGTCTCGGAGGGGGCCGACCTCCTCGACGTCGGCGGGGAGTCCACGAGACCGGGGGCGATCCGGGTCGACCGGACCGACGAGGCGGACCGCGTGATCCCCCTCGTCCGCGCACTCGTGGAGGACGGGGTCACGGTCTCGGTCGACACCATGCGCGCCTCGGTCGCCGCCGAGGCCCTCGAGTCCGGCGCGGCGCTGATCAACGACGTCTCCGGTGGCCTAGCCGATTCCGGGATGCTGCCGGTCGTCGCCGACCACGGGTGCCCCGTGGTGCTCATGCACTGGGTCTCGCCCGACCAGTACCGGGCGGGCGCCGGAGGCCGCGCCGACTACGGCGGGGACGTGGTGACCTCGGTCCGTGACCACCTCTCGCGCCGTGCCGACGCGGCGGTGTCCGCCGGGGTCGACGCGGGTTCGATCGTGCTGGACCCCGGACTGGGGTTCGCCAAGAACGCCGCCGACAACTGGGCGCTGCTCCACCGGCTCGACGTGCTCCTCGACCTGGGGTTCCCGGTGTTGGTCGCCGCGTCGCGCAAACGCTTCCTCGGTGCGCTCCTCGCGGACACCGCGGGTGAGCCCCGCGCAGTGGCCGGCCGGGACCCGGCGACGGCGGCCGTCACCGCACTGGCGGCCGCGGCTGGGGCGTGGGCCGTGCGCGTCCACGATGTCCCGCCGAGCGCCGACGCCGTCCGGGTGGCCGCCGCGTGGGCGGCCGGAGCGGTGGGGGAGGACTGATGGCGGACCGGATCGAATTGAGGGGCCTACGGGTGCGCGGCCACCACGGTGTCTTCGAGCACGAGCGGCGCGACGGCCAGGACTTCCTCGTGGACCTGGTCCTGTGGACCGACTTCACCGCGGCCGCCGCGTCCGACGATCTGGCCGACACCGTCGACTACGGCGCGTTGGCGCTGTTCGCCCGGGACGTGGTGTCCGGGACTCCCCGCGACCTGATCGAGACCGTGGCCTCGCAGATCGCCGACGGGGTGATGGACCTGGCCCCCCACGCGCACGCGGTCGAGGTGACCGTGCACAAACCCCAGGCGCCCATCCCCGCCGAGTTCGCGGACGTCGCGGTGGTGGCCAGACGATCGCGTGGGAACGACGACGGTCCGGGTGCGGACCGGTGACCTGTCGGGCCGTCCTGTCGATCGGCGGAAACCACGGTGACTCACTCGAGCTCCTCCGCGGTGTCGTGGCCGCCGCCGCCGGAGCGGGCACCCTCCGCGACGTCTCGTCCGTCTATGCGACCCCTCCGTGGGGCGGGGTGGAGCAGGACGACTTCCTCAACGCGGTCCTCGTCGTCGACCACCCGGGTTCCCCCCGCGACGTGCTCGACTGGGGACTCGCGCAGGAGCGGGCCGCGGGCCGCACCCGTCGGGTCCGATGGGGGCCGCGGTCCCTCGACGTGGACGTGGTCTCCGCCGAGGTGGACGGTGTCCCGGTGAGCTTCAGGGACGACTCCCTGACCCTGCCCCACCCCCGGGCGGCCGAGCGTGCGTTCGTCCTGGTCCCCTGGTCGGAGATCGACCCGGGCGCACAGTTGGACGGCGCGCCGCTCTCGGCCCACCTCGAGGCCCTCGACCCCGCCGAAGTGGCCGCGATCCGGCGCACGCGCGACCGGCTGGCACCCGAAGGGTGGGTCCGCTGACATGGCCCGCATCGCGGTGTCCACCCTCGTCCTGGTCGCGCTCGTCACCGGCGTGGCCGCCTACTTCCTCACCGGCTCGTTCCTCGGGTCGCTTCCTCCGCTCGGGTGGGGATGGGTCACTCTGCCGGTGGTGGCGGTGATCGACCTCCTGTTGGCACTCCGCGTCCGATCCGCGATCTCTGACGGAGGAGTGGGTCAGGACCGCAGCCAGATGCACCCGGTGACGATCGCGCGGTGCGCAGCCCTCGGGCAGGCGTCGGCGGTCCTGGGAGCGGCGGCCGGCGGACTGGGAACCGGGCTGGTCCTGTACTTCCTGCCGAGACTGGGCGAGCTGGCCGCGGCCGGAGACGAGCTACCGGTGGCCGGGGCGGTACTGGTCTCGGGTGCGGTACTCGTGGGCGCGGGGCTGTTCCTCGAGGCGGCCTGCCAGACCCCTCCTTCCGACGATGACCTCGGGGGGCTGGCCCAGTCGACCTGACCGGCCCGACCTGACCGGCCCGAGGGACCGCGAGCGGCGGACATCTCGACGAACACGCGCAAGTTACCCGTGTGACTAGTGATTCTCCGCGTATTATCCCGGGCATGAGTTCCGACGGCGCGATCGACAAACCCCGATCCGTCCGCCCCGCTCGTGGTGACGATCGCGGCCTGGCGGGCATCGCTCTCGGTGCCCTCTTGGTGCTCGCGCTCGTCGCGACCGTCGTGATGGTCTTCTCGGACGATCCGGTGTGGATGCGGATCGGCACCCTCGCGGCGCTCTGGGCGGCGTTCATCGGGGCCTTCCTGGTGGCCCGCTACAGGCGGCAGGCAGCGGCTGAGGCCGCCCGGGTCCGCGACCTGCACACCGTGTACGAGCTGCAGCTCGAGCGTGAGATCTCGGCCCGTCGCGAACACGAGCTGGTGGTGGAGAAGGACCTCCGCGACTCCGTGCGCGCGGAGACCACCGATTCGATCCGCGCACTGCGCCACGAGATCGCCGCGTTGCGCGAGCAACTCGGGCAGATGGGCGTCCCCCTGAGCGACGAGCGCCCCGCCGTGGGCGGCGACACCGCCGCCGGGGAGCTGGGCGCCGGGTCGTACCTGCCGTCGGTCCCGTCCGTGCGTGTCGAGCCCCGCCGCCGGGCCCCGGAGCCGACCGTCACCGGCGTCGGTCGTGACGTCACCCCGAGCACCGAGCGCACCGAGAAGTTCTCTCCGGTCGAGGCGGAGACGGCGCGCCCCGCCGGCGCCGAGGACGGGCCGCCCCGGGGCCCGGCCGTCCGTCCGGTCGTGCGTCCGAGGTCGGAACCCTCGACGACGACGACGTCGGAGACCTCGACCGGGTCCGACACGCCGACCACCCGGCCGACGGAATCCGACACACCGGCCCCCCGGACGCCGAGGACCGAACCGCCGGCCGCCGAGTCCGGGCCGCACAGCAGGCACGGGGAGGGGGGTGGCCTCTCCGTGGCCGAGCTCATGGCCCGACTCGGGGACGAGGCCCCCGGGCGTGGTCGCCGCCACCGTCGCTCGGCGGACTGAGACGGACTGAGGCGGACTGAGGCGGCCTCCTCGTCCGGACGGTCCCGATCTTTGTGAGGTACGCCACTCGGGCGTGCCTCGCTCTCCATGGGCGACTACTCTCGCCCCCGAGATGTCCGGGACCCGTCATCCGCACGGGCCTGGAACGGATCGAGCACTGGAGCACCTCATGATGGCCGAGTTCGGCGTCACCGGAACCACCCCTGCCCGCCTGTCGGTCGGCCTCGTGTCCGCGGGACGCGTGGGCACGGCGATCGGCGCGGCGCTCGAACGGCGGGGACACGTCGTCTCCGCGGTCGTCGCGCGGTCCGAGCGCTCGCGCGACCTGGCCTCCCGCCGCCTGCCGGACGCGCGACTCGCCGATCCGGTCGAGGTGGCCGGAGCCGGGGAACTGCTGATCCTCGCCGTGCCCGACAAGGCGCTACCGGCAGTGGTCGCGGACCTCGCCGCCGCTGATGCCTTCCGTCCCGGCCACATCGTGGTCCACGTGGCCGGCGCGCTGGGAGCGGACGTGCTCCGCCCCGCGTCGGACGCCGGCGCGGTGGTCGTGGCGGCCCACCCGGCGATGACCTTCACGGGGGGCGAGGCGGACATCGAGCGCATGGAGGGCTGCTCGTGGGCCCTGACCTCCCCGGACGAGGTGGGGCTCGTCGTCGGACAGATGTTGGTGATGGAGACGGGTGGACTTCCCGTCACCGTCGCCGAATCCCACCGGGCTCTCTACCACGCCGCGCTCGCGCACGGTGCCAACCACCTGGTCACGCTGGTCAACGACGCCGCCGAGGCGCTCGCGGCGTCGTTCTCGGTGCTCCCCGGTGGCGGGGTCCAGGGGGACCCGGACGGCATGCTCGGCTCGGACGCCGGGGCGCTCGCCCGTCGCACCCTCGAGCCGCTGCTGCGGGCCGCCCTCGACAACGTCCTGGCCTCCGGCGACTCGGCGCTCACCGGTCCGGTCATGCGGGGCGACGCGGTGACCGTCTCGCGCCACCTCGACGCGCTCGAGGACGTCGACAGCGGAATCGCCGCCGGGTACCGCGCGCTCGCGTTGCGCACTGCGGACCGCTGCGGGGCCGGCCGCGACGTCACCGACCTCCTCGCCCCCGACCTGACGGAGCAGCTGCGATGACCACCTCGACCCTTCCCGTGCGGACGGCGGTCCCCGGTCGACCGGGGACCGGGTACAACCGGGGCGAGTTGACCGTCCACCACGAGCCCGAGTCCCTGCGCGCGGTCACCCGCTCACTGCGCAAGGTCGGGAGGCAGATCACCTTCGTCCCCACGATGGGCGCGTTGCACGAAGGGCACCTGGCCCTGGTCGAGGCCGCCCGCCGGACCCCGGGGTCCGTGGTGGTGGTGTCGATCTTCGTCAACCCGCTGCAGTTCGGACCAGGGGAGGACCTCGACGCCTACCCGCGGACACTCGACGAGGACGTGGCCAGGCTGGCCGCGGCCGGCGTCGAGCTGGTCCTGGCCCCGAGCGCCGCGGCGATGTACCCGAGCGGGCCGAGGACCACCGTCCTGCCCGGGCCGACGGGCGACATCCTCGACGGCGCCGCCCGCCCCGGCCACTTCGCCGGAATGCTCACCGTGGTGGCCAAGCTGTTCAACATCGTCGCCCCTCACCAGGCGTTCTTCGGCGAGAAGGACTATCAGCAGCTCGTCCTGATCCGTCAGATGGTCGCGGACCTGGACATGGACGTGCGCGTGGTGGGCGTCCCCACCGTCCGGGAGTCCGACGGCCTGGCCATGAGCTCACGCAACCGCTACCTCTCCGAGGACGAGCGGGAGCTGGCCACCACCCTCAACGCGGCGCTCGTCGCGGGGACGTTCGCGGCCAAGGGCGGTCGGCAGGCGGTGCTCGACGCCGCCCTCGCCGTCCTGGCCGAGCGCCCGCAGATCTCCGTTGACTACCTCGAACTCCGGGCGGGCGACCTCGGCGAGCCACCGGAGGAGGGGCCGGGGCGGCTTCTCGTGGCGGCCCGGATCGGGTCCGCCCGCCTCATCGACAACGTCGGCGTGGCCATCGGCACGGGATTCCTCGCCGCCGCCGAGGCGACCGTCGCCGCCCAGCAGGCCGAGTTGGCCGCAGACCTCAAGGAAGGCCTCTAGATGCAGCGCACCATGCTCCACTCCAAGATCCACCGGGCGACCGTGACCCAGGCCGACCTGCACTACGTGGGCTCCTGCACCATCGACGCCGATCTCATGGACGCCGCGGACCTGCTCGAGGGGCAGCAGATCGACATCGTCGACATCGACAACGGCGCACGCCTGACGACCTACGCCATCACCGGTGAGCGGGGTTCCGGGGTCATCAGCATCAACGGCGCGGCCGCGCATCTGGTCCATCCCGGCGATCTGGTGATCATCATCGCTTACGCGGTGATGGAGGACGCCGAGGCTCGCGCCTACTCGCCGCGGGTCGTGTTCGTCGACCCCCACAACCGGATGCTCACGGAGGGCACCGATCCGGCGGACGTCCCCGAGGGGTCGGGACTCAAGAACCCGCGCGTCCCCGAGCCCGTCACCGTCTAGGTGCCGGGGTAGGGCCGTGTTACTCACCGTCGACGTCGGCAACACCCACATCCGTCTCGGTGTCTTCCCGCCGGACGGCGGGCCGCTCGAGCGCACCTGGAGCATGAGGACGTCGCCGGCGGTGACCTCCGACGAGCTGGCGTTGACCATCCGGGGCCTGCTCGGGGACTGCGCCGGGCGCCTCTCGGGCATCTCGGCGATGTCGGTCGTGCCCTCGGTGACCGGCGAGCTGCGGCGGATGGCCGGCGACTACTGGCCCGAGCTGCCCGCGGTCGTGGTGGCTCCCGGCGTGAAGACCGGCGTACCGCTGCTCGTGGACAATCCCCGGGAGGTGGGGTCGGACAGGGTCGTCAACGCCCTGGCCGCCCACACGCTGTTCGAGGGCGCGGTGATCGTCGTCGACGTGGACACGGCGACCACGGTCGACGCCGTCTCCGCGCGCGGCGAGTTGCTTGGCGGGGCGATCGCACCCGGGATCGACATCTCCGTGGACGCGCTGGCCGAGCGCGCGGCGGCGTTGCGGAAGATCGAGGTGGTGCGGCCCCGGAGTGCTCTGGGCAAGAACACCGTCGCCGCGCTGCAGGCCGGGATCGTGATCGGGTTCGCGGGCCAGATCGACGCCCTGGTCGACCGCCTGCGGACGGACGTCGCCCAACTGTCCGACGCGGCGGTGGTGCTGACCGGACTGCGGGCGGACGTGGTGTCCGAGGAGTCGCGCACCATCACCGACGTGGAACCGGAACTCGCCCTCGAGGGTCTGCGGCTGGTGTTCGAGAGGAACGCCTGACCGACGCCCCGGGCCGATGGCATGCTGTCCGACATGGGCGGGAGCGGGCGGGAGAGGACCGATGACGACGAGGTGATCCGCCGGGACACCTCCGAGTTCGACCGCGGACTGTCCTTCTTCGACGCCATCTACGGCTTCGCCGTGACGCTGCTCATCGTGAACGTCGACCTTCCGGAGCCGGAGGCGTGGCAGGACCTCGGTTCCCTGGCGGCGTCGGGGGTGGGGCAGCAGTTGCTCGGGGTCGCGCTGAGTTTCGTGGTGATCTGTGCGCTGTGGCGGGTCAACGTCAGGATGATCAAGAGGCTGACCGGTCTCGACGGCCCGATGGTGTTCGGCAACCTCCTGGCCACGGGTCTGGTGATCCTGGTGCCGTTCACAACCGACGCGATCAGCAACCCGGCCACGGCGGATCTGGCCCTGCCGACCGCTCTCTACGCCCTGAACATCGCCGGGGTCGCCCTCGCGCAGGCCGCCGTGTACCAACGAGGTCGCGCAGCCGGACTGGAGCGCCGCCCGACGTCCGCGAGGGAGAACGGGCGGGTGCTCCTCGCGGCGACCACCACCCCGGCGGTCTTCCTGGCATCGGTCCCGGTGGCGCTGACGGTCGGCGCGCCGGCGGCCCAGTTCATGTGGGTGTCGTTGGTCGTGCTGCTGCCGTTGATGGGACGACTCGCGAACCGGGCGAGGGGAACCTGACGGCGGGTGTCGGCCAGGGGTCCCGGCGGTGCCGCCGGGACAGGCGAGCCACGCGGTCGGGGGGTCAGGCAGCAGAGCGGTAGCTGGTCATGGAGACCGACCCCCAGGCGTACCCCTCGCTGAAGGCATCGAGTCTTTCGCCGGACCCGGCGGCCATCCCCGCCGTGTAGAGCAGGGGCAGGAAGTGGTCGGCGCTGGGCACGGCCAGGCGGGCATCGGGGTGGTCGAGCAGCGACACCGCGTCCTCGGGTCGGTCGGTGAGCAGCGCCCGGGCGTGGTCGTCGAAGCGGTGCGCCCAGTCGGTCCCCGAGTCGCCGAGGGAGGGGTCGACGGCGGCAAGGTTGTGCACCACGTTGCCGCTGGCCAGGATCAGGACCCCGGAGTCCCGCAGCGCCGAGAGCCTGGTGCCCAGGTCGAAGTGGTAGTCGGCGGGTTTGGAGGCGTCGACCGACAACTGCGCCACCGGCACGTCGGCGTCGGGGAAGACGTGGGCCAGGACGGACCACGTGCCGTGATCGAGTCCCCACGAGTCGCGATCCTCGCCGATCCAGGTGGGACGGACCACCTCGGCCACCTCGGACGCGAGTTCGGGGGCGCCGGCGGCCGGGTAGTCGTACTCGTTGAGTTCCCGGGGGAAGCCGTAGAAGTCGTGGATCGTCCGGGGGCGCGCCATGGTGGTCACCGCCGTGGCGCCGATGTACCAGTGGGCCGAGACGGCCAGCACGGCCCGGGGGCGTTCGGTGAGTCCGGCTCCGAACGCAGCCCACTGTCGGGTCCACTGGTTGTCCTCGAGCGCGTTGAGGGGGACGCCGTGTCCGATGAAGACGGCGGGCTGGCGCGAGGGTGTGGTGGTCATGATGCTCCTTCTCTCTAGATATATGATGCATCAACTAACGGGCGGGCGCCAGTGGATGGGGGGCGGGGGTGTCCGACAGGCGCTCACCCTTGCGATAGATAGACCGGTCTGTCTATTATCGTGCTCGTGAACGCACGACGAATGCCCTCGGCCGGTCCGGTGGCATCCGCACGTGCGCAGCACTGGTGTCCCCGACCGGCAGCAACCCCCTCGACCCCGCCGCCCGGGACCCGCCTCACCAGGAGCACACGATGACCACTGTCGCCGTCGTCACCACCGACACCGTCACCGACACCACCGCCGTCACCGTGGACGTGACGGACTACCGCGCCACGATCGAGGCGGGCGCGCTGGTCGTGGACATCCGCTCGCGGGCCCAGCGCGAGCGGCAGGGCGTGCTGGCGGGCGCGGTCGCCGTCGAGGCACGTCCCGTCGTCGAGCTCCTCGATCCCCGGTCGCCGGCGCCGCTCGCCGCCGTGGAAGAGGGTCGCCAGGTGGTCCTGGTCAGTGACGACGGGCTCGACGCCGAGCTGTTCGCGCTGGAACTGCGCTCCCGCGGGGTGCGAGGGGTGCGAGCGGTGGACGGGGGGCACGAGGCACTCCGGGTAGCCGGGGCGCTCGGCCTGCTCTCGGATGCGGAGCACCTGCTGCGCGAGCGGTCCGCGATCTCCGCCCACTGAGTTCTTCGCGCTGAGCCCGACCCGCTCAGTTCGACCCGCTCAGTCCGACCCACTGAGAGCCCGACCGGGGGCGCGCCGACACCGACGACGGTACGGTCACGTCCATGACGGACCACATCTCGGCGGACCTGCTCGATGGCATTCTCGACGAGGTCCGCGACGACTCCTCGGGAGAGCTGGTCCCTCACCTCGGCGACTACGAACACCCGAACCCCGACGCGTTGGCGATCGCGGTGTGCGACCTCGGGGGCACAGTGGTCTCGGCGGGGGACGACGACATCCGCTTCGACCTGCAGTCCGCGTCGAAGCCGTTCGTGTACGCCCTGGCCCTGGACCAGAAGGGCGTCGGCGAGGTGGCCAAGCGGATCGGGGTGGAGCCCTCGGGTGAGGCGTTCAACGAGATCTCCCTGGAGGCCGGTACCGGCCGCGCCCCCAACGGGCTGGTCAACGCCGGGGCGTTGGCCGCCCACGCCCTGGTGGGGGACACCGACGACGACGAGGTCTCCCGCTTCGAGCACATCCGCGCGCTGCTCTCCCGGCTCGTCGGGCGAGAGGTGGAGGTGGACGAGGAGATCGCCGACATCGAGGCGAAGAGCGCCCACCGTAACCAGGCGCTCGCGCACCTCCTCGCCGAGGAGGGCACCCTCGCGGACGACCCCCACGAGGTGGTGGCGGGATACGGACGCCAGTGCGCGGTCCGCGTGGACGTCCGTGAACTCGCCCACATGGCGGCCATGTTCGCCAACGGCGGGGTGATCCCCGGCAGCGACGAGCGGATCCTCGGGCGCAAGGCGGTGCGCTACGCCAACAGTGTGATGTTCACCTGCGGAATGTACGACGCGGCCGGCGACTGGGTCTACCAGGTGGGGCTGCCCGCCAAGAGCGGGGTGTCGGGATGCCTGTTGGCGGTGGCGCCCGGCAAGTACGGCATCGCGGCGTACTCGCCGCGCCTGGACGAACACGGCAACAGCGTCCGGGCGGCGGCAGCGATCGAAGAGCTCTCGGACAGGTTGGACCTCCATGTGCTCGACCACGTGGGTGCCGACGGGTTCGGCTCCGACGCCTAGCGGCGACTATCCTCGACAGTCGTGACCGACACGACTCCCGCCGCGCCCGGGGCCGCCTCGACCGAGCCCGCTTCGACCGAGCCCGCCGACGACACCCCCGAGCAGTTGCGCATCCGTCGCGACAAGCGGCAGCGCATCCTCGACTCCGGCGTCGACGCCTATCCGGTCGGGGTCCCCCGCACGCACGGGCTCGTCGAGATCGCCTCGGATCCACGCTTCGTCGGACTCGAGCCGGGGGAGGAGACCGACGTCGTGGTCTCGGTCGCCGGCCGGGTCCTGTTCGTCCGAAACACCGGCAAGCTCTGCTTCGTCCGACTCCAGGACGGTGTGAGCCCCGAGGCGGACCTGTCGGTCCCGGCGGTCGAGGGCGAGCCCGATTCGTTCGCCCCGCAATTGCAGGCGATGCTCTCGCTCGCCAACGTGGGCGAGGAACGGCTCGAGGCGTGGAAGCAGGACGTGGACCTGGGTGATCACGTCTCGGTGACCGGCCGCGTGGTGCGCTCCAAGCGGGGCGAGCTGTCCGTCATGGCGGATTCGTGGGTGCTGGCGGCCAAGTCGCTCCGCCCGCTGCCGGTGGCGCACAAGGAGCTGAGCGAGGACACGCGTGTCCGCCAGCGCTACACCGACCTCATCATGCGAGACACGGCCCGGCGCAACGCCGTCACCCGCATCAAGGTCGTCCGGGCGCTGCGCGACGCGCTCGACCGGCGGGGATTCCTCGAGGTGGAGACCCCCATGTTGCAGACGCTGCACGGCGGCGCCGCCGCGCGGCCCTTCGTCACCCACTCCAACGCGCTGGACCTCGACCTGTACCTGCGCATCGCCCCCGAGCTCTACCTCAAGCGGTGCGTGGTGGGTGGGATCGAGCGGGTCTTCGAGATCAACCGGAACTTCCGGAACGAGGGCGTGGACTCCTCGCACAGTCCCGAGTTCGCGATGCTCGAGACCTACCAGGCCTACGGGGACTACAACACCTCCGCCACCATGATCCGCGAGGTCATCCAGGAGGTGGCGCTCGAAGTCTTCGGTTCCACGACCGTGACCCTGGCCGACGGCACCGAATACGACCTCGGCGGGCAGTGGCGCGAGATGCGGATGTACCCCTCGCTCAACGAGGCGCTGCGCGCCACGCACCCCGAGCTGGTGTCCGGTGACGACGACGAGGACATCGTCACGGTCGACTCGACGGTCGCCGAACTGACCGAGTTGGCCGGCGGGGTCGGGCTCGAGGTCCCCAGTGGCAGGGGGTGGCTGCACGGCAAACTCGTCGAGGAGCTGTGGGAGCACCTGTGCGGTGACCAGCTCGAGGGGCCGGTGTTCGTCCGCGATTTCCCGGTGGAGACCTCGCCCCTGACCCGCGACCACCGCACCGATCGCGGGGTCACGGAGAAGTGGGACCTTTACGTCCGTGGATTCGAGCTGGCGACCGGGTATTCGGAGCTCGTCGATCCGGTGATCCAGCGTCGCCGGTTCGAGGACCAGGCACGGCTCGCCGCGGCCGGTGACGACGAGGCGATGGTCCTGGACGAGGACTTCCTGGCGGCCATGGAGCAGGGGATGCCGCCCACCACCGGGCTGGGAATGGGTATCGACCGCCTGCTCATGGCGCTCACCGGGCTGGGGATCAGGGAGACGATCCTGTTCCCGATGGTCAAGCCGCTGCCGCGCGACTGAGGTGGCGCGGGCCCGGGTCCTGCGGTGGGCACCGGTGCGGGTCGAGACCCGAACGTGACTCCAGACGCCTGTCGAGGTGGCCGCCCCCGGAGATAATCACGGCATGAGAAGCACACTGTCGCGGCTGGCGATCGGTCTGGTGGCGGGGCTCGTCGCGGTGGGGACCGCGACGCCCGCCGCGTCGGCCCAGCCGGCGCTCCCGGTCGAAGTCCAACAGGTGGTCGATCAGGCCGCGGCCGGCTCAGCGCAGGTCGACGCGGACCTGCGCACCGCCGCCGGCGGCCTGTTGGAGTCGGCGGGGATCACCCCGCCGCCCGGATTCGTGCCCCCTCCACCGGCACCACCGCCGCCGCCGGACCCCACCCCGCAGAGTCCGTGCCCGCGCACGGCCGCCGCGTGCGTGGACCTCGACGGGAACCGGACCTGGCTGCAGTCCGGGGAGCGGCTGAGCTACGGGCCGGTACGGATGTCCCATGGACGGGCCGGATGGGAGACCCCTCGGGGGACGTACCAGGTCACCCGCAAGGTCCGCCACGAGGTCAGTCGTCTGTTCGACAATGCCCCGATGCCGTTCGCGGTGTACTTCGTGGGCGGGATCGCGTTCCACGAGGGGGACCCGGCCCACCTGTCGCACGGGTGCATCCGGATGGACCGGCCCGCAGCCGAGACCTACTTCGAGAGGCTGCAGGTCGGGGACACGGTCGTGGTGTTCTGACGACCGCGAAATCCGTCTCAGGAGCCCTGGGGGTCCTTGAACATGCGGGCTTCGGCCCGGTCCGGGAGGAGGTACTCGGCGGACTTGGCCGCCAGTACCGATCCGGCGATGACCAGGATGAAGCCGACGGCGGCGACGAACGGCCCGTAGGTGACGGAGGTGCCGTCTGGGAGTCCCGCCAGCATCGGATCGGCGGTGTCGGTCGAGTTGAACAGCACCCAGACGAAGATCAGATGGGCGATCAGCACCAGCGTCGCGAGAACCGCGTTGGCGGCAGCGAAGAATCCCAGTCGGGTGAACACGGTGACGGCCACCAGAACCAACAGCACGAGCAGGCCCAGGAAGTTCAGGGGCGCCATCGCGCGGAGGTCCAGCACCTCGGTGAGGTCGAGCGCGGTGATGCCCCCGCCGGTCGCTGTGGACAGCCAGGGGAGGTACAGGCTGAGAAGGGCGAGTGCCAGACCCGCGACCGCGATGAGTCCGCCGACGCGGCTGCGCAGAAGGGGGACGATCTTGCCGCCCCGCGTGGTCGCCGCCGGGGGCGGTGTCTGGGGGGTGGACCCTGTCTGGGAGGTGGGCGGCGTGGAGGAGGTGGGCGTTGTCTGTGCGGCCATGGCGTGCCCCTTAGTCGGACCGGAGTCTCCGAAGTGAGATAGGTCACATAATAGGTGGGTTTGTCCGCTCGTGCCACACCGGTGCGCGTCCGCCGGTGGGCGTCTGTCACTCTCGACGCGAGAGGGGATCGCTGGCGTACCTCGCCGACCGGGCAGCCCACGCTGAGGCGGCGGCGACCACCACGAACCCGGACGCCGCGACATAGGGCCCGAAGGTCACCGTGGCGTTGGCGGGCAGTCCCGACAGTGCCCGCGTCGTCGATCCCGTGGACAGGATGAGGGTCCAGACAAAGGCGAGGTGGCCCGCGAGCACTCCTACCGCCATCACCGCCGCCGCCACGGCGAACGCCCCGAGTCGGGTGAGCGCGGTCACCGTCACGAGCAGGGCAAGGACGATCAACCCGAGGAACAGCACCGGGGCGACACTGCGGACGTCGATGATCTCGGTGATGCCCAGGCCGGAGATCCGCTCGCCACCAGCGGACAACCACGGCAGAAAGAGGCTGAGCAGCGATACGGCCAGGCCGGCGAACGCCGTCAGGGCCCCGATCCGGTTCCGGACGCGCGGGATCCTCTTGGTGCGTGCGGGTGTCCTGGTCGGGAGGGGCGCACGGTGGGGTGAGGGTGGTGTGTACGGTGGCATGGCGATCACCCTCCGGGCGGAGTCGGATGGCGCAGGTGCGTCCCGTCCCATGGTAGAGGCCGGCCCGGACCGGGACCGTGCCGAAACGCACCCCGTTACGGGACCGGAATCGTCAGCGCCGGCGGTTGGTCCGGCGAGTGGGCTCCGCGACCAACGGATCCTCCGGCCAGGGATGCCGGGGATAGCGGCCCCGCATCTCCGCCCGCACTCCGGGATAGGCCTCGCGCCAGAAGAACTCCAGGTCGCGGGACACCCCGAGTGGCCGGCCGGCGGGGGAGAGCAGGTGGACCGTCACGGGTACCCGTCCGTCGCAGATCCGGGGTGAGGAGGTCCACCCGAAGCACTCCTGCAGCTTGACCGCCAGTACGGGGGACGCGTCGGATCCGGGTTCCGGGTAGTCGACGCGGTAGGAGGACGAACTGGGCACCTGCAGGCGATCGGGCACGAGCTCGTCGAACCGGGTTGCCTCCGGCCACGGGAGCAGTCGCCGCAGCGCGGCGCCGACATCGCGCCCCGCCAGCGTGCCACCTCGCGTCAGGGCCTCGATCTCCGGCCCGAGCCACTCCGAGAGGCGTTCAGCGAGTGCCTCGGTGGCCACGTCGGGCCAGGGGGGCCCGAGTTCCCGCCGGGCGAGCGCGAGCCGGTGCCACAGCCGTCGTGCGTCGTCGTCGGGTCCGAGCGCGTCGAGGCCACCTGATCGGATGGCGTCCGCGACCGCCGTCGCGGCGGCCTCGGGGCCCGGACGCACGGGGGTGACGGAGAGTTCGATCGCGCCGAGCCGTCGGATCCCTCTGGCCGTCACCGCGCCGCCCGAGAAGCGGGCCGTCTCGTCGTCGTCGAGTAGCCCCGACGCCGCGCTCTCGGCTCCCGCCCGGCTCAGTGGGGCCGCCGAACGGATCACGGCTCCTGCGTCCCCGGCGGTGCGCCCCGAGGCGCGGGCGACCTCGGCCACCGCGAGCCACTCGTGGCCGGCGAGGGCGGACCCCGCCGGGAGTACCGCGCCGGTGCCCGACGCGAACGTGTACTGCCCGCCCCGGCGGCGCGCGACCCGATCGGGGTGCGCCAGGGCCACGACCAGGCCGGCCGCCTCCTCGAGCGGGACCCCGTCCTCACCGCCACCGGTGTTCTTGCCGCCACCGGTACGGACGAGCCGTTCCAGGCGGCGGGCCTCGAGCTCCCAGGTCCGGTTGTCCGCGGTTCGGCGGCCGCGCAGCGCCCGCAGGTCCGCCACCAGGTCACCCGTCGGCGAGCGGCGGCCCGACGCCAGCAGCGCCACCACCTCCGCGGCCGTCGCGCGGCCCACCACAGGGGCGCCGTCGAGTAGCGCGCGGGCGTGACGCGGGTCCGCGGGGATCCGGGCCAGGTCACGCCCGCGGCCGGTGGCCCGGCCCAGCGCATCGAGCGCGCCCAGTCCCTGCAGCACCGCCTGCGCGCGACGGATCTCCCCCGACGGCGGGGGGTCGGTCAGCGCCAGGCCCTCGCCGCGGGGGGCGCCCCAGCAGGCGACGTCCAGGGCGAAGGACGTCAGGTCGGAGGTGGCGATCGCCGGGGTGCGGTGCGGGGCCAACCGTGCGAAGTCGTCCTCGGACAGGCAGCGCACCGCGATCCCCGGGCCGAGACGGGCCGCGCGACCCGAGCGCTGCACGCAGGAGTCGCGGGAAGCCGAGACGGTGACGAGGCCGGTCATGTCGCGGGCGGTGTCCCTGCGGGGTTCGCGGTTCAGGCACGCGTCCACCACCACCCGCACCCCGGGAACGGTGAGCGAGGACTCCGCCAGGTCGGTCGCGACCACGATCCGGGGCGGTGGGGCGGACCCGCCCTGACTATGCGGACCACCGCGGCCGGATCCCGAGACCACCCGGTCCTGCTCGGCGGCGTCGAGACCACCGTGCAGCGGCAGGATCTCGGCGCGCCCGCCCAGTCGCGCGGTGAGCGACCGCACCACCCGCTCGATCTCCCGCACCCCGGGGAGGAAGACGAGGGTGTCCGAGCCGCTCGCGGCCACCTCCTCGGCCGTGATGCCCGCGACGTGTTCGAGGAAGCCGTCGGTCACGCCCCGGGCGTCGAGGCGGGGAACGGGCGACGGACGGTAGTGGATGTCGAGGGGATGCAGGACGGCGGGGAGGTCGATCACCGGCGCCGCCCCGGTGGCGCCCGCTCCCGTGTCCTCCAGCAGGCGGGCGATGCGGCCGGAGTCGAGGGTCGCGGACATCGCCACCACCGGCAGGTCGTCGCGGAGCTGGCGTACCTCGCACAACAGGGCCAGCGCAAGGTCGGACTCGACGTCCCGCTCGTGGATCTCGTCGAGCACCACCGCTCCCGTCCCGGACAGGTCCGGGTCGGCGATCAGCCTCCTCACCAGCACGCCCGGGGTCACGAACTCCACGAGTGTGTCCCGGCCGACCCGCGTGTCCCCCCGTACGGAGTACCCCACCAGGCTGCCGACCGGCGTTCCGGACAGCGCCGCCAGTCGCCGCGCCGCCGAGCGGGCGGCCACCCGCCGGGGCTGGGTGACGACGACCCGTCCCGCGATCCCGTCCGCCGAGGCGACCGCCGGTGGTGCGAGCGTGGTCTTTCCCGTCCCGGGTGGAGCCTGGACCACCGCGGTACCCGTCGAGGCGAGCGCGTCAAGCAGGGCCGGGAGCGCGTCGGTGAAGGGCAGGCCGCGGCCGATCCGTTCCAGATCGAACGGGCTCATCACCCGGTCCCGCCCGACGCCACCATGTCCCCGAGGGTAGATGTCCGCTGCGTCCCGCACGGATTCGGCGGCGTTCGCTGACGGCGTACACGTATCCGCAATGATTCCCCGACCTGCCGCGTTGAACCCTGGTGACGGGCCGACTGCCACTCCTGTGGCTCCGGGCGTCAGACCGGGCCACTACAGTGGTGAACACCCGAGGAATGTGAGGTAGCACGATGTTCGAACGGTTTACCGACCGCGCGCGTCGCGTCGTCGTCCTGGCCCAGGAAGAGGCCCGGATGCTCAACCACAATTACATCGGCACCGAGCACATTCTGCTTGGTCTCATCCACGAGGGCGAGGGAGTAGCCGCCAAGGCGCTCGAGTCCCTGGGGATCTCGCTGGAAGCGGTGCGGAGTCAGGTCGAGGAGATCATCGGCCAGGGCCAGCAGGCGCCCAGCGGGCACATCCCGTTCACGCCGCGGGCCAAGAAGGTCCTCGAGTTGAGCCTGCGCGAGGCGCTGCAGCTCGGCCACAACTACATCGGGACCGAGCACATCCTGCTCGGACTCATCCGCGAGGGTGAGGGAGTGGCCGCGCAGGTGCTGGTCAAGCTCGGAGCGGACCTCACCCGGGTCCGTCAGCAGGTCATCCAGCTGCTCTCCGGCTACCAGGGCAAGGAGGCGGAGTCCACGGGCGCGCCGGCGGGGACCGGCGGTCGCGAGTCCGGTACGCCGTCGTCCTCGACGGTCCTGGACCAGTTCGGTCGCAACCTCACGCAGGCCGCCATGGAGGGCAAGCTCGACCCGGTGGTCGGCCGCGCCAAGGAGGTCGAGCGCATCATGCAGGTGCTCTCCCGGCGCACCAAGAACAACCCGGTGCTCATCGGGGAGCCCGGCGTGGGCAAGACCGCGGTCGTCGAGGGCCTGGCGCAGGCCATCGTCAACAACGAGGTCCCCGAGACCCTCAAGGACAAGCAGGTCTACTCGCTCGATCTGGGGTCGCTGGTGGCCGGGTCCCGCTACCGCGGTGATTTCGAGGAGCGCCTGAAGAAGGTGCTCAAGGAGATCAACCAGCGGGGCGACATCATCCTGTTCATCGACGAGATCCACACGCTCGTCGGCGCGGGTGCCGCCGAGGGCGCGATCGACGCGGCGTCGATCCTCAAGCCCAAGCTGGCCCGCGGTGAGCTGCAGACCATCGGCGCCACCACGCTCGAGGAGTACCGCAAGCACATCGAGAAGGACGCGGCGCTCGAGCGTCGTTTCCAGCCGGTGCAGGTCCCCGAGCCCAGCGTCGAGTTGTCCATCGAGATCCTCAAGGGTCTGCGGGACCGTTACGAGGCGCACCACCGCGTCACCATCACGGACGCCGCCCTGGCCGCGGCGGCCCAGCTGGCGGACAGGTACATCAACGACCGCTTCCTGCCGGACAAGGCGATCGACCTCATCGACGAGGCCGGCGCCCGCATGCGGATCAAGCGGATGACCGCTCCGCCGGACCTCCGGGAGTTCGACGAGAAGATCGCCGAGGCCCGGCGCGAGAAGGAGTCCGCGATCGACGCGCAGGACTTCGAGAAGGCAGCTGGTCTGCGCGACACGGAGAAGAAGCTCATCGCCGAGCGCTCGGAGCGTGAGAAGCAGTGGCGTGCGGGCGACATGGACGTGGCCGCGGTGGTCGACGAGGAGCAGATCGCCGAGGTGCTGGGCAACTGGACCGGGATCCCCGTGTTCAAGCTCACCGAGGAGGAGACCACGCGTCTGCTCCGCATGGAGGACGAGCTGCACAAGCGGATCATCGGTCAGGAGGACGCCATCAAGGCGGTCTCCCGGGCCATCCGCCGCACGCGAGCCGGTCTCAAGGACCCCAAGCGCCCGTCGGGGTCGTTCATCTTCGCCGGCCCGTCCGGTGTCGGTAAGACCGAGCTCTCCAAGGCGCTGGCCAACTTCCTGTTCGGCGAGGACGATGCGCTCATCCAGATCGACATGGGGGAGTTCCACGACCGCTTCACCGCCTCCCGCCTGTTCGGCGCACCTCCCGGGTACGTCGGATACGAGGAGGGTGGCCAGCTGACGGAGAAGGTCCGGCGCAAGCCGTTCTCGGTGGTCCTGTTCGACGAGATCGAGAAGGCCCACTCCGAGATCTACAACACGCTCCTGCAGGTGTTGGAGGACGGCCGTCTCACTGACGGGCAGGGTCGCATGGTGGACTTCAAGAACACCGTGCTGATCTTCACCTCCAACCTCGGCACGAGGGACATCTCCAAGGCTGTCGGGATGGGCTTCCAGTCCGCCGACAACACCGAGGACGCCTACGACCGGATGAAGCAGAAGGTCAACGACGAGCTCAAGAAGCACTTCCGGCCCGAGTTCCTCAACCGTATCGACGAGATCGTGGTGTTCCACCAGCTCACCAAGGACCAGATCGTCGAGATGGTCGACCTGATGCTCAGCCGTGTGGGCGTGGCGCTCAAGGCCAAGGACATGACCATCGAGGTCACGGACCGGGCCAAGGAGCTCCTGGCCAAGCGGGGCTTCGACCCGGTTCTGGGTGCGCGGCCGCTGCGTCGCACCATCCAGCGCGAGATCGAGGACACGCTCTCGGAGAAGATCCTGTTCGGCGAGGTCGCGGCCGGCGAGCTGATCACGGTCGACGTCGAGGGCTGGGACGGCGAGTCCGATCAGACGGAGAACGCCAGGTTCACCTTCACCGGGGTCCCGCGGCCGGACGCCGCCGAGTCCCGCGAGGGTGAGGAGATCACCGCGAGTGTCGCTCCGACCGGCGAGGCCGGACCGGGGGACTCGCTTCCGCCGAGCTCGGGTGGCTTCGGTGGTGGTGCCCCCGGTGGCTCCTCGGGTAGTGGTGGGGCGGCCCCCGCCACCACCTAGGCCGAAGGCGCCGTACCAACGAGGCGGCCCCCGCTCAGATGGGCGGGGGCCGCCTCGTCGTCAGTCGTGTTGTCGGCCCCGGGGGGCGTCCCGCCGTCAGTCGCGGGCCGTCGGCACGGCCCACAGGCCACCGTCGACCACCACGAGTGGATCACTCGGCTCGTCGTCGTCGAACCATGCGTCCAGCAGACGCGCGATCACCAGGACGTGGTCGCCCGCAGGCACGAGACGGTCCAGTGCGACCCGCAGTCGCGCCCGCCCGCCGTGGAGGAGAGGTTCGCCGGTCTCGGCCCGGGTCCACAGAGAGTGGTCGGCGAACCTCTGTGTCGCGGGCCCCGAGAACCTCAGCGCCAGGTGCCGGTCGGATTCCCCCAGCAGGTGGATCACCGCGGTGCGGGCGTCGAGCACCGCGGCCAGGCTGGACGAGGAGATCCCGACGTTGAAGCTCACCAGGGCCGGTTCGGACGACAGACTGGACGGCGACGACGCGGTGAACCCCACCGGGCCGTCGGCGCCGTCGAGGGTGATGATCGTGACCCCGGCGGGATGCAGACGCATCGCCCGGCGGTGGGTCTCCGCCGAGACGCTCTGGCGGTCGGAGGACAGGCTTCGTTCGGTCATGTCTGAAGTCTGGAGGCTCGTGCTACGGATGTCGAACGTTCTGGTCGCGGTGACGCGAAGTGCTGATGCCACAGGCACCACGTCAGGACACCGACAACAACCTGGCAGGCAGCGCGCTCGTGGGGTCCGCGGAGATGGCGTCGAGAGCCACCGCCATGGCCGCCAACTGCTGGATCCGCCCTCCCGCCGTCGACACCCTCAGTTCGGGTGCTTCTCCCGGCAAGGGGGTCTCCCGTGAGGCTCTCAGTACGGGGCCCAGGTATCGCGGATGGTCGGTGAAGGCCTGACCGCAGAGCACCACCGAATCAGGGCGGGTGATGGTCGAGAGCAGCCCCACCAGGCGGCCGAGTGCCGTGGCCCGCTCGACGAGGATCGCCTCGGCCATCGGATCGCCGTGTGCGCGTGCGGCGAGTTCCGCCACCGACCCGACGACGATGCCGCGGGCGGCCGCGGCGCGGACCAGTCCGGAATCGCCCACCACGTCCGTGAGGCCGCCTCCGCGGTCGTCGAGATACGTCGTGGGGCCCACGGGCAGGTGCGCCAGTTCGGCCGAGCCGGCGCGCGGCAGGTGCACGGCGCCGTCGATCACCAGGGCGGAGCCGAGATGCTCGCGGGCGTAGACGACGAGCGTCGTCCCGGTGTGTGTCTCATGCCCCACGAGGAGTTCCGCCGCGGCCATGGCCTCGACGTGCGGGGCCACGGAGAACGGCACCCCGAGCCGATCTGCGAACAGCTCGGTCACCGGGACGTCCCGCCACCCCAGCAAGTCTTGGTCGATCCTGCCCGGGGAGGTGATCCTCGCCGCCGTGGCCACACCACCCCAGACGAGCCGACGTCCACGGTGGCCGTCGAGAAGACGGAACGCGATCGCGGACAGCTCGTCCGCGATCTGCTCCGGATCCCGGCCCGGGGTGGGGATCGCGAACTCGGACAGGATCCGGCAGGCGAGGTCACTGATCGCCACGACGCAGCGGCTGAGGCCGATGTGGACAGCCACCACCACCGGCCCGCCCGGATCAATCTCGACAGGGATGCTCGGTCGACCCACGGAACCGTCGTGCATGAGTTCCGGTCGCTCCCGGATGACTCCTGCGGACAGCAGCGCCGCCGTGGCGCGGCCGACCGTCGCCACCGACAAGCCCGTGGACACCGCCACCTCCGGGCGGGTGACGGGCCCCCGGAACCGGATCGTGCGCATGACCCGGGCCGCGCTCACGTCGGACAAGCGCAGGACAGGGGCGACTGATCGGGTGGTCATGACGAGCAGGGTAACACAGGCTATAGACTGATCTGTCTACTGCGGTTATCGGAATCGATCCTCGTGATGTGAATTGTGGCTCCACGCCACCGCCCGGTCCCACGATGAGTCGGTCCGAAGTCCGATCCCAGACTCCCCAGGAGCCGTCAGTGGCCACCGACCCCACCAGTCCCCGTGCCGACCAGGCCTACCAGGCCGACCAGGCCGACCAGGCCGACCAGGCCAAGACCCACTTCCACTGGTTCCTGCCCACCTACGGGGACTCGCGCAACCTCGTCGCCGGGGGGCACGGCACGTTCATGTCGGGGGACCGTCCGGCGACGCTGTCGTACCTGCGGCAGATCGTCGCGGCGGCCGAGCACAACGGGTTCGAGTCGCTTCTCACGCCGACCGGCGCATGGTGCGAGGACGCCCTCATCACCAGCGCTCTGCTCGCCGAGTCGAGCGACCGCATCAAGTTCCTCGTCGCGCTGCGCCCGGGCCTCATGAGCCCCACACTCGCCGCGCAGATGGCGGCCACCTTCCAGTGGCAGACCGGAGGACGACTGCTCCTCAACGTGGTCACCGGAGGCGAGTCGCGGGAGCAACGCGCCTACGGGGACTTTCTGGACAAGGAGGCGAGATACGCCCGAGCCGACGAATTCCTCGACATCGTGCGGGGACTGTGGCGCTCCGGGGAGGCGCTGACCTACAGGGGCGACCACCTCGCCGTCGTCGACTCCGTCCTGGCCCGGCGGCCCGACCCTGCGCCGCCGATCTTCTTCGGCGGTTCCTCCGCGGCCGGGATCCGTGTCGCGGCGCGCCACGCCGACACGTACCTGACCTGGGGAGAACCGCCAGCCGCGGTCGCCGAGAAGCTCGACCGGGTCCGGGGCGCCGCGGCCGCTCACGGGCGGAGCCCGTCGTTCGGGATCCGGCTGCACGTGATCTCCCGGGACACCTCGGAGCAGGCGTGGGCGGAGGCGGATCGACTCCTGGCGGGGATCGACCCCGCGGACGTCGCGCGCGTCCAGGCCTCTCTGGCCGCCAGTGAGTCCGAGGGGCAACGCCGCATGCTCGATCTCCACGGCGGCCGGACCGACTCCCTGGAGATCTCACCCAACCTGTGGGCCGGTGTCGGACTGGTCCGCGGGGGCGCGGGGACCGCGCTCGTCGGCTCCCACGAGGAGGTCGCCGACCGGATCGCCGAGTACGCGGCGCTCGGGCTCAGCCACTTCGTCCTGTCCGGATACCCGCATCTCGAGGAGTCGTACCACTTCGGAGAGGGAGTGCTGCCCGTCCTGGCCCGACGCGGGCTGTGGTCCACCGGTGAGCGCCGCCGGGAGACGGTGTCGGTCCCGTTCGCCACGGCCGAACCCGCGGTCGCCCGCGGGTGAGTGCAGGAGGAGAGACCACCATGACCACCGTTCTCACCGCGTCGTCCGCCGGGACCCCGGCCGCGCCGGCGGGCCCGACCCGGCACGAACCGACCCCGGGCCGAGGCCGCCGCCGCCGCGTCGCGAGGCGCAGCCGACCGCGTCGAGCCACCACCTGGCTGCGTTGGCTCAGTCCCGTCGTGCTGATCCTGATCTGGCAGGTCGCCGGCGCCACCGGCGTCCTGCCGGAGCGTATTCTTCCCGCCCCGCAGCTGATCGCCTCGTCGGCGCTGGAGCTCATCGCCTCCGGCGAACTCGCAGAGGCGCTGGCGGTCTCGGGCGTCCGCGTGGCCCAGGGGTTCGTCCTGGGGGCCGTGGCCGGACTGGTCCTCGGGGTGATCGTCGGGACCTCGCGGGTCGCGGACGCCCTCGTCGACCCCCCGCTGCAGATGCTTCGCGCGCTTCCCCACCTCGGGCTGATCCCGCTGTTCATCCTGTGGTTCGGCATCGGCGAGACGCCCAAGGTGCTCCTCATCGCACTCGGGGTGGTCTTCCCCATCTACCTCAACACCGCCTCGGGGTTGCGGCAGGTGGATCCCAGGCTGCAGGACATGGCGACGGTCTTCGGATTCAGCCGACGCCAGCGACTGACGGAGGTGATCCTGCCGTCGATCGCGCCCCAGGTCCTGGTAGGTGTGCGGCAGTCGCTCGCGATCGCCTGGTTGACCCTCATCGTGGCCGAGCAGCTCAACGCGACCAACGGCATCGGCTACCTGATCATGAACGCCCGCGACTACTTCCGGATCGACGTGATCATCGTCGGCCTGGTCGTGTACGCGCTGCTGGGGATCCTCACCGACGCTCTCGTGCGCGTCGCCGAGGCCCGCGCACTGCGCCACTACCGATGACCACCGCGCAGCGCACATGAGAACCACCCAGCGATCAGGAGCCCCAGCAATGTCCACCACCCTCGCCCCCGCGGGCGCGCTCCGCGGTGTCACCCGCAGCTTCGGGGACACCGCCGTTCTCCGGAATCTCGACCTCACCATCCCCCGCGGCGAGATCGTCGCCCTGCTCGGTCGGAGTGGCAGCGGGAAGTCGACCGCGCTACGCATACTGGCCGGACTGGACCGGGATCTCGAGTCAGGCGACGTCCATATCGACGGCCCTCCGGCGGTCGTGTTCCAGGATTCCCGGCTGCTGCCCTGGCGGACCGTGGCCCAGAACGTCCGGCACGGCCTCAACAGGGTCGAGGTCGGGCGCGCCGAGAAGTCGGACCGGGTCACCGAGATCCTCGCCGAGGTGGGCCTGGAGGGCCGGGAGGGTGCCTACCCCGGAGAACTCTCCGGCGGCCAGGCGCAGCGGACCTCGCTCGCCCGGGCGCTCGTCGCGGAGCCCGCGTTGCTGCTCCTCGACGAGCCCTTCGGCGCGCTCGACGCCCTCACCCGGCGGACCATGCACCGACTCCTGCTGAGACTGTGGGCCCACCACGGCCTCGGGGTCCTGCTGGTGACGCACGACGTCGACGAGGCGGTGTCACTGGCCGACCGGGTGCACGTCCTGGACGACGGCGTCGTCGGCCACACCGAGACCATCGACCTGCCCCGCGGTGGGGGCGAGACGGGCCACCACCGACGGCTTCTCCTCGACGCGCTGGGCGTCGACCACACAGACGAGGACTATTCGATATGACCACCACCCTCTCGCCGATCCACCGCCGATCCGCGTTCCCGGCCGTTCTGCTGGCGCTGTCGTTGATCGTGCTCCTCGTCGGAGCCGGGTGCGCCACGAGGGATTCCGAGGCCTCGGTCCCGGTGCCCGATCGTGTCGATCTCGAGGACCTGTCCGATCTCGTTCTGCGCGTGGGGGACCAGAAGGGCGGCACGCAGGCCTTGCTCACCGCGGCGGGAGAGCTCGATGATCTCCCCTACGAGATCGAGTTCTCCACGTTCACCTCCGGGCCGCCCCAGGTGGAGGCGCTCAACGCGGGGCAGATCGACCTGGCCGTCACGGGTAACACCCCGCCGGTCTTCGGGGCGGCCGCGGGGGCGCGGGCGTCCATCGTCTCGGCCTACGCCAACGGGGGTGAGGGGGACCGGATCCTCGTCCCCGGTGACTCTCCCGTGCGGTCCGTGGCGGACCTCGCGGGACGCAAGGTGCTGGTGGCCAAGGGCACCTCGGCGCACGGGCATCTCCTGCTGCAACTCCGCGGGGCAGGGCTCTCGCCGGACTCCGTCGAGATGGTCTTTCTCCAGCCGGCCGAGGCGGGGTCCGCCTTCGCGCGCGGTGACGCCGACGCGTGGGCCATCTGGGATCCGTACACGGCCATCACGCAGACCACCACCGACGCCCGGACCATCGCGACGGCGGCGGAGGCGTCCAACGGTTTCTGGTTCGGGCTCGCCTCCCACGACGCACTCGCGGACGCGCGGCGTCAGACCGCGATCGCGGATCTCCTTGTCCGGCTCGCCCAGGCGGGGACCTGGACGGTCGAGAACCCGGCGCAGTGGGCCGAGTTCTACGGGGAGGCCGTGGGACTGACCCCGGAGGCCGCCGACCTCTCGCAGGGTCGCAGTACCCGCAGGCCTGTGTCTCTCGCGGACACGGTGGAGCGCGAGCAGCAGCTCGCCGACGTGTTCACCGAGGACGGACAGATCGACCCCGTGGACATCGAGGGCCTTGTCGACGACAGGTACGCGGACGTGCTCGGGCCGGTGGTCGGGCCCGTCCCCGGGCGGTAGTGGCCCGTTCGGATGATCGGGTCGGTCCGGACGGTCGACTTGTCCCGTCGGGTCAGGAGGTGACCCCGGACCAGAGCGTGGTGATCGCGTTCCACCCCACCATGCCCACGGTGGAGTAGAGCAGTGCCCACAGCACGCAGCCGACGGCCACGGCGGGAAGGTACCGGGTCAGCGGCATGCGGGTGAACCCGGCGGAGAAGTTGATCGCCGTCTGCACACCCACGGTGAGGAACGACAGGGGTACCGCGAACAAGCCGTAGCGTGCGGACAGCCGCTGCGCACGCTGCATGTGTCGACCCTCCAGGTGACGTGCGGCCCGGTCGCTCAGCCTGCCGCCGCTCAGCGCGCCCCGGCCCAGCCAGTAGGTGGCGTTGGCGCGCAGCATCACGATGACGAAGAGCAGGCCGAAGGCGATCGGATACGGCTGTTCCGAGATCCGGTCCACGTGGGATGTGGGGGTGCGCCGGTCGAGGTGCCGGGGGTCAGGCGGACGGTGCGACGTCCAGCACGACGTCGAACTCGAGGAGGGTGGCTCCCTCGGCGACGGGCTTGCCGTGCTGGCCGGCGTGGGCGGTCCGGGCGTCGCCGTCGCGCCAGGCGGCGAAGGACGCCTCGTCCTCCCAGGTGGTCACCACGAAGTAGCGGTCCTCGCCGGCGGTGGGCCGCAGCAGTTGGAATCCGAGGAAGCCGGGGGAGTTCTCCACGGTGTGGGCGCGCTCGGCGAAGCGACGCTCCAGTTCGGGACCGGCCTGGCTCGGTACGGACAGGGCATTGATCTTGACGACGGCCATGTAGGTGAGCCTACGCTTCGTCGCGGCGTCGACGGTCGGTCAGCCCGGCAGCGAGTACACATCTCCGGTCCTCACCATCAACCCGTCGGCCACGAGCGAGTCGAGGGCGCGTCCGCGCTGGGCAGGATCGGGCCACACCGCGTCGAGGCGGTCCCGTCCCGCCGTGCCGTCGCCGTCGCGCAGGACGTCGAGGAGCAGTCCGCGAACCTGGCGATCGGTTCCGGCAAAGGTCTGGGTCCGGCGCCGTGGACCGTCCCATTCGGGTCTGCCGGCGGCCAGCCATGCGCACGACGGGGCGAGCGGGCAGTCCTCGCACCGCGGCGACCGGGCCGTGCAGACCAACGCGCCGAGCTCCATCAGGGCCACGGAGAAGGCCACCGCCCGTTCACGGCCCGCCGGCAGCAGGGCGTCGACCGCCGAGAGGTCCCGACGGGTGGACGGCGGCCCCGCCTCGGCCGCCCCTCCCACCGCCCGGGCGACGACCCGTCGCACGTTGGTGTCGACCACCGGGACGCGTTGGCCGTGGGCGAAGCACGCCACCGCGCGGGCGGTGTAGTCACCGACCCCGGGGAGGCCGAGCAGTTCGTCGACGTCGGTGGGGACCTCACCGCCGTGCTGTTCGACGACGACGAGTGCGCACTCCCGCAGACGGAGTGCGCGGCGTGGGTAGCCGAGTTTGCCCCACATCCGGATGACCTCGGCGGTCGGCGCCGCGGCGAGCTCGGCCGGGCCGGGCCACTTCTCGAGCCACGCCCGCCAGACGGGCTCTACGCGGGCCACGGGGGTCTGCTGGCTCATGATCTCGCAGAGCAGGATCTCCCACGCACTCACGTCCGGCCCGCGCCAGGGCAGCGGGCGCCCGGCGCGGTCGAACCAGGACAGCAGGGCAGGGGTGTCGACGGCAGTCACCGCGCACCCGTCAGGTACCGGTGTGCACAATATGAGTCATGCCTCATACCGATCCCATCAAGGCCTGGGCCTCCCTCCGTGACGGTAACCATCGATTCGTCGAGGGCGAGATGCGTCATCCCGGTCAGAATACCGAGCACCGCCAGACCCTCGTCGCCGCGCAGCACCCCAAGGCCGTGCTCTTCGGGTGCTCGGACTCCCGGGTCGCCGCGGAGATCATCTTCGACCAGGGACTCGGGGACCTCTTCGTGATCCGCACCGCGGGCCACATCAGCGACTCGGCGGTGCTCGGGTCGATCGAGTACGCGGTCCACGTTCTCGAGACCCCGTTGATCGTGGTGCTCGGCCACGACAGCTGCGGCGCCGTCAAGGCCACGGTCGACGCGCTCAACACCGGGGAGATCCCGCCCGGTTTCCTGCGGGACGTGGTCGAGAAGGTCTCGCCCTCGATCCTCAACGGGCGCCGCGAGGGACTCACCGCGATCGACGATTTCGAGGCCCGCCACGTCCTCGAGACCGGCGAACTGCTCAAGCAGCGGTCCAAGATCATCAGCGACCGGATCGACGAGGGGAGGTTGGCCATCGTCGGCGTCACCTACAAGCTCTCCGACGGCCACGCGTACCTGCGCAGCGTGTTGGGGGATGTCGACGACACCCCCCACGGCCCGGGTGAGGAGATGATCGCGGTCTAGGGACACGCCGCGGGGGGGATCGGGTGCGACGCCACCCCGGCTCTAGAGTTGGGCGCGTGCACGAACCCCAGGGCTCCCTCCCGCGCGAAGTCTATGTGCGTCGCCGCGTCGCCGCGGTCGCCATCGCGGTCGTCGCGGTCCTGGCCGTGGTTCTGGCGCTCTTCCTCGCCTCCAGGGACAGCGGGACGGACACCCAGGACTCCGCGGCTGGCGGCGACGTCGACTCGGCCGAGGCGGCCACCACCTCGGAGACCACGACCACGCAGACGACCACCCGGGACGACGGCGGAGCCTCGCGGGGCCGGTGCGCGGACGAGGATCTGAGCCTGGAGGTCTGGTCCGCCGAGCCCAACGTCCCGGTGGGGCAGGATGTCCGGTTCTTCGTCAACATCCTCAACACCTCGGACACCACGTGCGACCGCGACCTCTCGGAGGCGCCGCTGTCCTTCGAGGTCTACCGTCTGGACACCAACGTCAAGGTGTGGTCGAGCATCGACTGCACCACCCCTCGTGAGGACGACGAGGTGGAGCTCCGCCCCGGTGAGCCCGAGCCCCGCCAGATCGACTGGACCGGCCGCCGTTCCGCGGAGGGCGCCTGCACGGAGGCGGACCGGACCCCCGTCGAGGTCGGGGCCTACCAGGTGTACGCCCTGGTCGGGAACGTCTTCAGCCCGGCGGCCACGTTCAACGTGGTCGAGGGGGACTGACCCCGGGCTGCGGGCCCCTCTGACCCTGCGACGACACCGGCCCTAGAACGACACCAGCCCTAGGACACAAGGCCGGTGAGCCACTGACGAAGGTGCCTGGCCCAGAGGGCTCCGACGCCCTCCACATCCGCGAAGTCGGTCTGTTCGGCGGCGAGCAGTGCCGACACCGAGCCGAATCGTTCCACCAGGGCCGAGATCTGCACGGGCCGGAGCCTGGGGATGTGGGCGAGCATCCGGTGCCCACGCGCGGTGACGTGCTCGTCCAGGTCCTCGGGCTCCGCGGGAAGGCCGAGGCAGCGCGCGACGGGGCCGGGCAGGAGGAGATCGGCGTCGCTCAGCGCCGCCAGTCGCTCGAGCCCGGTCGCCACCTGCTCGGCGGTGGGGGCCGTGCTCCCTCCCGCGGGATCCACCGCGACGTGGTCGGCGACCAGGCCCCACAGCTCGTCCGGGGTGTCGGCCAGCAACTCCTCGAGCTGGAGCGTGGTCTGGCGCCCGTACTCGCCCATCTCCACGGCGAGCTCGGCGAGTTCGGCACCCAGACGGTCCAACCGGACCAGTCGTTGGGCCATCGTGACGACGTCGCGGACGGACGCGTACCCGCCGAGCTCCGCGCGGTCGAGCCGGTCGCGTGCCCGGGCGGTGCGGGCACCGTGTCGCTCCATGGTGGCCACCGTCTGGTCCGCGCGGGCCAGCAGGACCACGGGGTCGGCCAGGACGCGGGCCTGCCCGCCCGCGTAGACGGTCACGGTCGTCATCGAGGCGGAGACCGCCACCGACGGGACACCCGTGTGCAGTGCGGTTCGTTCGGCCGCGCGGTGCCGGGTCCCGGTCTCGACCGCCGGCAGGGTGGGATCGGGCACGAGGTGGACGTTGGCGTGGGTGATGCGCTCACCGTCCGAGGACAGGACCACGGCTCCGTCCATCTTGCTCAGCTCGCGCAGCCTGGCCGGGGTGAACTCCACGTCCAGCGTGACGCCGCCGTCGCAGATCTCCCGGACGGCGGGGTCGTCGCCCCGCACGATGAGACCACCGGTGCCGCTGCGCCGGATGCGGTCCAGTGCCTCACGCAGCGGGGTGCCGGGGGACAGGCGCCGGAGGACGGCCCGGACGGGTGCGTCGACGGGGGTCCCGTCCGAGGCGCGGGGGGCCAGGGCGGACGTCTCAGTGCCCGTCTGAGTGGATCTCGACCGGGCGGGTGTACTCGTCGCTGGGCGGGACCTCGGCGATGACTGCGGCGGCCATCTCGATCTGGTCGCCGTTGGAGAAGGACACGGTGGCGGGCACGGAGGTCCCGATCCGGAGGTCGTCGGAGTCCGGCAGCGTGGCGGTGCTGCGCTCGACACAGAGGTCGTCGCGCGGGGGGACGGGCTCGACGTCGGCCGCCGGCGAGACGATCAGGGAGCATCCGCGTTCGAGCGGCTGAGTCTCGCCGAGGTCCGCCTGGGTCCCGTCGATCTCGATCCGGTCGAGGGAGATCGACTCGCCCATGCCGGTCCCGGTGAAGGAGGCGGCGAACCCGAGACGCGCCTCGCCCTCCTCGGGGAGCACCACCACGAGATCGTTGACGTGGAGCTCACCCGCGGACCCCTGCCCGCCGTCCACCGCGGCGACCTGGTTGGCCGTCTGGGAGACCTGTCCGGCGCCACACGCGGACAAACCGACGGCGGTACCCACGGCCAGGACTACGAGCGCGGTGCGGCGCAGGCCGGTGTTCGGTGAAGTCACGTCAGGCTCCTCGGGGGATGGTCGTTCTCAGGCCGGTCTCATCGTAGTCCACGCCTGGTCGTGACCGGCGCCAGAGTGCGCTCCCGGCACCCCCCGGATGCGGCGCCCGGGCCGTACGGGTTTCTGACCTGCGCAAACGGAAAACCCCAGCACTGAGGGCGTGCTAAGATGTCTCAGTCGAAAGGGGAAAGCCACTCATGGAGTTCAAGGTCGGCGACACTGTCGTCTACCCGCATCACGGCGCCGCGAGCATTCAGGCGATCGAGATGCGGACGGTCAAGGGCACCGAGAAGGAATACCTCGTCCTCAAGGTTTCACAGGGTGATCTCACGGTCCGGGTTCCGGCCGAGAACGCCGAGTACGTGGGCGTTCGTGACGTTGTCGACGAGGCGGGGCTCGACAAGGTCTTCGACGTCCTACGCACCGAGCACGCCGAGGAGCCGACCAACTGGTCCCGCCGCTACAAGGCGAACGGCGAGAAGCTGGCGTCGGGGGACGTGAACAAGGTCGCCGAGGTCGTGCGCGATCTGTGGCGTCGTGACCTGGACCGTGGACTGTCCGCCGGAGAGAAGCGGATGCTCGCCAAGGCACGGCAGGTCCTGGTGGGCGAACTCGCGTTGGCCGACCGCGCCGACGAGCACCGCGCCGACGAGCTCCTCGAGCAGGTCCTGTCCGCCGCCACCCCCGCCTGACGCGTCCGCAGGGGTGACTCGATTCACGGAGGCGCCCGGAGCGGGCAGTGGCCACCCCGCCCCCCCGGGCAGGGTGGCCGCCGTCGTTCCCGCTGCGGGCTCCGGGCTACGCCTGGGAGCCGGGATCCCCAAGGCATTCGTCGAGCTGTCGGGCCGGACCATGCTCGAGCGGGCCGTCGCCGGTCTGCTGGCCAGCGGCGCCGTCGACGACGTGGTGGTGGTGGTCCCGGCAGACCGGGTCGCGGAGTCGGAGGCGCTGCTCGCACCCCTCCGGTCCGGCGAGCACCTCGTCGTCGTCGCGGTGGGTGGGCCGCAACGGACCGACTCGGTCCGTAACGGTCTGGCGGCCCTCACCGCCACCCTCGAGGGGTCCGGGTCGCCGGTCCACGACGTCGTCCTGGTCCACGACGCGGCACGCTGCCTGACCCCGGCCGCTCCGATCCTGCGGGTGGTGGAGGCGGTCCGATCGGGAGAGGGCGCGGTGGTCCCCGTCCTCCCCGTGGTCGACACCGTCAAGCAGGTCGACGCCGCCGGTTACGTGGTGGGCACGCCCGATCGCGGCGCCCTCCGAGCCGTCCAGACGCCGCAGAGTTTCGCGCCCGACGTGTTGCTGGCGGCCTACGACGCGGCCGGCGACGTGGCCACCGACGACGCCGGCCTGGTGGAGCGGCTGGGGCGGAAGGTGGCGACAGTGGAGGGCGATCCGCTCGCCTTCAAGATCACCACCGCGTCGGACCACGCCCGCGCCCTGGAGGAACTCCGCGACCAGCACGGGTTCCACGCACTTCAGAACCCGGAGGACACACCCGTGACCGAGCCCGTGATCCCTCGCGTCGGTATCGGCACCGACGCCCATCAGGTCCAACCCGGCAAGAAATGCATGATGGCCTGCCTGCATTTCCCCGACGACGACGGGTGCGAGGGCCACTCCGACGGTGACGTGGTGGCCCACTCCCTGGTCGACGCGCTGTTGTCCGCCGCCGGTCTCGGTGACCTCGGAACCCTGGTCGGCACCGGCCGCCCCGAGTACGACGACGTCTCCGGCGAGCGGCTCCTGCGTGAAGCGGTGGCCCATCTCACCGGTCAGGGGTGGACGATCGGAAACGCCGCTGTGCAGATGGTCGGCAACCGGCCCAAGATGGGCCCTCGACGGCTCGAGGCCCAGGACACGCTCTCGGCGATCATCGGCGCCCCGGTGTCCGTCTCGGCCACCACGACCGACGGGATGGGTTTCACCGGTCGTGGCGAGGGGGTCTCCGCGGTGGCGACGGCTCTGGTGTTCCGGAGCTGACGAAGCGGGCGCGAGGAGGCCTCACCGGTAGACTCGATCCCCGTGACGCTCCATCTGTACGACACCGCCACCCGCTCCCTCCGGGAGTTCACCCCTGTCCGGGAGGGTCACGCGTCGGTCTACCTCTGTGGAGCCACCCCCCAGGCCGTGCCCCACATAGGCCACGTCCGGTCGGGGGTCGCCTTCGACATCCTGCGCCGCTGGCTGCTGGCGTGCGGATACGACGTGGCGTTCGTCCGCAACGTCACGGACATCGACGACAAGATCCTCACCAAGGCCGCGGAGAACGGGCGGCCGTGGTGGGAATGGGTCGCCACGCACGAGCGGCAGTTCACCAGGGCCTACGACGCCCTGGGCGTCCTGCCGCCGTCCACGGAGCCCCGGGCCACCGGGCACGTCACGCAGATGATCGACTACATGGAGCGGCTCATCGAGCGCGGTTACGCATACCCGGCCGAGGGGAGTGTCTACTTCGACGTCGCGGCCTGGTCGGCCGCCCCCGAAGGCGATTACGGGCACCTGTCCGGCCACCGGCTCGACGAGGTCGACCAGGGCGAGGGGGCCGACCTGCGGGGCAAACGCGACCCCCGGGATTTCGCGCTGTGGAAGGCGGCCAAACCCGGGGAGCCCAGCTGGCCCACCCCGTGGGGGGAGGGCCGGCCCGGCTGGCACCTCGAGTGCTCGGCCATGGCCACCTGGTATCTCGGCCACACCTTCGACATCCACGGCGGCGGCCTGGACCTGCAGTTCCCGCATCACGAGAACGAGGCCGCCCAGTCCCACGCGGCCGGTGACGGCTTCGCCCGGTACTGGATGCACAACGGGTGGGTCACCATGGCCGGGGAGAAGATGAGCAAGTCGCTGGGCAACGTCCTCAGCGTCCCCAACATCCTCACCGCGGTGCGCCCCGTCGAACTGCGCTACTACCTGGGAAGTGCCCACTACCGGTCCATGCTCGAATACTCACCCGAGGCGCTGCAGGAGGCCGCCGCGGGATACCGGAGGATCGAGGCGTTCGTCCGGCGCGTGGCCGAGGTCGTCCCGGAGGTACCTGTCGGAGAGTGGACCGACGGATTCGCCGCGGCGATGGACGACGATCTGGGGGTCCCCGCAGCACTGGCGGAGATCCACGGGACCGTGCGCGGGGGGAACACCGCCCTGGCCGCCGGGGACCACGATTCTGCTCTGGCCGCGGCGTCGGCCGTCCGGGCCATGACGGCGGTGCTGGGCGTGGATCCCCTCGACCCCCACTGGGTGGCCGGCGGCGGCGGGGACGACGCCGCGACCACAGCGCTCGACTCGCTCGTGCGCGCAGAACTCGAGGCGCGCAACACCGCGCGCTCGAACAAGGACTTCGCCACCGCCGACGCGATCCGGGACCGACTGGTCGAGGCCGGCGTCGAGGTGGCAGACACCGCGGACGGCCAGAAATGGTCGCTCGCCAACCGGAAGGACTGACATGGCGGGCAATTCGAGCCGACGCGGGGCGATCCGCAAATCCGGCACCAAGAAGGGTCAGGTCGTGGGATCCGGCGGCCAGCGGCGACGGGGTCTCGAGGCCCGGGGCGCCACGCCCAAGGCGGAGGACCGCACGTATCACTCAGCGCACCGCAAGGCCAAGGCCGCCTCGCGGAAGGCGGAGACCACCCAGCAGCGCCGCCGGTACGCCCAGAAGCAGGCCGACGGCCCCGAATACGTGGTCGGCCGCAATCCGGTGGTGGAGTGTCTCCGGGCCGGCGTGCCCGCGACCGCGCTGTACGTGGCGGTCGGCTCGGAGGCCGACGAGCGTCTGACCGAGGCCGTACACCTGGCCGCCAACAAGGGCATCTCGATCCTCGAGGTGCCGCGCACCGACCTCGACCGCATGACGAGCAACGGCATGCACCAGGGCATCGGCCTGCAGGTGCCGCCGTACCAGTACACGGACCCCAAGGACCTCCTCGACATCGCGATGGGGTCGTCCCGCCCCGCGCTCCTGGTCGCACTCGACAACATCACCGACACCCGCAACCTCGGGGCCGTCATCAGGTCGACGGCTGCCTTCGGCGGGCACGGCGTCCTCATCCCCGAACGGCGCAGCGCGTCCATCACGGCCGTCGCGTGGCGTACCTCGGCCGGTGCGGCGGCCCGGCTGCCGGTCGCGCGTGCGACCAACCTCAACCGCACGCTTCTGGACTGGGCGAAGGCCGGCGTGCAGCTCGTGGGCCTGGACGCCGACGGCGACACCACGCTGGACAGCTACGACGGCACCGGCCCCACGGTCGTGGTGGTGGGATCCGAGGGCAAGGGGCTCTCGCGGCTCGTGCGGGAGAACTGCGACTCGATCCTCTCCATCCCGATCTCCGGTGGGGTGGAGAGCCTCAACGCCTCGGTCGCGGCCGGTGTTGTCCTCTCCGAGTTCGCCCGTCAGCGTCGCGTGACGGGCTGACGGGCACATCGGAACCAGCTCAGTCCAGCGGGCGCCGGGGCGACCGACAGCGGTCGAACGTCGCCCGCGCGTACTCCCACGTCTCCTCGCCGTAGTACAGGTGGCCGACGACCATGTAGAGCCCGGCGAACCGTTGGTAGGTCCAGGCCCTGTCCAGAAAGGTCTCGTCGATCCTGCCGACGTAGCGCGCGAGCACCTCGTCGACGAAGCGCGGGCCGTACTCGTACAGCTCGGCGAAGTCCACCGCGGGGTCGCCGAGGCACATGTCGGTGAAGTCGATGAGCCCCAGTCGGCCCGGGGACGTGCGACGGTCCCAGTACAGATGGCGTACATACACGTCGTTGTGCAGGAGGACCCGTGGCAACAGGGTGGACTGCAGCGCGGCGACCTCGTCGCAGATCTCCCGCGCCGTCCGCATCTCGTCCTCGGTGAACACCGCCGGGAGGTCGTTGGCCACGATTCCCCGCACGAAATCCAGGTTCTCGGGTTGGTAGGAATCCGGAACCCGGTACAGCGGAGGTACCGACGTGTCGGCCCCGTGCAGCGCGGCCAACAGTGACCCGAGCTGGCCGGCGATCATCGTCCTGTCCGTCGTGGGCAGGGACCGGAGCAGGTCAGGAGTGAGCCGGTCCCCACACACCAGTGGGTACCCGGCGAAGCCGCCGTCCGGGGGGACGTGCGAGTACCGGGGTATGGCGGCGTCGACACCGGCCGAGAGATGTTCGAGGACGGCGACCTCGTGGGGGAGCTGCGCGAGCGCCTGCTCGTCCGTGGGGAACCGGAACACCAGGTCCCGGTGCCCGAGCGAATCGGCGCCACGGCACCCGTGGAGCATCACCACCACGTGATCCCAGCCCTCGTCGATCCACTGCGCCGACTCCCAGACGAGGGCGGGGAAGGCGGCGCGGATCGCGTCGAGGGCAGTGCGTCGGTCCGCCGGGGAGACAGAGCCGGCTGAGGACACGGCGTGGTCGGGGGAAACGGCATCGGCCGGGGAGACCGGGTCGCTCGGGGGGTCGGGATCGACGGGCATTGGTCCGACCGTAGTCACACGGGCCGGTCGGCGCTCAGCGCCGGAGCGCGGCCACCGCCCGGCAGGCCAGGTAGATGACGAAGGAGATGGTGGTGACGAACACCGAGACCGGTACCCCGGGGGCGAGTGAGAGCAGCATCCCGCCGATCGCCGCGATCTGGGCGAACAGGATGGTCAGGGCGATCGCGCGCCCGGGGCTGGAGGTGACCGCGGCGGCGGCCGCGGCCGGCGTGATGAGCAGGGAGAGCACGAGCAGAGCTCCCACCACCTGGACCGCCTGAGCGGCCGCGAGCCCGACCAGGACGGCGAAAATGAGGTTGATGGCGCGCACGGGGACCCCCCGGGCCTCGGCGACCTCGGGATCCGCGGAGGAGAAGACCAACGGCCGGTAGAGGGCGATCAGCGTGACGCAGATGATCGCCGCGACCACCGCCATCTGGATCACGCCGTGTTCGGACACGCCCACGATCTGCCCGGTGAGCAGGGAGAAGCTGGTCCCGGATCGCCCCGGGTAGAGGTGGATGAACAGCACGGCCATGCCGAGGCCGAACGCCATGACCACACCGATCGAACTGTCGCGTTGCGAGGCGCGCGCCCCCATCAGTCCGAAGATCAGCGCGGCCACCACCGAACCGAGGATCGCTCCCAGGCCGAGATTCAGGCCGAACAACAGGGCGGCCGCGGCCCCGGTCAGGGCGAGTTCGCTGGCCCCGTGCACGGAGAACGACATCTGCCGCATCACGATGAACGGCCCGATCGCCCCGGCCAACAGGCCGAGCAGCGCGATCGCCACCAGACCGTAGAGCACGAAGTCCTGTCGGAGCAGGTGCGCGGTGACCTCGGTGTCGGCGATCGACCCGGCGATCTCGAGCAGGCGGTCCATGGTCAGGCTCCGTGTCCGGGGTGGGCGTCGTCGTGATGGTGGTGGCCGGTCGACCACGGCTCGGCCACCAGGTGCTGGGTGTCGCCCACCACGATGATCTGGCCGCGGACCCGCAGCACCTCGACGGGCGAGGAGTAGAGGTCGGACATGACATCGGTGGTGAACACCTCCTCCGGGGTGCCGATGCGGTGGCGGCCGCCCACCAGGTAGACGATCCGGTCCACCATCGGCAGGACCGGGTTGATCTCGTGGGTGACAAAGATGACGGCGGTGCCGTGCTCGCGGCGCCGGTGGTCGAGGACCGCGGCGACGGTGCGCTGGCCGGCGAGGTCCAGGCTCAGTAGCGGTTCGTCGCAGAGCATGACGCACGGATCGCAGGCGATGGCCTGAGCCACCCTGACGCGTTGCTGCTCGCCTCCGGACATGCGGCCGAGGGGCTTGTCCGCCAGTCGCCCCGCCCCAAGGCGGTCCAATGAGTCAGCGACCACCCGGCGCTTCTCGCCGCGACCCGTCGGCCACCCCGGACCCCAGCGGGTGCCGTCGATACCGAGTCCCACCAGGTCGCGCCCGCGCAGGGTGATCCCGGGGTCGAACGCCTTCTGCTGGGGCACGTAGCCGAGGTGGGTCCCGCGGTCGCCCGGGACACGTCCGTCGACGAGGACCGTGCCGGAATCGGGCGCGAGCTCGCCGAGGAGCACCTTGAGCAGGGTCGTCTTGCCGGCTCCGTTGGGGCCGAGGACGGCGACGAACTCCCCGGCGGCAACCTCGAGGTCGAGGTCGCGGATGAGCGTGCGACCCCCTCGCGAGACCGTCACCGAGTTCAAGGAGACGACCGGCCCGGGGCCGGGTTCCCCACTGGTGTGGGGGGACACCTGGTCGTCAGTGTCGTCAGTGTCGTCAGTGTCCACCCTCGTCAGTGCCCGCCGTCGTCGACCGGGGTCGCACCGTCGAGGGCCGAGGACAGGGAGTCGACGATCTGCGTCATCCACTCGGTGTAGTCCATGCCCTCGGGAAGGGTCTCGGTGAGGTCAAGGACGGCGACGTCCGCCGATTCGGCCGCGTCCCGGACCCGGGCGGTCACCGAGGTCTCGGTCTGGGTGTTGAACGCGAGGAACGCGACCTCCCGCTCGGCCATCAGGTCGAGCATCGCCGAGAGGTCGGCGGCGGACGGGTCGGTGTCGTCCTCGATCGAGGCGAGGAACCCGCGCGGGGTCAGGTCGACCATGTGGGCGGCGTCGAACAGGTGGGCGCCGATCCGCTCGGTCTGGGCGTAGGGGAAATGCCCGCGGTCGTGGATCTCGTCGAGCTGGGCCTCGAGCGGGGCGAGGGAGTCGGCGAACCGGTCGGCGTTCTCGCGGTACTCCTCGGCGTTGGCCTCGTCGATCGCCGCCAGTTCCTCGGCCACGCGCTCGGCGACGGCGGCGGCGGTGGGCAGGCTGAACCACACGTGCTCGTTGGTGTCCGAGTCGTAGTCGTGGCCACCGTGGGAGTCGTCCGCGCCGTGGTCGTCATGCCCGTGCTCGTCGCCGTGCTCGTCGTGGCCGTCCTCGGCACCGTGCTCGTCCTCATGCCCGTGCTCGTCGTCGTGCTCGTCGCCGTGATCGTGATCGCCGTGCGAGTGGCCGGCGATGGTCTCGCCGGTCACGCGCTCGAACTCGTCGACCGCCCGGACCACGTGCACGTCGTCGGCGTTCTCCAGTGCCCGGTCCACGAAGGAGTCGTACCCGGCGCCGTTGTAGACCACGAGGTCCGCGCCGGTGACCGCGGCCGCGTCGGCCGGGCTCGCCTCGTAGGAGTGCGGGTCGGCGGCCGGGTCCGAGATCACCGACTCCACTGTCGCGTTACCGCCGGCGACCTGCTCGGCGATATCGGCGTAGACGCTCGTGGACGCCACGACGACCGGCCCGGTCTGCGCGGACCCCTCGCCGGAACCGGCGTCGGATCCACACGCGGTCAGGACCGCCCCACCGAGGACTGCGACGGAGGCGAGGGCCACGACCCGGGCGGACAGGGGAGTACGGGGCAGGGTGGATGACGACATAACGAAGACCGCTCTCGTAGCAATGGGAACCGTTGTCGTTAATTCTATGCCGCCACCCTGACCCGGGGTCGAGCAGGCCCCCGGTCTAACCCCGGAGTTCGGCGAGGTGCGCGAGCAGCCCGACGACCGCGGGGATGTCGGCGACGCGATATCCGGCGAGGGTCTGGCCGTCCCCGACCTTGATCCCGATGTCCCCCTCGCGCAGGCGCGCGAAGCCTCGTTCGTCCGTCACGTCGTCGCCGATGAAGATCGCGATCTCGGCACCGGTCTGCTCGACGAGCCTCTCGATCGCGGCGCCCTTGCTCGCCTCGCGAACCGCGATCTCCACGACGTTCTTGCCCTCGGTCACGAATACTCCGTCGAAGGCGGCGGGCCCGGCCATGGCCTCGGACATCGCCGTCCGACGCCGATCCGGGTCCTCGACAGGCCGGACGTGGAGGACTGCGGCGGTGGGCTTGGGCTCGACGTGTGCGCCGGTGGTGTGCGAGACGATCTCCTCGAGTGCGGAACGCACCCGGGCGAGCCGCGCGAGCTCGTCGTCGTCCAGAGGGGTGTCGAAACCGCCCTCCCACTCGGACCCGTGGCTACCGACCAGGACCACCGGTGCGGCGGCGCCGCTCACCTGCGCCAGGGCCTCGCGGTTGCGGCCGGAGAGCAGGGCGACGGTGGTTCGCGGCAGCCCGGCGAGCCGTTCGAGGGCGTCGACGGCGCCGGGCGCCGGGACGGCGAGGGTCGGGTCGTCGACGAACGGCGCCAGGGTTCCGTCGTAGTCGCACGCGATCACCAGGGTGGGGGCCCCGGCGGCCCGGCGCAGGGCGTCGGCGAGTTCGGGGGACAGGTCGTCGGCGGGGGTCATGGCCCCAGCCTAGAAGGGCTGCCCGCCGGGGGGCGTGATGTCCGGATCCGCGCCGGTGTGAGTTGACGACGTGGTCGCCGACTGTAGGATTGTCGACAATCTGACGGAAGGTAGACGTATGACCACTTCCCTGACGGCGCTGGAGCTCTCCCAGCGCTTCCGCAGCGGCGCGTTGTCCCCGGTCGACGCCGCGGTGGACGCGCTGGAGGCGATCGAGCGGGTCGACGGCGAGATCAACGCCTTCTGCCACGTCGACCGGGCGGAGACCCTCGCGGCCGCCCGTCGCTCGGAGGACCGCTACCGGCAGGGCACACCCCTGAGTCCTCTCGACGGCGTTCCCACGTCCATCAAGGACATCTTCTACACCCGCGGGGTCCCCACGCTGCGCGGCTCGCGCCTGCTGGCCCGGAAGGACGGCGCCGCCGACCCCGCCTCATGGCCCGACGACGCCCCGGTGACCTCGGCCGTGCACGAGGCGGGATGCGTGGTGGTCGGTAAGACCACCACCCCCGAGTTCGCCTGGAAGGGGGTCACCGACAACACACTCACCGGTATCACCCGGAACCCCCACGACACCGACCTCACCCCGGGAGGGTCGAGCGGAGGCGCATCGGCCGCCGTCGCCGCCGGGCTCGGCCAGCTCGCGCTGGGCACCGATGGTGGCGGCTCGGTCCGGATCCCGGCGGCGTTCTGCGGGATCGTGGCGCTCAAGCCCACCTACGGCGTGATCCCCATGTTCCCCTCGAGTCCGTTCGGCACGCTCGCCCACGCCGGCCCCATGACCCGCACCGTCGCGGACACCGCCGCGTTCATGGACGCGCTCCTCAGGCCGGATCCCCGCGACTGGTCGGCGGTGCCGGCACGGGCGACGACCCCCGGCCCGGGCGGGTACCTCGCCGCGGCGACCGAGGGTGCGGGGAACGGCGCCGGGGATCGACCGCTCGAGGGTCTGCGGGTCGCCTACAGTCGCGACCTGGGTTTCGGCACCAACGACCCCGAGGTCGAGCGGGAGGTGACGCGCGCGGTGGACGTCCTGGCGTCGCTGGGAGCGCGGGTCGACTCGGTCGATCCCGGAGTCGCCGATCCCGTCGACGCCTTCCACGTGCTGTGGTTCGCGGGCCTCGCCGCGGTGCTCGCGCCGCACGGCCCAGACGCGATCGACCACGTCGACCCGTCGATGCGTGAGGCGCTGGGCCGGTACCACGACTACTCCGCGGCCGACTATCTCGATGCGGTGGCGGTCCGGATGGCGCTGGGCGCGCGGATGGCGGACTTCCACCAGGGGTACGACATCCTCATCACCCCCACCACCCCGATCCCCGCCTTCGCCGCCGGATCGGACGTGCCTCCGGCGTGGCACAGCCCCGACTGGACCTCGTGGACCCCGTACACCTATCCGTTCAACATGACCCAGCAACCGGCGCTGAGCGTGCCCTGCGGGACGACCGATGCGGGCCTGCCGGTGGGGATCCAGATCGTGGGGGCGCGGTTCGACGACAGGCTCGTCGTCCGGGTGGGCGCCGCTCTCGAGGCGGCACTCGGTCAGGTGGTCCCCGCCCCGCGGATCCACGCGTCCCCGGCCGGAAGCGCCGGGGGATGACGGTGCTCGGGTCGGACGCCGGTCCCGACCTCGGTCCGGATGCGGGGCCCGCCGCGGCCGCGGGGTTGGAACCGGTCGTCCGGGAGTCGACCCCGGCCCTCATCGCCCGTACCCTCCGACGGGCGATCTCCGACGGCACGTTCCCCCCGGGCGCGCAGCTCGGAGAGGCCGCGCTGGCTCGGTCGCTCGGGGTGAGCCGAGGGCCCCTGCGGGAGGCCATGCAGCGCCTGACCCAGGAGGGGCTGCTCGTCTCGCACCGGAACCGGGGTCTGTTCGTCGCGGACCTCTCCGCGGAGGCGGTCGAGGACATGTACCTCCTCCGGACCACGGTCGAAACCGCGGCGTTGGACCGGGTGCTCGAGCTGGGACTGGGTGCCGACACCGCGGATGCGCTGGACGCGGCCGTGGACGCGATGGCCTCCCTCGCCCACGAACCACGGTCGGGGGCCATGGTCGAGGCGGATCTGGACTTCCACCACGTCCTGGTGGAGGCGGCCCGGAGCCCCCGTCTGTCGCGGGTGCACGAGACCGTTCTGGTCGAGACGAGCATGTGTCTGCACGCCATGGCCGGCACCTATTCGGACGCGGAGTCCAGGCTCGCCGAACACCGGGCCATCGCCGGGGCCATGCGCGCCGGGGACCCTGACCGGGCCAGGGGGTTGCTGGTCGACCACATGAGGGACGGGCTCGCCAGGGTCAAGGAGGGCGGCCCGGTGCGGTGACCCTGCTGCTCAGCGGGTGACCGCGAGCCCGCTGCGCATCGCCCACGCCACCGCCTGCGGGCGGGTCGTCACCCCGATCTTGCGGTAGGCCTCTCGGATGTAGGTCTTGACCGTGTTGATCGACAGGTAGCAGACCGCGGCGATCTCCTCGTTGGACCTTCCCTGGGCGATGAGCGCCAGCATCTCCGATTCCCGGGGGGTCAGGCCCACGTCGCCTGTCGGCCACATACCCGCGGACCTGTGCTCGCCGTCGTGCCCCAGTAGTCGTACCCGTTCGCCCGCGGCGATCCGCTCCACGGAGCCGACCAGTTGTTCACCGGACAGAGACTTGGACAAGTACCCCGTGGCGCCGGAGGCGAAGGCGTCGTCGATCGCGCGCGGATCCGTGACGGCCGAGTAGACGGCGACGGCACCGATCATGGGGTCGAGCGTCATTGCGGAGCACCGGGCCTGCCAGTCGACGGGCGAGGCGAAGGTGTCGAACAGCACCACGTCTACCGGCGCGTTCCCCGGTGAACCGGGTCGGTTCACCACGACCTCCACGCGGTCGCAGAACGGGGAGAGCAGGGCGTGAACGCCGGCGATGATCACTGTGAAGTCGTTCTCCACCGAAACCCTGACGGACATATCAGAACTTTAACAGTCGCGCCCCATCCCACCCCTGGGGATGTGCCGAACAGTCTCGACCGTGAAAGAAGCTGGGTTGGACGGGAGGGAGAACAATGACGACCGCGGCTGCGAGGATCGTCGAACGATGGGCCTGGGCCGAGTACGGCAGGTGCAGGGACGTACCGGACCTCTTCTACAACGCCGACGACGACCCCAAAGGCCTCCGGCGGCGTAAGGAGGCGGCGGCCAAGAAGCTGTGTGAGCAGTGCCCTGTCATCCAACAGTGTCGAGCGCACGCCGTGGGCAACCGGGAACTCTACGGTGTCTGGGGAGGCATGACGGAGGCCGAGCGACACCGCCTCGCCGGCCGGGCCCGCACCGGCTGACCGCCCCTGACGAGCCGGCCCCGTGCGACCCGCCCCCGAACGACCCGGCCCAGGTCGGTCGGTGCCCCGTCAGCGCACCGGGATCGCCACGAGCTTGGTCTCCACGAACTCCTCGATTCCGGTCAGGCCGCCCTCCCGCCCCAGGCCGGACTGCTTGATGCCCCCGAACGGCGCGGCCGGGTTGGAAACGATCCCGGTGTTGACGCCCACCATGCCGGCCTGCAGCCGCTCCGACATGGTCATCGCGCGGTCCAGGTTCTCGGTCATCACGTAGGAGACGAGCCCGAACTCGGTGTCGTTGGCCAGCTCCACCGCCTCGTCGTCGGAGTCGAACGGGATCAGGGCGGCGACGGGGCCGAAGATCTCGGTCGACATCAGGGCGGAGTCCGCCGCGACCCCGGTCAGGACGGTCGGTGGGTAGAAGTACCCGGGGCCATCGACTCGCGACCCGCCGCACAGGACCTCGGCGCCGCGCCCCACGGCGTCGTCGACCAGCTCGACCACCTTCGTCACGGCCTTCTCTTCGACCAACGGGCCCACGTCGGTGCCCTCGCGCGTGCCGTCGCCGACGGTCAGCGCGGACATCCGCTCGGAGAGGCGCCGGCCGAACTCGTCCAGGACCGAACGGTGGACGAGGATCCGGTTGGCCGACGTGCAGGCCTCGCCCATGTTCCGCATCTTGGCGGCCATCGCGGCGTCGACCGCGGTGTCCATGTCCGCGTCCTCACACACCACGAACGGAGCGTTCCCGCCGAGCTCCATCGACGTGCGCAGCACCCCTCGCGCGCACTGCTCGAGCAGGGTGCGCCCGACCGGGGTGGACCCGGTGAACGACAGCTTGCGGGCGATCCCGGAGTCGATCCACGGCTCCACGACACTGCCGGGGTCGGTGGTGCACACCGTGTTGAGCACCCCGTCGGGCAGTCCCGCCTCGCGCAGGAGGTCCACCACGTACAGCGAGGTCAGCGGGGTGAGGTTGGCCGGCTTGAACACCATGGTGCAACCGGCGGCGATGGCGGGTCCGATCTTGCGGGTGGCCATGGCCAGGGGGAAGTTCCACGGGGTGATGAGGATGCACGGCCCCACCGGCTCGTGGGTCACCATGAGCCGGGTCTTGCCGTCGGGCGACCGGCGGGCGTCCCCTCGGACGCGGCAGGCCTCCTCGGAGAACCAGCGGAAGAACTCCGCGCCGTAGGTGACCTCGCCCTTCGCCTCGGCCAACGGCTTGCCCATCTCGGTGGTCATGAGCAGGGCCAGCTCGTCGGCGCGGTCGAGGATCAGCTCGTACGCCCTGCGCAGGATCTCGGCGCGGTCGCGTGCGGGCACGGCCGCCCACTCGGGCTGTACCCGCCCGGCGGTCTCGATCGCGGCGTCGGCGTCGGCGGCCCCGCCGTCGGCGAGGGTGGCGATCACCTCGCCCGTGGCCGGGTTGACCACCTCGAAGGTGGCGCCGGAGTCCGCGTCTCGCCAGGCCCCGTCCACGTGGATGCCGGTGCCGAGCGCGGCGATGATGTCGGTGGCGGATCGGGTCATGTGGGCCTCCTGGTGGGTGCGGAGCTGGGTGTGGAGCTGAGCGAGGGGCTGAGTGTGGGGTTGGGATCGGGGTCGAGGAGCTCGAACAGGTGCCGGCCGGCGCGGCCGGATCCGGTGGTGGGATCGGTGGCGCCCAGGTGGCCGACCTGCGTGGCGCAGGAGAATCCGTCGGTGAGCACGGGGGCGTCCGGATCGGCCCGCAGGGCTGGGGCCAGGGCCTGCTCGGCGACGGCCGCGGTGACGGCCTCGTGGCCGGCGGTGAACCCGAAATCCCCGGCCACGCCGCAACAACCGGTGGCCTCCCTGACCGAGCCCACGCCGAGGGCGGTGAGTGCCGCCCGTTGGACGCGGTTACCGAATGTCGCGTACTCGTGGCAGTGGGTCTGTACCGTCACCCGGTCCGGGGCCGTACCGCCGGGCCAGGAGGGGGCGCGGCCCTCGTCGGCGAGTCGTCCCAGGTGGTCGGCCGCCGAGCGGATGCGGGCGGCGACGCGGCGGGCGGTGTCGGCGTCGGGGGTGTCGGCGAGCAGGCGCGGGAGGTCCTCGCGGAGGGTGGCCGCGCAACTGGGTTCCACGACGACGACGGGGACCTCGCCCCCGTCCGGGCCGCGGATCGCGTCGAGGCGGCGGGCGGTCGCCCTCATGGTGCGGCGCGCCGCGGAGAGCCTGCCCGTGGTGACGTGGGTGAGCCCGCAGCACTGGTCGGCACTGCACGCGACGGACGTGTGCACACCGCCCAGGACCCGGGCCGCGGCTCCGGCGACGGCGGGGCGCAGGCCGCGGGTGAAGGAGTCGAGGAACAGCACGACCTCTGCCGAGGTGCGCGTCCCGGGAGGTCCGTGATCGCGGACGGACCACACGCTGTCCGGGACGCGGGCCAGTTCGCCCCGCAGCTGCGCGGCCGAGGTGAAGCGCGGCAGCGTCCGGTCGGTCGCGAGCCCGCCCAGTCGGGCGGCGGCGCGGCCCGCGCGGGTGGCGAGCACGGCGTTGAGTGGTCCGGACGCCCGCACGGTCCCGCGCAGCCAGAGGGGCAGCAGGCCCAGCGAGTAGTGGGCCAGGGGGCGGATCCGCCGCCGGTAGCGCCTGTGCAGTGCCTCGGACTTGAAGGTGGCCATGTCGACGCCGGTCGGGCAGTCGGAGGAGCACGCCTTGCAGGCCAGGCACAGTTCGAGCGAGTCCTCCACGGCCGGGGCGTCGATCGGCAGGGTGCCGCGGACCACCTCCTGCAGGACCCGGGCCCGGCCACGGGTGGAGTCCTTCTCGTCGCCCGTGGCGCGGAACGACGGACACATCACGCCGCCCGCCGACGAGCGGCATCGGCCAACGCCGATGCAGGCCTGGACGGGGTGGGCGCCGTCGGCGGTGACGATCGCGCCGAGGAGGTCACGGCCACGGAGGCCGACATCGGCCTGTGCGACACCGGCCTGTGCGACACCAGCCTGTGCGACACCGGCCAGTGCGAGGTCGCCGTCGAGGGGGCGGGTGGCGGTGAGCCCGCCCGGGGCGAGTATCCCCGCGGGATCCCAGATGCGGGCGAAGCGGGCGAAGGTGTCCAGCATCTCGGGCGAGTACATGACCGGGAGGAGCTCGGAGCGCGCCCGGCCGTCGCCGTGTTCCCCGGACAGCGAGCCACCGTGGTGCACGACGAGGTGGGCGGCGTCGGTGCAGAAGGCGCGCATGACCCGACGGCCCTCCTCGGACCGCAGGTCGAAGCTGATGCGGATGTGCATGCACCCGGCCCCGAAGTGCCCGTACATGACGCCGGTGAGGCGATGCCGCGCGAGCAGTTCCCGGAAATCGGCGAGGTAGTCGGCCAGACGGTCGGGCGCCACGGCCGAGTCCTCCCATCCCGGCCAGGACTCGATGGTCTCCCCGGTCGCGGGGTCGGTCAGTCTCGAGCTCAACCCGGCGCCGTCCTCGCGCACCCGCCACAGATCGGCGCGGGCCACCGGGTCCGTCACGACGAGCGCCTCGACGGCGTGGCCGCTGCCGGTGAGCTCACGCGCGAGGTCGGCGACCCGGTCGTCGAGGGTCGCCGACATCGGGCCCGCCCCGGCGCGGTCGGCATGCACGCCGTCGGTGTCGGTCGTGTCGTCGTCGAGTTCCACGAACAGCCACGCCCTGCCGGCGGGGAGCGCCGCGACGGCGTCGGCGCCGCGCCGCTCGCGCATGGTCTCGACGATCACCTCGTCGATCCCCTCGACCGCCGTGGGCTGGTGGCGCAGGATCGCGGTGACGTCCCGGGCGGCGTCCACGACGTCGGCGTACCCCACGACCAGGAGCCCGGTCCGCGCGGACCGGGGCACGGCGCGCATGGTCGCCGCGGTGACGACCGCGCACGTGCCCTCGGAACCCACCAGGGAGCGCGCCACGTCGAAGCCCTCCTCGGGCAGCAGGTGGCGCAGGTGGTAGCCCGAGACCTGGCGGGGCAGACGACCAAGTTCCGTGCGGATGACGGCCAGGTGGTCGGCGGCCAGCTCGCGCAGCTCGGTGTCGAGGTGGTGGGCGCGGGTCGTGGCGGCGGCGTCCGAGGGATCGGTGGCCTCGACGCCGCTGCGGGTGACGGTCAGGCGCAGGCCGTCGTAGGTGACGATCCGCATCGATAACACGTGGTCCGCGGTCCGGCCGTGGCGCACCGAGTGGTTACCGCAGGCGTCGTTGCCGATCGCCCCGCCCAGGCACGCCCGGGACTGGCTGGACGGATCGGGCGCGAAGGTCAGGCGCTCGTCGGTGGCGGCGTGAACGGCCGCACGCAGGTCGGTCAGGACGCACCCGGCCTCGGCGGTGACGGTCCGGCTCGTCCCGTCGACGGCCAGCACGCGGTTCATGTGCCGGGACAGGTCCAGGACCAGACCGGTCCCGATGGCGTTGCCCGCCATGGAGGTCCCGCCGCCCCGCGCGGTGGCGGGCACGCCGAGCCGATGGCAGACCGCCAGCGCGGCGGCGACCTCGGACTCCGACCGCGGGAACAGAACGGACTCCGGCACGACCCGGTAGTTGGAGGCGTCGTAGGAGTACTCGGCGATCCGGCGCGGGTCCGACTCGGGTGCGAGGCCCGCCGCGACGAGTTCCTCGTGGAGCCCGCCGCGCAGGTCGACGGAGGTCACGCCGCCCCGTCGCACACCCGGTGGACCGCGCGGGTGAACCGCTCCACTCCGGCGTCCACCTCGTCGGCGGTCACCACCAGCGCGGGGATGAGTCGCACCACCGACCCCGTGGGCCCGCAGGTGAGGGTGAGCAGGTCCTCGTCGATGCACGCCTGCTGCACCGCCCCGGCCAGGCGTGCGGCCTCGACCGCGCCGGCGCTCCCGGCGGGTGCGGTCGGGTCACCGAACTCGACGCCCAGCATGAGGCCGGTCCCGCGGATGTCACAGATCTCGCCCACGTCCCCGAGGCTACGCCGCAGGCCGTCGAGGAGCTGGGCCCCGCGCTCGGCGGAGTTGGCCACCAGGCCCTCCCTGGCGACCACCCCGAGGGTCGCCACCCCCGCCGCGGCCGCGACGGCGTTGCCGCCGTAGGTGCCACCCTGCGACCCGGGCCAGGCCTTGGACATGATGGCCTCGGGTGCGGCGATCGCGGAGATGGGGAAGCCGGAGGCGATCCCCTTGGCGGTGATGATGACGTCCGGGACCAGGCCCTCGGTGTGCTGGTGGCCCCAGAACCGGCCCGTGCGCCCGACGCCGGCCTGGACCTCGTCGAGCACGAGCAGCGCCCCGATCCGGTCGGCCCGGTCACGCAGTCCCTGCAGGTAGCGCGGCGGCGTGGCCATGTAGCCGCCGTCGCCGAGCACGGGCTCGATGAGGAACGCCGCGATCTCGCGGGCGTCGACGCGGGAGGCCATCAGGTAGTCCAGTTCGGCGAGCGCGAAGTCGATCGCGTCGTCCTGGGTCCACCCGTGCCGCAGCGCGTGCGGGAACGGGGTCATCACCACGCCTCCCATGAGGGGGGAGAAGCCCGCGGAGAAGCGCGTACCGGCGGTGGTGAGGCTGGCGGCGGCGACCGTGCGGCCGTGGAACCCGCCCTGGACGGTGACGATGTTGGGCCGGCCGGTGGCCATGCGGGCAAGTCGGACGGCCGCCTCGACCGCCTCGGAGCCGGAGTTGGCGTAGAAGACCGAATCGATCCCCTCGGGCAGGTGCTCGCCGAGCTTCTCCGTCAGCTGCAGCAGCGGCTGGTGCATGACGGTCGTGTACTGCGCGTGGATGATCTTTCCGCACTGCTCACGGGCGGCGGCGACCACGTCGGGGTGGCAGTGGCCGGTACTGGTCACGCCGATTCCGGTGGTGAAGTCCAGGTAGTCGCGGCCGTCGGTGCCGTGGATCCACGAGCCGAGGGCGTGGTCCACCACGACGGGCGTGGCCTGCTTGAGAAGGGGGGACAGGTGCGCGGTCATGGGGCCAGTGTGTGACCCGTCGCGGTAGATTGTCAACAATCCGACGATCCGCGGGTGGTCGGTGCCAGCACGCTACGGTGTGTCCATGACGCAGCACCACCGGGACCCGGCCACGCGACCGGCAGTCGTCCTGCTCACCGCCGGCGGCGTCGCCCCGCCCGCCCACCTCGACGAGCTGCGCGGCCTCGCCGAGGTCCGCCAGTGCACCGCCGACACCCTGGCCGAGGCGTTGCCGGGCGCAGAGGTGTTGCTCGTCTGGGACATCTTCTCCGACGCACTGGCCTCCGCCTGGCACGCCGCCGACGCGCTGCGATGGGTCCACGTGGCCGCCGCCGGGGTGGATGCGCTCCTCTTCGACGAGCTTCGCGACTCGGACGTCCTGGTCACCAACGCCCGGGGCGTGTTCGACGGGCCCATCGCCGAGTACGTCCTGGCCTGCGTGCTCGCCCACGACAAGCAGTTGCACCGGACGGAGGCGCTGCAGCGAGCGGGAGAGTGGCACCACCGCGAGACCACCCGGGTGGCGGGGCGCCGGGCGCTCGTCGTGGGTACCGGGGGGATAGGCCGGGCCACCGCGCGGCTGCTCAGGGCCGTCGGAATGAACGTCCGGGGGGCGGGGCGTCGACCCTCCGACGACGACGAGGACTTCGGCGTCGTCCTGGACTCGGCCCGGCTGGCAGATCACCTGGGCGACGTCGACCACCTGGTCATGGTGGCCCCGCTGACCGAGGCCACCCGCGGGATGCTCGGCGAGGTCGAGCTGGCCGCGCTCCCGGACGGCGCGCACGTGATCAACGTGGGGCGGGGCCAACTGGTGGACCAGGAGGCCCTCACGAGCGAGATCGCCGCGGGCAGGCTCTCGGCGCACCTGGACGTCCTCGTCGTCGAACCCCTCCCCGACGGCGACCCGCTGTGGACCCTCGACGGCGCGCACATCAGCCCCCACATGTCGGGCGACGTGGAGGGCTGGCGCGACACGCTCTCCCGGCAGTTCCTCGATCACCTGCAGACGTGGCTACGGGGTGCCGAGCCCGGGCCCGCGGTCGACAAGGGCCGGGGATACGTCAGCGGCTGACCGGTTGTGGGTGGTCAGTACCCTCCTTACGGTCGAGGTCAGAGGCGGGCATACGAGGTCCGCCGGCCACCGAGAGGAGCTGCATGGCACTGGCCGTCGACGACTACGTCACGCGCGTGACCACCACCCCGACCATCATCGACAGGCCCGTCCCGGTGGTGTGGTCCCGGGCCGACGATCCCGAGATCCAGCGATTCGCCGAATTCGGCTACGTGCAGCGACAGGGCGCACTGGACGCGGGCAGGGTGGACGCCTGTCTCGAGGAGGTGCACCGCATCGGTGCCGACGCCACGATGGCCACCGACCCACGGGTCATCCGCGAGGCCGGCAGCGACGCCGTGCGATCCATCTTCGACGTCCACATCCTGAGCGAGGTAGTGCAGGAGGCGGTCGAGTACTCCGGTGCCATCGAACTCGCCCGCGAGATCCTCGGCTCGGACGTCTACGTGCACCAGAGTCGGCTCAACTACAAGCCCGGCTTCGCAGGCGGCGCGTTCTACTGGCACTCGGACTTCGAGACGTGGCACGCCGAGGACGGCATGCCCCGTCCGCGGGCGTGCAGCGCCTCCCTCGCCCTCACCCGCAACGAGGTGTACAACGGCCCGCTGATGATCATGCCGGGGACGCAGAAGTACTTCGTCCAGTGCGCCGGCGAGACGCCGGAGGCGTACTACGAGGAGTCCCTCGTGAGCACGGCGCCGACGATCGGTGTGCCGTCCGAGGGGCACATCGCGGAGCTGTACCGCTCGCACGGACTGGACGTCCTCACGGGCGGGGCCGGGTCGATGACGATGTTCGACTGCAACACCCTCCACGCCTCCGGGGGGAACATCAGCCCGGTGCCGAGGGCGAACGTCTTCGTCGTCTTCAACAGCGTGGAGAACGAGCTGGCCAGCCCCTTCGCGGGGACTCCGCGACGACCCGACTTCCTCGCGCGGCGCTGAGACCCGGTGGCGTGCCCGCGGACCGGGTGCGGTCAGGTCCTACGGGGTGTCGAGCCCCAGGCCGAGGGCGGCCTCGGTGAACGCGTCCACGAAGGCCTGCAGCGGCCGGCGCCGGGCGTCCCGTTCCCGGTAGGCGATCGAGACCGTCCTGGTCAGGCCGTCGCTCAGCGGTAGTACGTCCACATCCGCGGTCGTGGTGCTCAGGCCGAGGTCGGAGGCCAGGGTCACGCCGAGGCCGGCCGTTATCAGGGCGAGTGCCGTCGACTGCTCGCCGGCCTCATGGCGGATGTCCGGTTCGAACCCCGCCTCGCGGCACGCGAGCCGCACCGCCCTTCCGAAATGCGAGCGGGGGTGGGCCAGGACCCAGGGCCTGCTCGCGAGGTCGGCCAACGCCACCTCGTCGGCGTCGATCCACCCGCGGGGGGCCACGACATGCAGGGATTCCACGGCGATCGGGGTACGGGTGAGTTCGGGGACGCGGGCCATCGTGTAGCTGGAGTAGTCCAGGACGAACGCCAGGTCGAGGGACCCGTCCCGGACGGCGCCCGTGGTGTCCTCCGGGGCGAGCTCACGGCTCCGCACCCCGATACCCGGGTGGTCCCGGGCGAGTACCCGGATCCCCTCCGGCAGCAGCCTGGTGGCCACCGACGCCCAGACGCCGGCGGTGAGAGTCGTGCCGACCCCGGCCCGGGCCGACTCCATCGCGTGCCCGGCGTCCTCCACCGCGGCGAGGATGGTCTCCGCGTGCCCGGCGAGGACCAATCCGGCATCGGTGAGTCCGATCCGCCGGCCGCGCCGCTCGAACAGAGGGGTCCCCGCCTCCCTTTCCAACAGCGCGAGCTGCTGGGAGACCGCGGAGACCGTGTAGTCCAGGGCACCGGCCACAGCGGTCACGGTCTCGCGACGCTCCAGCTCGCGGAGCAGCCTGAGACGATGCAGTGACGGCTCCATGCCCCCGAGAATAGGGGCTGACCGGGGACAGTGCAGAAAATCTGAACGGTCAGGTCCATCGATTCTCGCTGGACCCGGCCCCGTTCCCGCTCCCATCCTGGAATGACCCCGACGGAGAGTCGGACACAGGCGTTTCAGGAGGCGAGCACGATGACATCCATCGAGATTCCGGGTAGCACCGCGACGACCGGGTCGGTGCCGGTGGCTGTTCCCGCTCCGCCCGCGGAGCGGACCACCACGCGTGAGCCGTACCTGCGGCTGCACTGGAAGGACGACATCACGGGCGCTCGCGGCTTCCTCGTCGTCGACACCCTGGTCGGTGGCCTGGCCACCGGGGGCACCAGGATGCGGGCCGGCTGCACCCTGGGTGAGGTGGAGGACCTGGCCCGGGGCATGACACGCAAGACCGCGGCGTTCGACCTCCCCGTGGGCGGCGCCAAGGGCGGGATCGACTTCGACCCCAAGGATCCGCGCGCCGTCGAGGTGTTGTCGAGGTTCTGCGAGGCGATGCGCCCGTTCCTCGACCGTCACTGGGTGACCGCCGAGGACCTGGGGGTCCCGCAGCACCTGATCGACGAGGTCTTCGCGGGACTGGGGATGCGGCAGTCCTACCACGCCGCCATCGAGCGTTCCGGGGATCCCGCCGAGACCGCCGCGCGAATCTTCCGCGGGCTCACCGCCGAGGTGCCCGGCGGGTTGCTCGGCGACGTGATCGGCGGGTACGGGGTGGCGCAGGCGTGCCTGGCCGCGGCCTACGTCCGCGGCTGGGACGTCGGCCGCACGACCGTCGCGGTCCAGGGCGTGGGCACGATGGGTGGAGCGGCCGCCTGGTACCTGCACGAGGCCGGCATGACCGTGGTCGCGGTGGCCGACGCCGCCGGGACCCTCTACGACCCTGCGGGCCTCGACATCCCCGCGCTGCTCGCCACCCGCGACCGCTTCGGTGAGATCGACCGCGCGGCCGTTCCCGCCCGGGTCCAGTGTCTGGGGCGGGAGGAGATCATCGGGATGGACGTCGACGTCCTGGTCCCCGCCGCTGTCTCGTACGCCATCACCGCGGACAACTGCGCGTCCGTCACGGCGCCGATCGTGGTGGAGGCCGCCAACGCCGCCACCACCATCGACGCCGAACTCGACCTGACGGCGCGCGGGATCGCGGTGCTCCCGGACTTCGTGGCCAACGCAGGTGCGGTGGCCTGGGCCTGGTGGCTGATCCTCGGAGAGGTCGACGACCAGCCCGGGACCTCGTTCCTGCGGCTGAGCCGGGAGATGACGGCCAAGGTGTCGGACCTGCTCACCCGGTGGACCCCCGCGGACGGCCCGGTCCGCTGGACGGCCGACGTCTCGCACCTGGTGCGCGAGGTCCCGCCGGTCGTCGTGCCCTGACCGGGGTGCGCTCGGTCCCCGGGCCGGTAAGGCGCCTCAGGCGCGCGCAACAACTGCAGCCGCACACGAGATTTCGTGTGCGGCTGCAGTCTTAGCGCGCGTGTGGGGAGGGTCGAGTGGCGGCGCCCGATCAGGCCCCGGTCAGGCCCTGGTCAGGCCCCGGCCGCGGCGTCGGCGTCGGCCTCCACCCGCTCCTCGGCTGCCCTGTCCTCCGCAGCCCCGTTCCCCTTGCCGATCGCGGTGTGCAGACGCGCGCGGCGGGGTGAGTCGTCGGTGCCCAGCAGGAGGTCGATGGTCAGCCCCAGCCTGCTGTTGACGTCTGCGGCGGACGACCTCCTGGTGAGCCACGAGACGAGGTTCGACATCCACACGTCGGAGACCACGCGCGCGATCGAGAGCTGGACCTCGTCCGGCTCACCCTGGGCCATGGCGCGGGCGATGATCCGGTCCATGTAGAAGCCCACCTCCTCGACCTCGTTGGCCACCGAGGCGTCGGCGAACATGAACGCCCGGGTCATGGCCTCGGTGAGGTTGGGATCGCGCTGCATGGATTTGGTGATCATGTCCACCACGACCTTCATGCGCTCCTGGGCGGTGTCGCCGGGCGGTGCCGACCGTTCCGTGCGCTGGTCCAGCCGGCGGAACTCGCGGGCCAGTGCCGAGACCAGAAGGTGGACCTTGGAGGGGAAGTAGCGGTAGAGCGTGCCCACGGCGACCTCGGCCTTCTCGGCCACGGCCCGCATCTGGACCGCCTCGTACCCACCCTTGGCCGCCAGGGCCAGCGTGGCGTCGAGGATGCGACGACGACGCTCCCGCTGCGACGAGGTGCTGGGCTCGTCTGCGCGGGTGGCGGGATCGGACGCGCCTGGACCGGAACCGGTCTCGGTCGAGCTCTTGGTCATGAGGCGAGCCTCCTGGGCTGGCGACGGCCGATCGGGGGCCGGGTGCGGTCATCACGTCCTGCTGGTGCATTCTAGGACACGGTTGTTAGAACACGTTCTATTATGGGGGAGAGCGCCGGTCCCGGGACCCGCGCCGGTTCGAACCCCGTCGCGACGAGGAGCCACCGTGAGTATCGCCACCACCCCGGATCAGATCGAGATCCAGAACTCGATCAGGTCCTGGGCCAAGTCCGTCGATCCCGTGGACACAGTACGCGCACAGGAGACCGACCCGGACGCGTGGAAGGCACATTGGGCCCAGTTGGCCGAACTGGGGATCTTCGGCGTGGCCGTCGCGGAGGAGTACGGCGGGGCCGGGGCCGAGATCCTCGACCTGGCCTGCATGCTCGAGGAGGCCACCGCCCGGATGGCCCCCGGCCCGGTCCTGTCGACCACCGTCGCGGGCGTGCTGGTCTCCCGCGCCGGGGGCGAAGTGGCCTCCGCCCTGGGCGAGACCATCGCCGAGGGCGGGCTGCCGGTGGGCGTCTGCCTGGGCCACGGGGTGGCGACCCTCAAGGGGTCCACCACTGAGGGGCCGACCACTGAGGACACCACCACCGGGGGCTCGACCACCGAGGGTTCGACCACCGTGAGCGGCGACCCGGGTGTCGCCTACGGCGGGACCACGGGCGGCGGCATCCTTCTGGCGGTCGAGATCGGCGGACAGACCCGGTGGGCGCTGCTCGACGGGGACACCGAGGGACTCAGAGTGACCGCCGCGACCCCGTACGACCTGTCGGCCTCCATCGGCCACGTGACGCTCGAGGACGTGCGGATACCGGACGACCGCATCCTCGACGGCATCACCACGGACCATGTCCACCAGCTCTTCGTGACCCTCGCCGCCGCGGAGGCCGCCGGGGTCGCCGACTACACGCTCACCACCGCGGTCGAGTACGCCAAGATCCGCGAGCAGTTCGGCCGGACCATCGGTTCGTTCCAGTCCATCAAGCATCTGGCGGCCGACATGCTCTGCCGCACCGAGCAGATCCGTGCCGCGGCATGGGACGCCGCCGCGGCCGCCGAGGACCTGCTCGCCAAGGACTCCGAGCTGCCCGTCGCGGCCGCGGTCGCCGGGGCGCTGGCCTTCGACAACGCCGTTCGCAACGCGCAGGACTGCATCCAGATCCTCGGCGGGATCGGCTTCACCTTCGAGCACGACGCACACTTCTACATGCGACGGGCGGGCGCGCTGCGCCAGGCGATCGGCGGTTCGGCCCGCTGGCGGCGCTCGCTGGCCGAGCTCACCCTGGCCGGCGCTCGGCGACACCTCGAGATCGACCTGTCCGAGGTCGAGGGTCTGGACTCCCGGCGCGAGGAGATCAGGGCCCTGGTGGCGACGGTCGCCGCGGTCTCCGGTGACGAGCGCAAGCGAGCCCTGGCGGACACCGGCCTGTTCATGCCGCACCTTCCCGAGCCGTGGGGACTGGGCGCCTCGCCCGCCGAACAACTCCTGATCGACGAGGAGCTCGAGGCCGCGGGCGTGAGCCGCCACAACATCACCATCGGCGGCTGGGCCGTGCCGACCATCCTGCAGGCCGCACCCGAGCACGCCGACCGGCTGGTCCGCGGCACCATGGCCGGCGAGATCACGTGGTGTCAGCTGTTCTCCGAGCCCGGCGCCGGCTCCGATCTCGCCGCGCTGCGCGCGACCGCGGAGAAGGTCGACGGGGGGTGGCGGATCAACGGCCAGAAGGTGTGGACCTCCCTGGCGCGCGAGGCCGACTGGGCCATGTGCCTGGCCCGCACGGATCCCGACGCCCCCAAGCACAAGGGCATCACCTACTTCCTCGTGGACATGAAGTCCGAGGGCATCCGGACCAGGCCGCTGCGCGAGATCACCGGTGAGGCGCTGTTCAACGAGGTCTACCTCGAGGACCTGTTCGTCCCCGACGAGTTCCAGGTCGGACAGGTCAACGACGGCTGGAAGATCGCGCGCACGACCCTGGCCAACGAGCGTGTGGCGATGGGCGGCGGCTCCTCGCTCGGCGAGGCCGCCGAGGAGATCATCGGGCTCATCCGCGCGGCGGGGGCCCAGGAAGACGCCCTGGTCCTGGACGAGCTCGGCAGGCACGTCGCCGACGGGGTGGTGGGGAGCCTGCTCGACCTGCGCACCGCCCTGCGGACCCTTTCCGGCTCCGGCCCGGGCGCCGAGTCCTCCGTCCGCAAGATCGTGGGCGTGCGCCACCGCCAGGACATCGCGGAGTTCGGGCTCGAGCTCACCGGTACCGGCGGCGTCGAGTTCACCGAGCAGGGGCGCAAGTTCCTCATGGTCCGCTGCCTGTCGATCGCCGGCGGCACGGAACAGGTGCTGCTCAACGTGGTCGGGGAACGCATCCTCGGCCTGCCCAGGGATTGACCGAACCCGTGCCTGAACCCCTCTCGACTAAGGACTGATCTGACGTGGACTTCACCCGTACCGAGACCCAGGCCGCCGTCGCCGAGGCCGTGGCCGGCGCACTCACCACCGCCGCCCCGGCCGACGAGCTGCTCACCGCCCTGCCCAGCCGAGGTGTCGCCGACGCCGGGTACGACGAGCGGCTGTGGTCCGCGTTCGCCGGGTCGGGCCTGCTCTCGCTGGGCCTGCCCGCCGCGCTCGGAGGCGACGACCTCTCGGTGGCCGACATCGCCGTGGTCCTCGAGGAGGTCGGCCGGTCCGGAGTGGTGATCCCCGCGCTCGAGACCCTCGGCTTCGGCGTCCTGCCGATCGTCGCCCTGGGCACCGCGGACCAGCAGAAGGCGCTCCTCGAGGAGATCGAGGACGGCCGGATCCTCACCGCCGCCCTCGCCGAGCCCGGGAGCCCGCTGCCGCTCGAGCCCACCGTGCTCCTTGACGGCGGGACGATCTCCGGCACCGCCACCGCGGTCCGCTACGCCGCCCAGGCCCGATCGGTCCTGGTGCCGGTGTCCACGGCCGAGGGTGCCCCCGTCCTCGTCGTCGTCGCCCCCGACGCCCCCGGGGTCACCCTGACCCCGACCCTCGGGTCGCTCGGCGTGCCGGAATACGCGATGCGGTTCGACGCGACGCCGGTCGACGACGACGAGGTGCTCCGCGGCGCTGGGGACGGATCGGTTCTCGAGGAGTTCCGACGGCTCGTCCTGGCGGCCTGCATCGCCCACGGCGACGGCCTGGTCTCCGGTGCGTTGGACATGACCGCCGACTACCTCAAGAACCGGGTGCAGTTCGGCAAACCCCTCGGCTCGTTCCAGGCGGTCCAGCAGGAGCTGGCCGACGTCTACATCATCTCGCGCACGCTGCACGTCATCGCCCAGTCGGTGACCTGGCGGGTCTCGGAGGGGCTCACCGGCCCGGCCGACCGCTACGCCACCGACCCGACGATCGGCGCCTACTGGCTGGCCACCGAGGGGCCGCGGGCGGTGCAGATCCTGCACCACCTGCACGGCGGGGTCGGGGTGGACATCACGTACCCCATGTTCCGGTACTCATCGGCCGTCAAGGATCTGGCCCGCTTCGTCGGCGGCGCGCAGTCCCACCTGGACGACCTCGCGTCGGCGGTGGCGTCCGATCCCGTCGAGCACGTGGCGCCCGCCCCCGCCGACGCCGGCGCCGGTGCGGCTCCGGAGGGCACCTTCATCGACCTCACTCCAGACCAGCGGGCACTGCAGGCCGAACTCCGCGAGTACTTCTCCACGCTCATCTCGCCCGAGGAGGCCGCGGACATCGCCACCACCCGCCACGGCGACACCTACGCGACGATCATCGAGCGGATGGGCCGGGACGGGTGGCTGGGCGTGGGGTGGCCCACCGAGTTCGGCGGTAAGGGTTTCGGCCACATCGAGCAGTTGCTCTTCACCAACGAGGCCACCCGCGCCGACGTCCCGCTACCCTCGGTCACCCTGCAGACCGTGGGCCCGACCCTCCAGAAGTACGGCTCCGAGGCGCATAAGGAGAAGTTCCTCCCCGGCATCCTCGACGGCTCGATCCACTTCGCCATCGGCTACTCCGAGCCCGACGCCGGCACCGACCTCGCCGCGCTGCGGACCACCGCCAGGCGCGACGAGGCGACCGGCGACTGGATCATCAACGGGCAGAAGATGTGGACCACCGGTGGCCACCACGCCGACTACATCTGGTTGGCCGCCCGCACCGGGGCCCCGGACTCGCGGCACCGCGGGCTGACCATCTTCATCGTCGACACCACCGACCCCGGGTTCTCGTACACCCCGATCATCACCTGCGACGGCGCCCACCACGTCAACGCCACCTACTACTCGGACGTGCGCGTCCCGGCGGACATGGTGGTGGGCGAGGTCGACGGCGGGTGGAAGATGCTCACCACCCAGCTCAACCACGAGCGCGTGATGCTGGCCCCGTCCGGCCGGCCGGGCGGGTACTACGACGAGCTGGTCGGCTGGGCCCGCGGCACCGGGGCAGACGGGGTCCGGCACCTGGACAGGCCGGAGGTCCGGCGCGGGCTCGCCGAGATCTTCGCGTTCGTCCGACTCAACGAACTGCTCAACTGGCAGGTCTCCTCCGCCGGGGAGAACCCGTCGATGGGTGACTCGGCCGCGTCCAAGGTGTTCTCCACCGAGAGGATTCAACACGTCGGTCGGATCATCGAAGAACTACTGGGCCGCTTCGGTGACCCCACCGATCCCGACACCGCGAAACTGCAGCGGTGGTTCGACATGATGAACAAGCGCAACGTCGTGATCACCTTCGGGGGAGGCGTCAACGAGGTCATGCGCGAACTGACCTGCATGGGCGGTCTCGGCATGCCCCGCACCGCCCGCTGACCCGACCCTCTGTCAGCCCGCCCACGAACGAACGAGAAGGCACTCATGAGTGACGAGCAGGCCGCCCGCATCCTGGCCGCCGCCGAGGAGGTTCGAGCCTCCGGCGGCAGTGCGCGCCGCGCGGGCCGCGATCCCATCAACACGCCGATGATCCGCAACTGGACCGAGGCGATCGGGGACGTCAACCCGATCTACACCGACGAGGCCGCGGCCGGTGCGGCCGGTCACGGAGGCCTCGTGGCCCCACCGGCGATGGCGCAGGTGTGGACCATGCGCGGTCTGGGGAAGGCTCGGGAGGCCGACGACCCGCTGGGGCGCATGACCGACATCCTCGACGCAGAGGGCTTCACCTCCGTGGTGGCCACCAACTGCGACTCGACCTACCACCGGTACACCCGCCCGGGCGAGGAGGTCACCATCTCCTCGGTGCTCACCGACGTCGTGGGACCCAAGACCACGGGCCTGGGGGAGGGCTGGTTCTTCACCACCCGCAACTACTGGCGGGTCGGCGACGAGGTCGTGGCGGAGATGGATTTCCGGATCCTCAAGTTCCGCCCCGCCGCCCGCGCCGCCGAGCCCGCAACCGACCCCGCCGCCGAGCCCGCTGTGGCGCCCGCCGGGATCGTCTCGAGCTCCGGTTCCCCCACTGACGACCTGGTGGTGGGCAAGGTGATGCGCCCGTCCGTCTCGCAGGACACCCGCTTCTTCTGGGACGGCGTCCGCGCCCACGAACTGCGCATCCAGACACTCGAGGACGGATCACTGCACCACCCGCCCGTCCCGGCGCTGTGGAAGGACAGGTCCGAGCACACCGACTACGTCGTGTCCTGCGGCCGCGGCACCGTCTTCAGCTTCGTCACCCACCACGCCCCGCGCGTCCCGGGACGCACCCGGTTCCCGTTCGTCATCGCCCTCGTGGAACTGGAGGAGGGCGTGCGGATGCTCGGTGAGCTGCGCGACGTCGACCCGGCCGAAGTGTCGATCGGCATGCCGGTCGAGGTCGACTTCCTCGACATGCCCGGCGACCCCGGTGAGGACGCCGCCTTCGGCACCGAGCCGTGGACCCTCTACGCCTGGCGACCGATCGTCGACCGCGCGACCACTGACCGTGCCACCACCGACCGTGCCACCACCGATCAGGAGGAGTCGAAGTGAGCGATCGAGTGATCTGCCCGGCCGAGCCGCCCGCGGTGGCGGTGGGGGACCGTCTGCCCGAATTGACCATCGAGGGGACCCCGACGTTCATCGTGGCGTCCGCTCTGGCGACCCGGGATTTCCAGGACGTCCACCACGACCGCGACCTGGCCCATGCCAAGGGCTCCAAGGACATCTTCGTCAACATCCTCACGGACACCGGTCTGGTCCAGCGGTTCGTCACCGACTGGGCGGGACAGCGCGCCCGGATCACGTCGATCAGGCTGCGCCTCGGAGTGCCCTGGTACGCGTACGACACGCTCACCCTGGCCGGTGAGGTCACCGGGGTCGACGACGACGGGCTGGTCACGCTCACGATCGTCGGCACGGACTCGTTGGGCGCGCACGTCACCTCGACGGCGACCCTCTACATGAACGGAGACCCGCAGTGAGCACCCATGCGGCCGGATCACTCGCCAACCGGGCCGCGATCGTCGGCATCGGTGCCACCGACTTCTCCAAGGACTCGGGCCGCTCCGAGCTGCGCCTGGCCGCCGAGGCCGTGCGCGCGGCCGTCGCCGACGCGGGCCTGCAGCCGTCTGACGTCGACGGCTTGGTGTCCTTCACGATGGACACCAACACGGAGATCGCGGTGGCGCGGGCCGCCGGCATCGGCAGCCTGAACTTCTTCTCCCGGATCCACTACGGCGGCGGCGCGGCGTGCGCCACCGTGCAGCAGGCCGCGATGGCCGTGGCGACCGGGGTGGCCGAGGTGGTGGTCTGCTACCGGGCGTTCAACGAGCGATCGGGGATGCGGTTCGGCCAGGTCAACTCGGCCCTGGTGCAGCAGGTCAACTCGTCCGGGACGGACAACGCCTTCTCCTACCCGCACGGGCTGTCGACCCCGGCCGGGTTCGTGGCGATGGTCGCCCGGCGGTACATGCACGAGTACGGAGCCACGAGCGAGGATTTCGGCCGGGTCGCGGTGGTGGACCGCACCCATGCGGCCGTCAACCCGCACGCGTTCTTCTACGACAAGCCGATCACGCTCGCGGATCACCAGAGCTCGCGCTACATCGCCGAGCCACTGCACCTGCTGGACTGCTGCCAGGAGTCCGACGGCGGTCAGGCGATCGTCGTGACCACCCCCGAGCGCGCCCGGGACCTGCCGCACCGTCCGGTGTCGATCGCGGCGGCAGCCTCGGGTTCGGGGCCTGACCAGTTCATCATGACCTCGTACTACCGCCCGGAGCTCGCGGGACTGCCGGAGATGGGGATCGTCGGCGACCAGCTGTGGGCGCAGTCCGGGCTGCGGCCGCAGGACATGGACATGGCGGTGCTGTACGACCACTTCACGCCGTACGTCCTCATGCAGCTCGAGGAGCTCGGCTTCTGCGGCCGAGGAGAGGCCAAGGACTTCGTCCGTGAACCGGGCGCGCTCGAGGTGGGCGGGCGGTTGCCGCTCAACACCCACGGCGGGCAGCTCGGCGAGGCCTACATCCACGGCATGAACGGCATCGCGGAGGGCGTGCGTCAGCTGCGGGGCGACTCGGTGAACCAGGTGCCGGGTGCGGAGAAGCTGGTCGTCACCGCGGGCACCGGGGTGCCGACGTCGGGCCTGGTGCTCACGGTCTGACCGCCGGTCTGACCCCGTGGCTCAGCTGCGCAGGCACCCGCGGACGAACGACCCGATGTCGCGCACCGCGAGCTTGGCCTCGGGGACCAGGGGGTGGAACACCTGGAACACGTGGAACTGGTGGGGCCAGAGTTGGAATTCGTGCCGGACCCCGTGTTCGGCGAACCGCTCGGCGAGCTTCTCGATCCCCCCGCAGAAGATCTCCTCGCCCCCACACTGGATGAGGAACGGCGGCCAGTCCGGGGACGGGACGTGGTTGATCGGCGAGATGGCGGGGTCGTCCGGGTCCACCCCCGGGGCGTACTGGCGTCGGCACAGCTCGGCCAGGCCGAGGGCGAGGAACGGGTCCTTGCGGGTGCGGTCGCGGGCGGTCATGTCCGTGAAGTCCAGATCCACCCACGGCGAGAGCAGGACGACCCCCGCCGGCATCGCGGCCTGCTTCGCGCCGAGGGCGGCCACGAGTTGGAGGGCGAGGTTGCCGCCGGCGGAGTCCCCGGCCACCACGATGTCCTGCGCCCGGAAGCCCATACTCAGCAGCCACTCCCAGCCCGCGAGGGTGTCCTCGGTGGCCGCGGGGTGCGGGTGCTCGGGCGCGAGCCGGTAGTCGGGCAGGAAGACCGGCACGCCGGTCTCGCTGGCCATCCGCGAGGCGAGGGCCTTGTGCGACCAGGGGGATCCGAAGGTGAAGCCACCGCCGTGGATGTGGAAGATCACCTTGTCCGAGTGGAAGAACCGCTTGCGACCCACCCACAACCCGGGCACGGGACCGTCCGAGGACCAGTCGTTGGTCGTCTCGAGGGCGGCCGCCCGGCCGGCTCCGGAGGTCAGCGCACGAAGACGCCCGAGGGACACGTCGGTCGCCGGCATCTTGTCCAGGGCGGGGCGAACGAACATCCTCAGGCCGCCGGCGAGCCCGCGGGACCGGAGGGTCCCCTGCTCGCCGGGGCCCGTCAGCGTCGGCGTCCGGCCCGACGGTCGGTCCGCCTCGGGGGCGGCAGATCGGCGACCGTCCACCGGGACGGTCCCCGTCCTGGTGGCGTGGGGCAGCATCAGGCCCCCGTCATAGGGCGCGCCGCTCTGTGGGGACCGCCGTGAACTCATGTCCAAAATGTAGGCGCTCACGGGCGCGGGGTCACGGAGAATCGCATTCGCGGAGGGAAGTATAGCTAGAACCCGTTCTATTTATTGGGAGTTTGACCTGATCAGGGTGCCGTCTGGACATGAGAACAAGTTCAGGTCACAATGTGAGGACAGCCACATTTTGACTGACCTCGCGAAGGATTCCGCCATGACCGAAGCTGCTGACCACTCGACCGATCCGCTCGCCGGCACCAATCCTGAGATGAACCAGGCCGCGGTGTTCGAGGCCGTCGTCGACACGATCCCGGACAACCCGTTGCTGACCATGGACGGTGTCGAGTACTCCTATCGCCAGATCGACGAACTCGCCAACCGGATGGGCCACCTGCTCCTCGCGCACGGCGCGGAGCCGCGCAGCCACGTCGCCCTCTACATGAAGAACAGCACCGCCCACATGGCGGCCATCCTCGGGTGCATGAAGACCCGGGTGGCCGGGATCAACGTCAACTTCAGGTACACCCCGCCGGAGCTGGTCTACCTCTTCAACGACTCCAGGTCGATCGCCGTGCTGGTCGACGCCGAGTTCGCCGAGACCATGGCCGCCGCGATCCCGGACCTCGAGACCGTCCGCACGGTGATCGTGTTCGGCGGCGTCCCGGAGGTTATGGCCTCGGCGTGCGCCGCCAAGGGCCTCACCGTTGTCGACGGGGACACCGAATGGCCGGCGCAGTCGGCGGAGCGTGACTTCGAGCCCGTCCGTGGCGACGACCACTGGATCGTCTACACCGGCGGCACCACCGGCTTCCCCAAGGGCGTGCAGTGGCACATGTCGGACTACTTCTACGCGTGCCTGTCGGGCGGCAACCCCTACGGCGACAAGCGGCACAGCCCCGACGAGGTGGCCGAGAACATCTCGCCCGACGGCGGGTTGAAGGTGGTCATCTCCGCGCCGCTCATGCACGGCGCGGGCCTGTTCACGCTGCTGACCTTCGTCAACCTCGGCGGCCACCTCATCATGTTCCGGGAGTTCGACGCCGCGGAGATCATCCGGGCCACGGCGGAACACAAGGCCCACATCCTCATGTTCGTCGGTGACGGCATGGCGGTGCCGCTGACGGACGAGCTGGTCAAGGCCACCGAGACCATGGACTTCAGCACGCTGTTCATGATGGCCTCCGGCGGCGGTATCTGGTCCAAGTCCAGTCGCGATCGGGTGCTCGAGGTGCTGCCCAACATCATCATCCGCGACAACTTCGGCGCCTCCGAGGCCGGTAACGACGGCGAGCTGGGGATGAACGAGTCCGGCGAGATGACCATCCCGGCCAGCCCGAAGCTCGGCGTGGTCGACGAGGACTTCCGACCCATCGAGCCGGGCTCGGACGAGGTCGGCTACATCGTCCGCCGCGGGCACCTGCCGCTCGGCTACTGGAACGACCCGGAGAAGACCGCCAGGACCTTCCCCGTGGTCGACGGCCGCCGCGTCTCGATCCTGGGGGACATGGGTCAGATCCGGGAGGACGGCACGATCGTGTTCCTCGGCCGCGGGTCGGGATGCATCAACACCGGCGGGGAGAAGGTCTTCCCGGAGGAGGTCGAGCAGGCGATCAAGGCCCACCCGGCCGTGCACGACGCGCTGGTCGCCGGGGCGCCGGACCCACGCTACGGGCAGAAGGTCGCCGCGGTGGTCTCGTTCCGCGAGGGGCAGTCGGTCGAGCAGGACGAGCTGTCGGAGTTCCTGCGGCAGTCCCTGGCGAACTACAAGGTCCCCAAGGTGATCGTCGACGTGCCCGAGATCCGCCGCTCGCCCGCGGGCAAGGCCGACTACAAGTGGGCCAAGGACCAGCTCCCCGTGAGCTGACGCACGACGCTAGTCCGTCGCGAGGATTCGCTCGACCGCGCCCAGCGGGACCCCCATCCAGCTGGGCCGGTTGCGCGACTCGTACACCACCTCGTAGACGGCCTTGTCCAAGGTGTACGCCCTCAGGAGCGCGCCGGTCTCGCGCGGGTCGGAGTCGCTGACCTCGGCGTACCCGGCGCAGAAGGCGTCGACGTTGCGGTCCCGCCACTCCCGGGCCCGGAACCGCAACTGCCGGTCGTCGACCCCCACCAGCGTGTGCTGGGCGGCGTAGTCGAGACTGCGCAGGATCCCGGCCACGTCGCGGGCGGGGGAGTCCGGCACACGGCGCTCGGCCAGCGGGGCGGACGGTTCCCCCTCGAAGTCGATGATGATCCACCGGTCCGGGGCCCGGAGGGCCTGGCCCAGGTGCAGGTCGCCGTGGACGCGGTGGACCGGCACCGGCCCGGACCCGGCGACCTCGTCGAAGACCGCCCGCGCGGCGTCGGCGAACCCGTCGAGCGCGGGCACCTCGGCCACCGCGTCGTCGAGCCGCGCCCGCATGCCCGCCACGATCTCGGAGCCGTCCCGGGTGGTGGTGCCCGTCGCGGCCGCGAGGTCGTCGTGGACCTGCGCCACGGCCGCCCCGAGCCTTCTGGACTCGTCGGCGAAGTCGGTCCCGACCTCGTCCGCCAGCAGGTCGGCCTCCGCGAACAGGTCGCGCACGCTCGCCGTGGCCATCGCCCACCCGTCGGCGGCGCCGGCGAGGAACTCCTGGGCCATGGCCAGCGTGGTGGCCCCGTCGGCCCCGTCGGCCCCGTCTGCCATGTCGTCCTCGAGTTCCACCCAGCCCCGCAGCGACGCGACGGCCGGGCACTCCCGACCGGCCAACGCGGCGTGGAGCTCCACATCGGGGTTCAGCCCCGGTTGGACCAGGCGGAACACCTTGACCATGAGGTCGTCGCCGAAGACCAGGGACGAGTTGGACTGCTCTCCCTCGAGCAGCCTGCCGCGGGCGGGTTCAGGGGCCGGGGCGCCCTCCACCAGGCGGAAGCGCAGACCCCCCACGTGGTCCTGCGCGGCGAGGTGGGTCACGAGCGACTCGGTCCCGCGCGGGTCGCGCAGTCCGTCGTAGACCACCGGTGAGGCGCCCTCCGGGGTCAGCGGGAGCGCCCGGCGGTCGTCGGGCAGGGACTCCGCGGTGGCCAGCGGGACCTGGTAACGCTGCGGCCGACCGTCCACCTCCACGTCCACCAGCAGGTGCTCCACCAGGACGTCCTCGTGGTCCAGGAGGATCACGCGCCGGGCGATCCGCACCGCGGACAGCCGCCGGCCCTTGCCCGCGAACCACCGCTGTCCGGGAAGCCACTCGGTCAGCAGTGTGACCATGGTGTCGTCGTCGACCGGGGGGATGCTCATGGGAGTGCCTCTCATGCCGGTGTCTCGGTGGGACTGCGCAGCTCCAGCCAGTAGAAGCCGTACCCGGGGAGGGTGAGCTGGTACGGGTCGGCGTCGATCTCGGGAAACGGGACCCCGCCGGTGAGCTCGGTGGGTCGGCGGCCGGCGAACCCCGAGAGGTCGAGTCGCACGGCCTGCGGGAACCTCGAGAGGTTGTTGACACACAGGATCACGTCCGCCTGCGGGTCCTCGTCGGGGGACCCCATCGTCCGGAGGTAGGCCAGGATGCTGGGGTTGGACCCGCCCAGGTCGACGAACTCGCCGCGCCCGAACGCGGGGTGGCTCTTGCGCACGTGGATCATGCGACGCGTCCAGTGCAGCAGGCTCGCGGTGGAGTTGAGCTGCGCCTCGACGTTGACGCCCTGGTACCCGTACTGCGGGTCCATGATCACCGGCAGATAGAGCCGGCCCGGGTCGCAGCGGGAGAAGCCGGCGTTGCGGTCGGGGCTCCACTGCATGGGTGTGCGGACGGCGTCGCGGTCGCCGAGCCAGATGTTGTCTCCCATGCCGATCTCGTCGCCGTAGTAGAGCACCGGCGACCCGGGCAGGCTGAGCAGCAGTGCCGAGAACAGTTCCAACTGGTTGTGGTCGCCGTCGAGGAGCGGGGCCAGGCGCCGCCGGATGCCGATGTTGGCCTTCATCCGCGGGTCCTTGGCGTACTCGGCGTACATGTAGTCGCGTTCCTCGTCCGTGACCATCTCGAGTGTCAGCTCGTCGTGGTTGCGCAGGAAGATGCCCCACTGCGCGGAGGAGGGGATGTCGGGGGTGTGCGCGAGGATCTCCGTGACCGGGAACCGGGACTGGCGCCGCACCGCCATGAAGATCCGGGGCATCAGAGGGAAGTGGAAGGCCATGTGGCACTCGTCGCCCACCTCGGGCTCGCCGAAGTACTCCACCACGTCCTCGGGCCACTGGTTGGCCTCGGCCAGCAGCACCCGCCCGGGGTACTCCTCGTCCACGACCGCCCGGCACTTGCGGAGGAACTCGTGGGTCTCCGGCAGGTTCTCGCAGTTCGTGCCGTCGCGCTCGAAGAGGTACGGCACGGCGTCCAGGCGGAACCCGTCGATCCCCAGGTCCAGCCAGAACCGCAGGACGTCGATCATCGCGTCCTGGACCTCGGGGTTGTCGTAGTTGAGGTCGGGCTGGTGGGAGAAGAAGCGGTGCCAGTAGAACTGCCCCCGCACCGGGTCGTAGGTCCAGTTGGACGTCTCGGTGTCGACGAAGATGATGCGGGCGTCCGGGTACCGGGTGTCGTCGTCGGACCATACGTAGAAGTCCCCGTACGGCCCGGTGGGGTCGGAGCGCGACTCGGTGAACCAGGCATGGGTGTCGGAGGTGTGGTTCATCACCAGGTCGGTGATCACCCGGATGCCCCGCTGATGCGCCTGGTCGAGGAATTCGACGAAGTCCTCGACGGTGCCGAACTCGGGCAACACGGCGCGGAAGTCCCGGATGTCGTACCCGCCGTCGCGAAGCGGCGAGTCGTAGAACGGCGGCAGCCACAGGCAGTCCACCCCGAGCCACTCCAGGTAGTCGAGCTTCTCCGTGAGCCCGCGCAGGTCCCCGGTGCCGTTGCCGTCCGAGTCGTTGAACGCCCGCACCAGCACTTCGTAGAAGACCGCGGACTTGTACCAGTCACGATCGATCTCGAGCTCGGCCGCGTGCCGGTAGCTGTCGGCACTGGGCTCGACCACGTGCCCGTCGTCGGTGAGCTCGGGCTCCGCGTGCCGGGGATCGGGGTGGCGGGGATCGGCCTGGTGTTGGTCGGGCTTGTGGCGCGACATCGGAGACATGGGGGCGAGCCTACGGCCCAGTACGATCCGTTGCATGTGGAAAATCGGCCCGGCGGAGCGTATCCGCGGCCTGAGGGGCGTGGATCCCGCGCGGTCGTACCGCGGGCGGCACGGCCGCCGGGCGCGCGCGCTGGCGGCGTTGCTGGACGGCGACGACGACGAGGTGGTCGTCCGCCCCTGGGAGGTGCGACTGCCCCGGACGGTCATCCTCGCCGCGGCCCGGAGCAGGGGGCTGGAGCCGGTCGGCGCCCCGGGGGAGCTCGCGCGACGCGGACCGTGGCTGGATCCGATGCGCTTCGTCAGGTCGGACGGCGCCCGCTCGGCGGACCGGCGATGAGCATCGGATGGCTGCTGGTGCTGGTGGCGCTGCTGCCGATCGCCGCGTGGCTGGTGGCCCTCGCGGCGGTGGCCGGCCGCCGGGCGCTGCGACGCCGAGGGGATGACCAGACGCGGCGCCTGCGACTGGCGCGGATGCTGGGGTCCGCCGACCTCGTCGTCGTCCCCACCTCGGACGTCGATCTGCCGGAGTCCACCGTCCTGGCGGTCGCCACCGAGGCGGGGATGCGGTTTCTGGGGTACGAGCGCACCGACTCCCCGCTGCGTCGACGCGTCGGGGTGTTCGTGCGGGCCGGGGGAGAGGTCGATGCCGTGATCCGGGGCGACGCCGCGATCCTGGGCGACGCCGCGATCCGGGGCGACACCGGGCCGACCCGCGGCCGGGGCGCCCCGACCCCCCGGTAGCGTTGCCCCCATGCGCATCGGAATGGCTCTCAACTACAGCGGCGGGTTCGCCGAGACGGCCGCGGAGGCCGCCGACCTCGAGCGGGCGGGGCTGGACATCGCGTTCGTCCCCGAGGCCTACTCGTTCGACGCGGTGAGCCAGCTCGGCTACCTCGCGGCCAAGACCTCCACCATGGAACTGGCCTCGGGCATCCTGCAGATCTACACCCGTACGCCCACCCTGACCGCCATGACCGCCGCCGGCCTGGACTTCGTCTCCGACGGCCGCTTCACCCTGGGCCTCGGCGCCTCGGGCCCGCAGGTCGTCGAGGGCTTCCACGGCGTGCGCTACGACGCCCCGCTCGCCCGGACGCGCGAGGTCATCGAGATCTGCCGCAAGGTGTGGCGCCGGGAGAAGGTCGTGCACGACGGGGCCAAGTACCAGATCCCGCTGCCCGCCGACCAGGGCACGGGCCTGGGCAAGCCGCTCAAGCTCATCAACCACCCGGTGCGCTCGACCATCCCGATCGTGCTGGCGGCGCTCGGACCGAAGAACGTGGAGCTGGCCGCCGAGATCGCCGACGGGTGGCAGCCGATCTTCTTCCACCCCGAGAAGGCGCACGTGGCGTGGGGCGACCCGCTGGCCAAGGGACGCGCGAAGCGCGATCCCTCGCTCGGTGAGCTCGAGGTCTACGCCGGACCCCCGCTGGCGATCTGCGAGGAGAGCGAGGTCGCGGGCTACCTGGACTTCGTCCGTCCGCACCTGGCCCTCTACATCGGTGGCATGGGCGCCCGCGGCAAGAACTTCTACAACGAGCTCGCCTGCCGCTACGGCTACGAGGCCGAGGCCGCCCGCATCCAGGACCTGTACCTGGACGGTAAGAAGGACGAGGCCGCGGCAGCGGTGCCCGACGAGCTGGTCCGGTCGGTCTCGCTGATCGGCCCCCAGTCGTACGTGGCCGAGCGGGTCGAGGCGTTCCGTGAGGCCGGGGCCACCACCCTCACGGTCGTCCCGATGGCGATGGACGCCCCCGGCCGGATCCGGTTGGTGGAGCGGTTCCGCGACCTCTGCTGATCCACCGGCGTGGCCGCCGGGGGAGTTGGCCAGCCCCCGGTCAGGCGAGGTCGACCACCACGTTCTTGAGCACGGGGGCGTCGTCCCGCTCGGCGGCCGTGGCCGCCACGAGCAGATGCGAGCCGTCCTCCCAGACGCGGATGCGCATGGTCTCGCCGGGGAAGAAGATCCCACCGAACGTCACACCGTAGGCGCGGACCCGCTCGACGTCCCCGTCCAGGACGTGGTCCACGACGGCCCGCAGCACCATTCCATACGAGCACAGGCCGTGGAGGATCGGCCTCGGGAACCCGGCCGCCTCGGCGAACGCCGGATCCGAGTGCAGCGGGTTGCGGTCCCCGCAGAGGCGGTAGAGCAGCGCCTGCTGGGGCAGGCTCGCGACCTCGATGGTGTGATCGGCCTCCCGCTCGGGGTACTCGACCTTCTCCGAGGTCCCGCGCTCGCCGCCGAATCCCCCCTCGCCGCGCGCGAAGATCCCGGACCGCGAGGTCCACAGCTTCTCGCCCTCCGTGGAGACGGTCTCGGATTCCTGGATGATCACGGCCGCCGTGCCCTTGTCCTGGATCTCGGCGATCCTGGTCGTGGTGACGGCGGTGCCGGCAGCGGGGATGGGCCGGTGCAGGCTGACCGACTGGCTTCCGTGGACGACCTTCGCCAGGTCGATCTCCACCCCGGGGAAGGACACCCTCGGCGCCTCGGTGACGTTCATCGTGGCCGCGACGGTGGCGAACGACGGCAGCACCTTCGGGTTCGAGTCCTCCACGTACCGCAGCCCGGCCGTGTCAATGGGGTCCCCTGCAGCACCGACTCCGAGCGCGTACAGCGCCACGTCGGAGGCGGTCCAGGAGAACTCCTGCGAGGGGAGTTCGGCCCCCAGGGCCTTCGAGAGGTCGATCGGCACGGTCAGACTCCCGTCTTGTCGATGGTGGTGGGTGCGGCGGCGGTGGATCCGGCCGTCGCGCCGGCCAGAATGTGTTCGACCGCGAGGTACCCGAAGACCATCGCGGGACCGATGGTCGCCCCGGGCCCGGCGTAGGTGTGTCCCATGACCGGCGACGACGCGTTTCCGGCCGCGTAGAGTCCCTCGATCACGGAGCCGTCCGACCGGAGCACGCGGCCGTGGACGTCGGTGGTCGCCCCGCCCTTGGTCCCGAGGTCTCCGGGCACCATCTTGACGGCGAAGAACGGGGCCTTGCGGACGGGCCCGAGACTCGGGTTGGGCTTGTTGGTGGGGTCGCCGTAGTAGTGGTCGTACCCCGAGATGCCGCGCTGGAAGTCCTCGTCGACGCCCTTCTCGGCGAAGCCGTTGAACCGCGTGGCCGTCCGTTCCAGCGCGTCGGCCGGGACCCCGATCAGGCCGGCGAGTTCGGCCAGGGTGTCCGCCTTGTGGAAGTTCTCCGTCTCGAGCCACTTCTTCGGCAGCGGTTGCTTCGCCTGCAGTCCGGCGAAGAGGTACCGGTTCTTGTATTCCTGGTCGAAGATGAGCCAGGCCGGGACGTTCTCGCCCTCGGCTCCCTCCTGGCCGGCCGGCGCCTGACCGTACTCGCCGCCGTACATCCGGTGGCCGGCCTCGACGTACGGAAGCGACTCGTTCATGAACCGCTCGCCGCGCGAGTTGACGAGGAACGAGCAGGGCAGGGACCGCTCGGCCAGCGCGAACCACGGGCCGCGGGGGAGCAGGATCGTGGGACCCCACCAGGCGTCCTCCATGAGCGCCAGCTCCGCACCCAGCTTCTCCATGTATTCGATGCCCTCACCGGTGTTGCCGGCGGCGCCCACCGTCCAGGAGGTGGGGATGGGCTGACGCTGGTACTTGTCCCGCATCTCCTGGTTGTGCTCGAACCCGCCCGAGCCGATGATCACGCCCCGACGGGCGCGGAGCGTCTGCTCCTCGCCGCCGCGGGTCACGGTGATGCCCACGACCCGCTCCTCCAGGCCACTACCCTCGGTGACCAGTCCCGTCATCGGGGTGTTGAGCCACACCGGGACGCCCGCGTCGAGGAGACCCTTGCGCATGGCGCCGATGAGGGCGCGGCCCATGCCGACCATATTGGCCCCGCGGGCCTTGGCCACCAGCATGCGCATCGTCACGCGGACGGAGCGCCGGAAGCCCTTGGTGGTGGGGCGTTGGAGCAGGTTGAGCCAGCGGTAGTCCGACTGCTTGACCACCATGTTCGCCGGGGCCTTGGCGTAGGGGGGTTCGAGCCTCGACGCCTCGGATCCCAGTTGGCGGAGGTCGAACGGCCTGGGTTCCACGGACCTGCCACCGAGTCGTCCCCCCGGGGCCTCGGGGTAGTAGTCGGAGTAGTCCACCACCCACTCCAGCTCCAGGGGTGAGTTGGCGAGCACGAAGTCGAGGACCTCGGGGCCGCGGTCGACGTACGCGTCGATCCTCTCCGGGGCCACCACATCGCCGATGATCGAGCGCAGGTAGGTGCGGGCGGCCTCCGGGGTGTCCTGCACCCCGTCCCGCCGGAGGACGGAGTTCCCCGGGATCCACACGCCGCCTCCAGAGCGTGCGGTGGAGCCACCGTAGTGCGGCGCCTTCTCCACGAGGACCACGCTGAGGCCCTTCTTCGCTGCTGTGAGGGCGGCCGTCATGCCTGCTCCACCGCTACCGACGACGACGACGTCGAACTCCTGGTCTGCCATGTAGAACACGTTATAGAACCGGGGGCTCGAGCGCCAGACGATCGAGGTAGCATCCCCGTCATGCTCACCGAGGAGACCCGCGCCACACTCGCACAGCGACTCTGGGATGCCGAGGCCGAGGTGGCGCCCATCGCGCCGCTCACCGCCGACCACCCCGAGATGACCCCCGACGACGCCTTCGAGATCCAGCTCGTCAACATCCGTCGCAAGCTCGAGGCCGGCGCGGTGGTGACCGGCCACAAGGTGGGCCTGGCGTCCAAAGCGATGCAGGAGATGATGGGCGTCGACGAACCGGACTACGGCCATCTCCTCGACACGATGGAGTATCCGGAAGGGGCTCCGGTCGAGGCTGCGCGGTTCTGCTTCCCGCGCGTCGAGGTCGAGGTGGGGTTCATCCTCGGCGCCGACATCCCGCCGGAGGGGTGCTCTCAGGAGGAGGCTGCCGCCGCCATCGAGTGGGTCGTGCCGTCGATCGAGCTGATCGACTCCCGCATCCGCGACTGGAAGATCAGCCTGCCCGACACGATCGCGGACAACGCCTCGTCGTGCGGGTACGTCGTCGGTTCGCAGCGCGTGAGGCTGGCGGATCTCGACGTCGCGGCGATCGACGCGACCCTCTACAAGAACGGTGAGTTCCTCGCCTCCGGTCGCTCCGACGCGGTGCTGGGCAACCCGCTCAACTCGGTGGGGTGGCTGGCCTCGACGGTCGCCAAGTTCGGCGTTCGCCTGCGTAAGGGCGACGTGATCCTGCCCGGCACCGCGATCCGCGCCATGGACGCCGCTCCGGGCGATTCCTTCCGTGCGGAGTTCGCGGGTCTGGGCGAGGTCACCATGGAGTTCATCTAGAGCCGCCGACCCGCTACTCGTCCTCGGTCGTGGCCATCGCGCGACTGGCGGCCGCCGCGACCCTGGTGACGAGCGGCTCCAGTCGTGTGAGTGCCGATCTGTCTGCTGCGCTCGCGGACAGCGCCGCTATCGCACGGGTGCCGCTGGTGCCGCCCTCGTCGTCGTCGAACACGGGGGCGGCCACACAGTAGAGGCCGGGTGTCAGCTCGGCGCGGTCCACCGCCCGCCGGCGGCGCCGGATCTCCGCGAGCTCCATCGCGAGCGAGTCCGGCGAGGTGAGGGTGGTGTCAGTCCATGCGACCAGCGGGCCCTGGGAAACCCGCTCGGCGGCCGCGTCGTCGAACGCCAGCATGGCCTTGCCCACACCCGTGCAGTAGGCCGGCAGTCCTCCGCCGATCCGGGACGGGGACGGGATCGGTCGCGGACCGTGCAGCTTGTTGAGGTACACCACCTCGTCGCCGTGCAGCGTGGCCAGGTGCACCGTCGCCCGTGTCGCCTCGAAGAGGTGCGCGAGGAACGGTGTCAGGACACGGCGGGTTCGTTCGTACGCCGGGGAGGCGGGGATCGGGTCCAGCTCGTGCACCAGAGGTCCCAGCCGATAGCGCTGGCCGATCCGGGTCACCGCGTCGTTTCGTTCGAGCGCGCCCAGGAGCCGGAGGGTCGTGGACTTGGCCAAGCCGGCCTCGCGGGAGATCTCGCTCAGCGTCAATCCGGTCCCCGCGGCCGTCACCCGCAGCACGTCGAAGGCGCGGTCGACGGGGGAGGCGGGCGGTTCGTTCATGCGGTGAGTGTAGCGCGGGGGGCCGACAGGCCAGGTCGAGAGAATCGAACACTTGCGCGAACATGCACGTGCGAGTAACATCGAACGCGCGTTCGATTCACCTGGCGACGAAGGTGGGGTGGTTCCGATGATGACGACGACGAGCTCGGCGGCGTTCGGGGCGCTGCGCGCCGTGCCGGAGGCTCTGGACACGCTGGGCGCCGAGGCGCTCAGTGAGGTGGCGCGGTCGGCGACGCTGGCGCAGAATCTCGCGGCGGCGACCCGGTTGCGGGCCGCGCATCATCTCGTCGAGGCGTTGGCGCGTCTGGATGAGGCGGCGCACGATGACGGGGCGAGCCCGCGGCCGGCGTTCGCCCGCCTGGACCCGACCGACCGGGCCCGTGACCACCTGGCCGCGGCCATGTCCCTGACCTGCTGGCACGCCGCACGCCTGGTCACCGCCGGTACCCAGATCCACACCCGCCTGCCCCTGCTGCGCAAGGCCGTCGACCGGGGCCTGCTGCCAGAACAACTGGCCATCGACACCGCCTGCCGACTGGCCGACATCCCCGACCGGATCATCGCGGAAGTGGAGTCGGAGGTCGTCGGCGCCCTGGCCCGGGACCTGGACGGGGGCCACCGACCCAGCCGCACCGCCCTGGACACCGCGGTCGACGCAGCGAGAGAACGCCACGATCCCCGGGCCGCCGAACACGCCGTGGCCGACGCCGCCGAACAGCGCACCGTCCGGTTTCGCCCCGGCCGCAACGGCATGACCAGCATGTGGGCCCACCTGCCCAGCAGTGACGCCGAGAAGCTGCGCCGCCGCATCGAGGCCGCCGCCCGCACCGCCTGGCAGTCCGGCCATCCCCGCACCCGCAACCAACTACGCGCCGACGCCCTGTGCGCCCTCGGGGACCCCAACACCGACGACATCTGCACCCCCGTACGCCATGCCGAAGACACCGCCCACAACGCTGACAGCGCCGAAGGCGCCGACACCGCTAGCACGGAGGGGCCGCGGCTCGGGGCGTCCTGGGGCACCGAGCAACCA